>MGTI01000128.1:6489-15813 GCA_001799365.1 Desulfobacterales bacterium GWB2_56_26 | reverse complement strand
GTGCCGGCCGATTACGAAGTGGCCAATGCCATCGGCGCCGCCCGCGCCCGGGTGACCGTCCAGGCGACGCTCTACGCGGATACCGCCGACGGACGGTTGAGCATCCCGGAAATTTCCTGCCAGGAGACCATCAATGCCCGGTTCGGCATGACCGACGCCGAGAAAAAGCTCAAAGGGGCAATTGCCGACCTGATTTCGGGGATGGGCCTGAAGAAGTGCCCGGAGATCGACTTCCTCGAACGGCTGGAGATGAATGTCGTCCGCGGCTTCACCACCTCGGGCAAGATCCTGAACCTCAAGGCCCAGATCAGGCCCGGCCTTGCCACCGTCTGAGGAGGTTTTCATGTCATCCTATATGCCCCGAGCGCCGCACAAAACAGCTTTGATCCTCTTTCCCGCCTTCGACTGGTGCATCCGGCACGACCACCCGGAGCGGGAAGAACGCCTCCTCTACACCAGGGATCAGCTGCTGGAAGAGGGCCTCGAAGATGTGGAAAACATCGTCTTCTTCAATCCGGAACTGGCGGCCTACGCCGACATCAACCGGGTGCACCTCTGTGTGCCCTCGGCTGAAAAGCTCCTCACCGAATCGCATCTGATCTCGGCCGGCGGCACGCTCCGGGCAGCGCGGGCGGTCATGGAAAAAGAGGCGGAGAAGGCCTTCGCCATCGTCCGGCCGCCGGGCCATCACGCCATGCAGACGGTCTTCGGCGACCGCGGCTTCTGCGTCGTCAATATCGAGGCGATCATGACCGAATACATCCGCCGCTACTACGGCGTGCGGAAGATCGCCATCGTCGACACCGACTGCCATCACGGCGACGGCACCCAGGACATTTTCTACAACGACCCCGACACCCTCTTCATCTCGCTCCACCAGGACGGCCGGACCCTCTATCCGGGCAGCGGCTTTCTCCACGAATCGGGCGGTCCTTCCGCCGACGGTTACACCATCAATATTCCGCTGCCGCCCAACACCGGCGAGGAAGGTTTCGACATGGTCATGGACCGGGTGGTCATGCCGGTGCTGGAGGAATTCCAGCCGGAGCTCATCATTAACTCGGCCGGCCAGGACAATCACTACTCCGATCCGATCACCAGCATGAATTTTACCGCGCAAGGGTATGCCAGGCTGAACCGTCAGCTCAATCCGGACATCTGCGTGTTGGAGGGCGGCTACTCGATCGAGGGCGCGCTGCCCTATACCAACCTCGGGATTATCCTGGCCATGGCCGGCATGGATTATTCCCATGTCAAGGAACCCGACTACGACCCGGAACGCTTCCTCCAGCCACCGGAGATGACCCGCTATATCGAGGCGGTCTGCGGCAAGGCACGGGAGATTTTTGCCTTACGCCACAAAAAGAAAGACGCACACCTCAACAAGGGCACCGTCGCCGCCCAGAAGCAGATCTTCTACGACACCACCGGTTTCCATGTCCAGGAAACCAAAATCTATCACCTCTGCCCGGAGTGCCCCGGTTTTACCGAGATTAAAGCCACCGGTCTGAAAAGCCATATTCACGCCTTCACCGTCCCGTTCAACGCCTGTCCGCGATGCCATAAGCTGGCAAAAGACAGCTTCATCGTCACCAAACCCGTGCCCCAGACGGTCATCGCCCTGCAGGACCGAATTGAGGATATTTACGAGACGAAGTAGGGGCGAAAAATCTTTCGCCCTCCAACTATGGGCGAAAGATTTTTCGCCCCTGCCACGTTCTGCAGCGATTTGACAGGCGGCTGCTGCTTTAATACAATATCGAAACGCTTTTGTTTCTGAAACGTCTTCCTTTGTCATCCGGCAGAGAGGGAAACATGGGATAGCCTGTCAGCATTTTTAATGAGCTGAAAGCCTCTTTACCAGAAGGTATCATCGTGGAAACTGCCAAGAAGAAGATCCTCGTGGTCGACAACAATCCGGTGATCCTCAAGTTGATGGCCGAAATCCTGCGGCGCGAAGGCCATGACATCTGGTGTGCGGACGACGTCTTCGGCTGTCTCGACATTCTCGTCGAAGTAACTCCGGACATCATCTTCATCGACCTCGTCATGCCCCGGATCGGCGGCGAAGACCTCTGCCGGATCATCCGCAATATGGATCACCTGCGCCATTGCTACCTGGTGATCGTCTCCGGCATTGCTGTGGAGGAGCAGCTCGACTACCGGCAGCTGGGCGTCGACGCGGTGATCGCCAAGGGCCCCTTCGGCGAGATGCGCCGGCACATCCTCCAGGTCGTTGCCGATACCGAAACCCCGCGGAAAACGAGCATCGTTCCCGAACTGAAAGGAGCCGAACATCTTCACGGCCGTCAGGTCACCCGCGAACTGCTGCACAACAACCATCATCTGCGGATCATCCTCGAATCGATATCGCAGGGCATCATCGAACTGATCGACGGCCGGATTGCCTATGTCAATCCCCGGGCCGCCCTCTTTTTGGGCAGTGTCCGGGAAAGGCTTCTCGGGCGACGGGTTGCGGAGGCGCTCCCCCAACCCCTGCTTGAGGCCATGACTGCCACCGCTCACGCCGTAGCGCCGGAAACTTCCCTTCCTCCCGCCCCGTTGCAGCTGGGCGGCTTTCAGGTGGTGATCGAGCATTTTACCGTCGACGGCAACAAACCGAGCAACATTATCATGATCACCGACATTACCGAGAGAAGGCAGATGGAAGCGGTGATCGAGGCGGCCAACCTGACCAAGAATCTCGGCTATGTGTTCTCCGGCATCCGCCACGAAATAGGCAATCCAGTCAATTCCATCAAAATGGCTTTGAGCGTTTTGCAGCGCAATCTCCCGGAATACGACCGAGAAACCATCGCCCTCTTCCTCGACCGGTCGCTGCAGGAGGTCAGCCGCCTGGAGTATCTACTCAAGGCCCTGAAGAATTACAGCCTGTTCGAGCGGCCGGTCATGCAGGAACTGTCCGTCACCGAGTTCATCGGCAATTTCGTCGGTCTCATCCGCGACGATTTCGCCGGGAAAAAGATCAAGATTCATACCATCCTGCCCGGCGACCCGTTGACGGTTCTGGCCGACAGCCGGGCGCTGCACCATGTGATGCTCAACCTGATCACTAATGCCGCCGACGCCCTGGATGAAGCCCCGAAGCCCCAGATCGTCATCAGCGCCGAGCAGGCGGACGGCCAGATCAACATCAAAGTCGACGACAACGGCCGCGGCATCGCCGAAACCGACACGCAGAATCTGTTCAAGCCCTTCTTCACCTCCAAAACGACGGGCACCGGCCTTGGCCTGGTCATCGTTCGGAAGATGCTCCTGGCCATGAACGGCAGGATCGGCATCGAAAGCTATCCCAGCATAGGCACCACCGCCACCGTCAGTTTCCCGGGAGCCTGACCCATGAAACCCTCCAAGTCACTTTTAGTCATCGACGACGACAAGGGTTTCTGCGCGTCGGTTCGGGATTTCTTCCGAGACAGGGAGTTCACCACGGTCACCGTGCAGAGCGGCCGGGAGGGCCTCGACTGGTGCACCGCCAACCGGGCGGAGGTGATCCTCCTCGACCAGAAGCTGCCCGACTGCGAAGGGGCGCAACTGTGCGCGCCGCTTCTGGCAAAATGCGGCGAGGCCAAGATCATTTTTATTACCGCCTACCCGAGCCTCGATCACGCCGTCCAGGCCCTGCGCCGCGGTGCCCACGACTACCTGTCGAAACCGCTGGAGCTCATGGAGCTGCAGCTGGCCGTGGACCGCGCCTTCCGCACCGCCCAGCTCGAACGGGTCGAGCAGCTGCAGCAACTGCATACCCACCGGGAATCCCGGCACAGCATCATGATCGGCGAAAGCGGCGGCCTCTTGGGTATCGCCCGGCTGGTCGAGCTTGCGGCCGCCACCCGCGCCCCCATCCTGATCACCGGAGAAACCGGGACCGGCAAAAACGTGGTGGCGAAAGCCATCCACTATCGCGGGCCCGATCCCTCGACCCCCTTCGTCGATGCCAACTGCGGGGCGCTGCCCGAAAACCTCATCGAATCGGAACTCTTCGGCCATGAGCGCGGCGCCTTTACCGGCGCTCATGCGGTGCACAAAGGGCTTTTTGAAATGGCCGACGGCGGTACGCTCTTTTTGGACGAGATCGGTGAGATTCCTCTCCACCTCCAGGCAAAACTCCTCGGCATCCTCGACCATGGCACCCTGCGCCGACTGGGCGGCGAGACCGGGGCCAAAATCGACGTACGGGTGGTCGCCGCCACCAACATGGATCTGGAAAAGGCGGTCGAAGAGAAAAAATTCAGGGAAGACCTCTACTACCGGTTGAGCGTCCTGCGCCTTCACCTGCCGCCGCTGCGCGAGAGGACCGGCGACATCGAAGAGCTCAGCCGCTACCTGATGAAAGACATCGCCCCCGACCAGGAGCTGATCCTGCCCGATAAAGAGCTGCACGCCCTTTGCGCCTACCCATGGCCCGGCAACGTCAGGGAACTGAAAAATATCCTGGAACGGGCGATCATCCTGCGCACAGGCGGGACCATCTACCCCTCCCGACTGCTTGAGCCAAAAGCCCCTGCCGCGGGACCCGGCGCCACCGCACCACTTGCCTGTCCCGATTGCCCCGGCCTGCCCATTTTGCCTCTGGACGATATGGAAAAACTCCATATCGTGAAGGCCCTTGCCGCCTTCGACCACAATCACACCCGCACCGCCGAAGCCCTCGGCATCGCCAGATCGACCCTCTTGCGCAAACTCGACCAGCACTGCCTCAAACCCGGCGATTCAAAATAGGACACTGTCGCAAAAAAGGTCGCCGAAAAAGCTGCAGCAGCCGAATTACCTTCTTTTTATTCTCTGTTTTTTCAAGATGATATTTACTCAATCGTCTGTTTCTGTGCTCTGGCATGACGCCTGCAATTGAAGACCGGACAACAGCAAGACCTGACGAACGGTGCCTTCCGGGGATGAAAAAACCATGCATACAGTGCTCATCGTCGACGACGAAACGCGATTGCTGCAGAGTATCGAGGCGGGTCTGGCCAGCTACAATGACCGGTTCGATGTCCTCACCGCCGTCAACGGGCGCGAGGCCATCGAAATTTTCCAGCGGGAAAAGATCGATCTGCTGGTCACGGATCTGCGGATGCCGGTCATGGACGGTTTCGAGCTGCTCACTCACGTTTCCGTGGTGTATCCCTTTCTGCCGTCGATCGTCATGACCGCCTTCGCCACCCCGGAAATCGAGGAGAAGATCAATAACACTGGGATCTCGAAACTTCTCGAAAAACCGGTCGAATTCGAGCGGCTGGCCGAGGCCATACTCGACGGGCTGCAGCAGGAGGGCAAAGAGGGTTCGATTGCCGGATTTTCCCTGGCCAACTTCCTCCAGCTCCTTTCCCTGGAGCAGAAAACCTGTCTGTTGAACGTCAAGAACAACCATACCGATGGCTACATCTATCTCGAACAGGGCGAAATTGCGGCCGCGATCGCCGGCGAAATCAAGGGCCAGGAGGCCTTCTTCAAGCTGCTTGCCTGCGACAACATCCGGATAACCTTTAGGAAACTGCCTCAGAAAAAAATAGTGAAAATGATCGACAAGCCCCTCATGGCGCTGCTGATGGAGGGCATGAGCCGCATCGATGAGGCGGTCCAGAAATCGGGAGTCCCCTCGGCACCCGTCGTCGAGGTGGAATCATCTCCCGCAACCGTGCAGGAAACATCGGACGTAATACCAGAACAACACCACTCAGGAGGAGAAATCATGGGCAAGCTGGAAGACACTTTAGGCAAACTGCGAGATATCGAAGGGTTCATGGCGGCCGGCGTGTTTACGCCGAACGGCGAGATGGCGGGCCAGGTCAACGTCGCCAACCTGAAACTGGCCGAGGTGGGTTCGCTGGCCAACGATGTGCTGTTGAAAGCCCAGAAAGCGACGGATGTCATGAACGTCGGCCGCGGTCAGGTAGTCCATATCGAGGCCCCGAAGGCCCACATCATCGCCCGCTGCCTGAACGAAGCGGACGATTTCTCCCAATCGCAGGCGGGCAAAGCCCATATTCACCTGATCATGCTGCTGGCAAAAGACGCCAATTTGGCCATGGGCAAGATAAAGCTCGAATCCCTCATACACGAGGTGGCTGAAAGCTTCCGCTGATCCCGCCGCATCGCATCATCCCCCGCCCCGGCTTTCCGGTCCTGCAGGATAATTTTCTACCGGACCGGAAAGACCCGGCATCGTGTCAGGCCCGTAATCATTCGCTTTATCAGCGCTGTTCCGGGACGATTTTCGCCACGAGAACCTTATCTACGCGGTTGCCGTCCATATCGACCACTTCGAATCGATAGCCCTGTTCTTCGAAGGTATCGGCTTCGGTGGGGATACGTCCGAGCAGATGGATGACCAGGCCGCCCACCGTGACATAGACGTTATCCTTTTCCCCCGGAAATTTCGCGCCGATCTTGAGTTCCATTTTCATATGATCCATGGACGTGCTCCCGGCGACCAGCCAGGAGCCATCCTGGCGCTTGACGATATCGTGATCGGCCAGGCCGAAGGGCAAAGAACCGACAATGGCTGCCAGGACGTCGGTCAGGGTAACGAGACCCTGCAATTCCCCGTATTCGTCGACGATCAAGGCGCATTGCAAATTAGCCTTACGAAAGTTTTCGATGAGTTGTGTGGTACTGACGACTTCCCAGAGAAAGAGCGGCGGATGAAGGATCTCTTCGATCGCCAGCGGTTCGGCGGCGAGGAACGTCTTGAGCAGGTCGGCGGTCCGCAACAGACCGAGGATATTGTCCAGCCCTTTGCGGCAGACGACTACCCGGCTGTAGGGGCATTCGGCCAGGCGTCGGCGGATTTCCTCTTCCGGCTTGTCCAGATCGATCGTAAAAATCTCCTGCCGGGGGGTCATGATCGAACGAAGACTCCGTTCATCGAGACGCAGCACATTGGCCACCAGGGCCTGCTCGCTTTCGTGGAACACCCCCGCCTCCGCCCCCTGTTTCATCAGCAGCCTGATCTCCGCATTGGTTACCGGCGGCTCCTCGGGCGGTTTGCGATGAGCCAGACGCAACAGGACGTTGCAGGATAACGACAGGAACCATACCAGGGGTTTGGCGGCCGAAGCGAGACCCTTCATCGGCAAAGAGATAAAGGCGGCCGTCTTTTCAGGAGAGAGCAGTCCAAGCCGTTTCGGGACCAGTTCTCCGACCACCACGGAAAAATAGGTGAGGCCCACCACCACTGCCGTCACGGCCAGGGGCCGGGCGTACGGGGCAAGCGGGGCAAACCCGGCAAGCCAGGCCGTGAGAGGTTCGGCGAGGGCCGATTCGCCGATGGCGCCGCTCAGGATGCCGACCATGGTGATGCCGACCTGCACTGTGGAGAGAAAAACCGTGGGGTCGTTTTTTAACTGCAGGGCGGAGTGGGCTCCCGAACTGCCGTCGTTGGCCAGCTTCTGCAGGCGAGAATTGCGGGATGATACCACGGCGATTTCCGACATGGCAAAAACCCCGTTCAGCAGAATGAGCAGGAGCAGGAGGAGGATATCCATAATGAGTGAAATGTATCTGAATACACAATTAATTGGTCGAAGTAAGGTCCTTGCCGTTTTTTATCCGGATGGCATGACCGAACAGATAGGTGCAGAACGGCACGCCGAGCAGAAGTCCCCAGAAACCGAACAATTTCCCGCCAACGGTGAGAATGATCAGGATAATGACCGGGTTGATCCGCATATAAGAACCGTAGATCCGCGGATTGAGTATATAACCTTCGATCAGGTGAATGACGGTGATAAGCAGCACCGCCAGCAGCATGGTCTGAATGCCGGAGACCTGGAGGGCGACCAGGCAGATCGGCACCGAACTGATAATCACCCCGATGACCGGAATGAAACTGCAGAAGAAAACGATCACCGACAAAAAGGCCACATGCTGGCCGATACCAAGGAGCGTGATGCCGATGGCGGTCAGGATGCTGTTGACGATGGCAACCAGCAGCTGAGCCTCCAGGGCTCTGCCGAGCACCCGGGAAAAATCGCGGATTTCATCGGCGACACTCAGGTAGACGAAGCGCAGTTTGGTATATTCCAACTCCCGGACGCTGGCCGCAAGCCGCGGCAAATCGAGCACGATCAGGAAGGAGAACAGGATGGATAACAGAAAGGTCGAGGTCACCGTGGCGATTTTGCCGCCGATATTGCCCAACCGGCTGAGGAGATAGTTGATATTTTCGATGCCGCCGGATTCCTCCCCGATCTTGAGCAGCTGCTGGAGCATCGACCGGGTCGGCGAATAGCCCAGGTTTTTTTTCTTCACCTCCTGATTGTTCTCCACCTCCTCGACCACAAGTTTCGGAAAGATTTCGTTGATCACCGGGTATTTTATGCTCAGCTCCAGAATCTCCTGGTCGACCCGCACAAGATATGAGGAAAACTGGTTGATAAAGAGTTCCGTCTGCACCTTGACCTTGGGCACGAGGAACACGAAGGTCATACTGAGAACAGTCAGAAATATCGCGGCCACGACAAACACCCGCACCAATCTTTTTCTGATATATTTTTCCAGTCGATTAACACCATTGGCCTGGATCGCCGAAAACACGAAGGTAAGGAAGAGCAATAGAAAAAAGGACCGCAGCAGAAAGACCAGGCCAAAGAGCATTCCCCAGACCATGATCAGGGCGACATTGGGCAGGATATGATTCCAGGGAGGAGGCAACGAGCTGAAAGGAAGATTTTTGGTTTCCATGAACTGTAAAATAGATACTGTTTCCGTGAAAATTTGTCGTGCACCCCGATGCTTTTCCAACAGGGAAGCCTATACTGTTCGTCGAAGTGCCGCAAGCTTTCCGTAGGAAGCGGATTCAAGAAAACATTGAAGACAAGTCATTACTGCATGATATCATAATTGACGATTGGCACAACCATAGACGATGTTCTTTTTCAACCTCCTCTATCCAAGGAACAGGCAACATGTTTGAATGGCTCTTCTCCCCCGAAGCGTGGGTGGCGCTTGCCACCCTTTTGGCGCTGGAAATCGTGCTCGGCATCGACAACATTATCTTCATCACCATTCTGGTAGGCAGACTGCCGCAACAGCAACGCGACCTGGCCAGGACCCTGGGGATAGGCTTTGCCATGATTTCACGACTTGCCCTGCTGTTCAGCCTGGCCTGGATAATCGGCCTGGTCGAGCCCCTGTTCAGCGTGGCCGGGCAGGAAATTTCCGGCAGGGATTTGGTACTCATCGGCGGCGGCATTTTTCTGCTCATCAAGGCAACCCATGAGATCCATACCAGTCTGGAGGCTGCACAGGAGGCCCAGGCACCGAGTATCGGCTACGGCTTTATGTCCACCATTCTGCAGA
>MGTI01000128.1:0-6307 GCA_001799365.1 Desulfobacterales bacterium GWB2_56_26 | reverse complement strand
TACATCTACTTTGCCATGGCCTTTTCGGTTTTGGTCGAACTCCTCAATATCCGGGCCCACCGCAGCAAGAAGGCTGCTCCGGTGAAATTGCACAAGAAGATTGAAGAATAAGGCAGGCTCCCGTGGAAGAAATCTGGCAGGAATACCATGCGGCGCTTTGGGCCTTTATTCGACGGAGAGTCGGCGATGAGGCGACGGCCGACGACATCCTGCAGGAGGTCTTTCTCAAGATGCATGGCGGCCTTGCCTCCCTGAAAGACGAGACCAAGCTGAAAGGCTGGCTCTACCGGACGGCGCGCAACGCGATCCTCGATCATTTCAGAGCCCGAAAACCCGTGCTGGAAGTCCCCGATTGGCTCGCCCAGCCCGAGACCGAACCCGTTGAGACGGCCAGGCAGGAGCTGGCCCGATGCCTGCAGCCGATGATCCGGCAGCTGCCCGAGAAGTACCGGGAGGCGATCGAACTCTCGGAACTGCAAGGGCTTACGCAACGGGAGGTGGCAGAGCTGCAGTCGATTTCCCTATCCGGCGCCAAGTCGCGGATCCAGCGCGGCCGGGCCCTCTTGAAAGAGATGCTGGCCGAGTGCTGCCGGCTGGAGTTCGACCATGGGGGCAGGCTCTCCGATTACCAGCGAAAGAAGAAAAGCTGCGACAGCTGTTAAGTTTAAAAAAATAAAAAATTCCTGCGTCCTTTTTGACTCTTTCCCGTCTGAAGAGTGAGCGAGATGCTCATTACTGTTAAAATCATTAACGGAGAAGCGAAATGGACAAACGGAAAAACGACGAAATTCGTCGAGCGGTTCAGGAAAATTACGGCAAAATTGCCGCCGCAGGGCAAACCGGCTGCGGCTGCACCTCATCCTGTTGCGGCACGTCCGACTTGACGCTGCCAAAGGGACAACGGGCGGCGGAGATCGCCCTCGGGCTGGGCTATTCCGGCGAGGAAGTGGCGGCGGTGCCGGACGGGGCCAATCTCGGGCTCGGTTGCGGTAATCCCCAGGCCATCGCCTCGCTTGCGCCCGGCGAAACGGTCCTCGACCTCGGCAGCGGCGCCGGCTTTGACTGTTTCCTGGCGGCGCGGGCCGTAGGCGACAAGGGACAGGTCATCGGCGTCGACATGACGTCTGAGATGATCGACAAAGCCAGGCGCAATGCCGAAAAAGTGGGTCTGACCAATGTCGATTTCCGCCTGGGGAAGCTGGAATACCTGCCGGTGGCGGATGGAACGGTCGACGTCATCATCTCCAATTGCGTGATCAACCTCTCGCCCGAGAAAGAGCAGGTCTTCCGGGAAGCCTTTCGAGTGCTGAAGCCCGGCGGCCGGCTGGCCGTAGCCGACGTAGTGGCCCTGGCCGAGCTGCCCGAAGCCCTGAAAAACGATATAGCCCTGCACACCGGCTGCATCGCCGGCGCATCGCGGGTCCAAGAGCTTGAATCGTTGTTACGGAAGGCAGGTTTTGCGGATATCCGGATCAGGCCGAAGGCAGGCAGCGCGGATTTTATCCGCGAGTGGCTGCCGGGCCACGGAATCGAGGAGTATGTGACCTCGGCCACACTTGAGGCGGTCAAACCGCTTGGTTGAACGGGGACCCTTCAATTGCATCCAAAAGGATTAGTCCTGTAGGGTGCGCTCCACGCACCACCGCATCATCGAGGTGAACGGAGTGCTCCTACGAAAAACAGGTGCAAATCAAAAGAACCACTGCCGAACAGCGAAGTAAGCCAGCGGCAGGAAGATGGCCGGCAGGAGATTGCCCACCCGGATGGCGGTGATCTTCAGCATGTTCATGCCGATCGCCATGATCAAAAGCCCCCCGACGGAGGTCATCTGGGCGATGGTTTCCGGCACCAGGAAACTCTTCATGAAGACTGCAGTAATAGTAATGAGCCCCTGGTAGAGAAACACGGCGGCGGCCGAAAACATCACCCCCAGCCCCATTGCCGAGGCGAAGATGACGGAGGTCACGCCGTCCAGCACCGATTTGGCAAAGAGGGTCTGGTGGTTGCCGGTCAGGCCGCTCTCCAGTGACCCGACGATGGCCATGGAGCCGACGCAGAAAACCAGGCTCGCGGTGACGAAGCCCCTGGCAAAGGACTTGGTGTCGCTCGATTTTGTCGTAACTTTCTTTTCGAGAAAGGCTCCGAGGGCCTCCAGTTTTTTCTCGATCTGCCACCATTCACCCAAGAGCGCGCCAATGATGACGGAGAAGATGACGACCATCAGATCGTTCGAGACGAGGGCGCTCTTCACGCCGATCAGCAGCACCGAAAGGCCGACCCCGCTCAGGATGATCTCTTTGTAATTATCGGCGATGCCCTTACTGAAGAGAAGTCCCAGAAGACTCCCGCCGAGGATGGCGAGAGCATTGACGATGGTGCCAAGCATAATATTTTCCGAAAAGTAATTGCTGCGGAAGAGTCCGACCTGCCGATTGAAAGAAAAATGGCAGTTATACCACTTCAGGCATTTTTTGAAACATCCTTTTCAGCAGGATTCGACCTTCAAACTGCGCAGACGATTGATTGCCGCGGCCAGCTCCAGCCTGCGCGGGCGGGCAAGGAAGAGGACGTCTTCTTTGTTCGGGACAAGAATTCCAAGTCCGTCCTTGGCAAAAAGTCCTGCGAGGAGTTCGGCCAGGGCCGAGGGCGAGAGCGATCGCCTGCGACAGAGGTCTTTTGCCATCAACAAACCATAACCGATGGCCAGCACCTGATCGGGATCGACCAAAGCCGAGAGTTTCATCAGATCGAGCCGCTCGTTGCCGTACTCGAGAATTCTCTCCTGCAGCCGAAGCGGTTTGATCCGCACAGGAAGGGTTTTGCCGATGCGCCCGGCCAGAAACGACGGATCGAAACTCTCAGCCAGCACCCTCCGGTTGTCGCTCAATGTGAGCGGCTTCGCCGGCTTTTCCGGCTGAGGGAGAGTCAAACCCCGGACCTGACCGGTCATGTCCACCGGCAGATAATTGCGCATGCCGATGACCTGGTCGGCCACGCCCAGATACTCAGAACTGCCACCGACTGCCATAAGGGTGCTGACGCTGAAGTCATGGTAAAGTTCCCGGACCCGGTCGAACAGCGAGGTGATCGGATCTTCCGGGATCAGCCGGCGCATGTTGCCGTCTTTGATCAAAAGGTTGGCGGCCGACGAATCTTCATCAAGCAACAGAAAGCGGGCCCCGGCCTGCACCGCTTCGACGACGCCCGCTGCCTGGGAGGTGCTGCCGCTGGCGTTGGCCGTCGAAAAGCGGGTCGTTTCCGCGCCGCCGGGCAGGTTGCCGACAAACCCGGAGATATCCAGTTGCGTGACCGCCCTGCCCTCCTCGGTAGAGACCAAGACCGCCTCGGGGTGAGTCACCACCCGCTCCCGCCCATCGCCCGGCACATGGGGATAGACAGCTTTCACTAATCCATTCAGGAGGGTCGACTTGCCATGAAAACCGCCACCGATGACGACATTGACCCCCGGCCGGATGCCTAAGCCCCGGCACTGTCCGCCATTTTGCAGGGTGACGGTCACCGCAAGTTCCTCCGGGGCATGAAAAGGCACCGCCCCCGTGAGCGGTTCCTGGGAGATGCCTGATGCCCTGGGCAAGACCGACCCGTCGCCGACAAAGGCCACCAAACCGTAATAGTCGAGCTGCCCCTGCAGCGCCACCATATCCTCGACCACCTCGCAGTGGCGCCGCAGTTGCCGGGTCTCACCCACCGAGCAGCGCAAACTCTCGACAATTCCTGCAAACTCGACGGCAAACATCTCCGCCGCCTGCCTGCCGAGCACCCGGTTGTCGCGGGAACCCGGCAGGCTGATGCGAAAGGCCAGGTGCACATTGTTCTCGCCGAACCGGACCAGGTTGCGCTCCAGGACTTGCGGCGGCAACGTAAGCGGCTGAAAGGAGCCGCTGCCCTGGGCGCCGCGATGCTGCCGGCCATGTCGTTCGACACCTGCCGCAAAGGCCCGGATCAGGTAATCCGCCGTGGCCAGCCGGCGCGGTGCCGTGGCCAAACTCCAGTCGGCAAGCCCAAGGTCTGCATGGTATAAATCCAACTGGCAGACGGAGGCCGGAAAAGCTCCCGGACTCCCCTGAATATGGCAAAAACGGACTGCATAGCGGTCGCCGGCAAAGACCTTCTGCAAGAGTTGCCGGTAGCTGCCGAAAACCTTGCCGTCGAGGCTTTGCAACAGCGCCGCCAGGTCGGCTATGGTCGGGATTGATGGGTTCGTCATCCCCGCAGTGAAACCAATACGGGGAGATTTTTCAAGCAAGTAATGGCTGCTTTTCCTGGTTTGGCTCAACCCTGGCCAGCGAGTATGTCCGAGGCAGGTAGATCTTGAAGGTCGTGCCCCCGGCTGGCTCTTTCTCAACCACAATAAAGCGGTTGTTTGCTTCACGTGCACGGACGTTCTCTTTCCCGTGACTGCGAGGGAGCGTTGTCAGGTGGAGAGCGACTTGCGGGCCAGCATGATCTTTTCGAGCAATTCTTCAAAGTCGATGGGTTTCAGACAATAATCGAAGGCGCCCAGCTTCATCCCGGCAATACCCGCATTGGGCGAGGCATGGCCGGTGAGGATGATAACCTCGAGCTCCGGGCGGATTTTTTTCATCTCCGCCATGCACTTCAGGCCATCGAGCCCGGGCATCGTGACGTCCATAATCACCACGTCGAACTCGTCGTGTTCAAGCAGATCCAGGGCCTCGAAACAGCTGCCCGCCGCAGCGAAATCCACCTTCCGGCGCGCAAAAAACTTGGCCATGATGTCGCGAAAATCGGCCTCGTCGTCAACCAACAGGATTTTCTTGTTCTTCTTCATCATCGACCTCCTCACAGGTTGATTCGATCTTGCCGAGCATTTCTTCAATTTCCCGTAAGAATTTTTCCCGATACAGTTCAACCGCCCCCGGCTGATTCATAACCATATCGAGTTGTCTGGCATGCAGGGTGAGATAGCCGAGAATCTGCAAGCGCTGTTCGAGATACTCCACCGAACCTTTTTTTACCCGGGCAAGCAGGGCGTCGGATCGCAACTCGATGCGGAAATCATAGCGTTTCAAAATATCGGCCAGAAGTCTTGCCCGCACCGCCTTGCGCTGCAGGTCGGCGGCGCCGCCCTTGAACCGGAAGGTCACGTAACTTTCGGTGCGCAGATCGCTTAAGAATGCCTCAATCATGGCGTAGTGGTAGCCGAGCCGGACACTGAGATTGCAGAAGTTTTTGGAAATGAGGAAATAGTTCTTGGTGGTCAGAGCCGAGGGCACCGCCGGATCGAGTTCCGGCCGCATGACCGACTGAAAAATGATCGAGCCGAAGCCGCGTACGGAGACCGGCGGCGGTCCCTGCCATGGATAGGCGGAGATGCCGCGCCAGATGGCCAGCATCGGCATTGAGACGATATCGTCGATGCGGATGGTTTTGGACTCCCCGCCTGCCCCCTCGCGAAAGCCGTCGGCCAGATCGATCACCCACCATTCCAGCGGCACCTCGCCGACCAGGCGTTTGGCGGCCGAATGGTAGAACTTGGTATGCTGGCCGAAGCCGAACATTTCCGACACCGACTTCTCGTGACAGAACCGGGTGATGTCATGAAGGGTCTCGCACCACGACGACTTGAAGCGCGGCGAAGCGGGGTCGTTGAGGTTGAGCGGGGTAATCAGCTGCAAGGCCTCGGTGAGGATGCGCTGGACCGGACTGCCGGCCATGATGTCCCGCTTGACGTTCTTCTGGCGAAGCAGATCGTCCCGGCGGCCGTCGAACACCGCCCGGCCGGTGGCATGGACGGTGACGGTCCGGCCGGCCGTAAGAGTGCTCATGGCCTCCGGCAGTCCGAACAGGGCCGGAATGCCGAATTCCCTGGCGATGGTGGCTAAATGTCCCGCCTCGGTCCCGCCGCCGGCGACGACCGCTGCCGCCCGGTTCAGGAGCGGCGCCCACTCCGGCAGGGGATGGTCGAGCAGGAGAACACCCCCTCTCGGAAAACCACGCATGTCTTCGGCGGAATCGACGGTGAACACCTCGCCGCAGGCGATGCCGCCGCTGGCGCAGACCCCGCCGAACAAAATCGGCGCGGCACCCGATTCGCCCACTGCGGCCTCAACTTTCACCGGCTCTTCGGCCGGATGGCTGCCGGCCAGCGGCCTGCTCTGCAGGATGTGGAGCAACCCCTGATGATCGAACGACCACTCGATATCCTGCGGTTCGCCGAAATGCTCTTCGAGCAGCAAAGCCGTCTCCGTCAGCTTTCTCACCTGATTGTAGGTGAGGGAAGGCGTACCCTGACGGGTCGCCTCCTGGCGGATTTCGGTGTAGA
>MGTI01000127.1 GCA_001799365.1 Desulfobacterales bacterium GWB2_56_26 | reverse complement strand
TTTCTTTGAAATTTCGACGCATTCCGCCATGGTCACCCCGGTAACCGGGACGAAGGGGCAGACATCCATGGCGCCGAAGCGGGGATGCTCGCCGCGGTGGGTGCGCATGTCGATCCTGGCGGTGGCCACCCGGGCTGCCGCCAGCACCCCCTCTACCACACTTTCCGGATCGCCGACAAAGGTGTAGACGGTGCGGTTGGTGGATTTTCCGGCATCGACATCGAGCAGGGTGCAACCTTTGGTATTTTCGATGGCCTGGCTGATCGCCGCAATGGTCTCTTCATTTCTGCCTTCTGAAAAATTGGGCACGCATTCGACTATTTTCTTCATTGAATCTCCCTTGTAAAGGCCCCCCCGCTCGGTATGCATTTAATTTTTTGACCTTTCTTATAGACAGCAGCAACCGATGACACCCCGGCATGGTAGGCGAGGATGGCCGGTGTCTCGCCGTCGAGCAGCAGAAAATCGGCCTGCTTGCCTTTATCGAGGCTCCCCACCCGGTCCGCCATGCCGATGCCGTAGGCGGCGTTCAACGTGGCGCCGGTCAAGGCCTCGGCCGGAGTCAGCCGCATGTTGAGGACGGCAAGACCTATGACGAACGGCATCGATTCGGTGAAGCTCGACCCCGGATTGCAGTCGGTGGCAAGGGCCACCGGCAGGCCGCGGTCGATCATCGTTCTTGCTTTGGCGTAGGGTTTTCTGAGACTGTAAGCGGTGGCGGGCAGGAGGATGGCAATCGTCCCCGCCGCGGCCATTGCCCCAAGGTTTGCTTCGCTTGCCGCCAGCAGATGATCCGCCGAAACGGCCGCAAGTTCCGCGGCCAGGCCCGCCCCGCCAAGATCGTGGACCTCGTCGGCATGGAGCTTGACGCCGAAACCCATGGCCCCGGCGGCCGCGAGCAACCTCCGGCTGTCGGCCACCGAAAAAACACCCTCCTCGCAGAAGACGTCGCAAAACCGGGCTACGCCCTGGCGGCGAACCGCGGGCAGCATTTCCTCGATCACCATATCGATGAAGCCGGCAGGATTGTCACGGTAGGCGGGCGGCACCGCGTGGGCGCCGAGAAAGGTGGCGACCACATCGGCCACGCCCTCTTTCGCCACCCGGTCGATAACGCGCAGCATTTTCAGCTCGTTTGCCGTATCCAGGCCGTAGCCGCTCTTAATTTCCAGAGTCGTGGTACCGAAACGCAGGGCGGTGGCGACGCGCCGCAAGGTCTTCTCGTAGAGTTCGTCCTCGCCGGCCGCCACAAGCGAGCGGACCGAGGAGAGGATCCCGCCGCCCTGGCGGAGGATTTCCAGATAAGGCGTACCCGTGAGGCGCAGGGCGAATTCCGCCTCGCGCGGTTCGGCAAAGCACATATGAGTGTGGGGATCGACAAAGCCCGGCACCAGACACCGGCCGCCACAGTCGACTTCGGCAAGTTTCTCGGCCGGACTGACCATGGCCAAGACCTCCCGTTCGTCACCCAATGCCACAATCAGGCCGTTTTCCACGAGCAGCGCCCCTTGCGGCCAGTGGGCCAGCTCGTTCTGGGCCTTGCCGGCCCGCGGCCGCCCTTCGTCCACCGGAGTATAGATCCTCGCATTGCCAAAGAGTTGTCGCGACATGCTGTCCTCCATTCCTCAAGCTTTGGTAAATAACTTCGCTACTGCCTCGGCCACCTGCCCTTCGTCGGTCTGGTAGGGGATGGTGATCTGGTCGCCGTTGCCGTTTTCTTTGTTGTAAGACATGGCCACTTCCATGGCGTTTGCGTTCCGCGCCCAGTTGCGCCGGGCGACCCCGCCCATGACATCCCAGGACATGGCGGAGCGGAGGATGTCGTCGACCCTTGAGCTCCCGTCCAGCACCATGCCGAAGCCGCCGTTGATGGCCTTGCCGATGCCGGTGCCGCCGCCGTTGTGCAGGGCGACGAGAGACATGCCCCGGGCGGCGTTGCCGGCAAAGCAATGGGTGGCCATATCGGCGCAGACGTTGCTGCCATCCTTGATGTTGGCCGTTTCCCGGAAAGGCGAATCAGTGCCGCCCGGATCGTGATGATCGCGGCCGAGCATGATCGGCCCGACCTCGCCGTTTCGCACCATCTCGTTGAATCTGAGGGCGATGGCGGTCCGGCCTCCCGCATCGGAATAGAGAATGCGGGCCTGGCTGCCGACCACCAGCCGGTTGTCCTCGGCATCGCGGATCCAGATGTAGTTGTCGCGGTCTTCGGCCCGGCGGTTCGGATCGATGCAGGACATCGCCGCGCGATCGGTTTTGTGCAGGTCATCGGGACTCCCGCTCAGGCAGACCCAGCGAAACGGCCCGTATCCGTAGTCGAAGATCGGCCCCATGATGTCCTCGAAATAAGAGGGGAAAATGAAGCCGTCCTTGGCGTCGACGCCGTTCTTGGCGATCTCCTTCACCCCAGCATCGAAGACCGCTTTCAGGAAGGCATTGCCGTAGTCGAAGAAAAATGAGCCTTGGGCCGTGAGCTTCTGAATCGCCTGGTAATGGCGGCGCAGGCTCACATCCACCAGCTGCCGGAATTTGGTCCGGTCGGTGGCCAGCAGCCGGGTGCGCTCGGCAAAGTCGATGCCCTGCGGACAGTAGCCGCCGTCATAGACCACATGGCAGGACGTCTGGTCGGAGACGAGTTCCGCGGGAAACTGACGGGCCGCGAGATGTTCCAGGAGATCCACCACGTTGCCGTGGTAGGCGATCGAGGTGTTTTGTTTAGCGGCGCGGCTTTTCTCGGCCAAGGCGAGAATTTCATCGAGATCGCTTGAGACCACATCGACCCAGCCCTGGCGGTAGCGGGTTTCGATCCGCGAGAGATCGACCTCGGCGGTGATCGACACTGCGCCTGCGATCTTTGCCGCCTTGGGTTGCGCGCCGCTCATTCCGCCGAGGCCCGACGAGACGAAGAGGAGCCCGGCCAAATCGCCGTTCGGAGCGACCCCGCACATCTTCCGCCCGCCGTTCAGGAGCGTATTGTAGGTGCCGTGGACGATACCCTGGGGCCCGATGTACATCCAGCCGCCGGCGGTCATCTGGCCGTAGGAGGAGACTCCCATCTGGGCGGCTATTTCCCAGTCGTCCGGGTTGTCGTAGAGCCCGACCATCAGGCCGTTGGTGATGATCACCCGCGGCTGGTCCGGGCTCGATTTGAACAGACCCAGGGGATGGCCCGACTGCATGACCAGAGTCTGGTCGTCGGTCAGCGCCTGCAGGTATTTCTTGATCAGCCGCAACTGCATCCAGTTCTGACAGACACTGCCGGTTTCGCCGTAGGTTACCAACTCGTAGGGGTAGAGGGCTACCTCGAAGTCGAGGTTGTTGTCGATCATCAGCTGGAAGGCTCGGCCGGCCAGGCAGTTGCCCTGATACTCATCGATGGGCCTTGCCTTGATCCTCCCGTGGGGGCGGAAGCGGTAACCGTAGATCCGGCCGCGGGTCCGCAACTCTTCAAGAAACTCTGGCGTCAAAATCGTGTGATGCCGTTCCGGAACGTAGCGTAAGGCATTCTTCAGGGCCGTCTCCGTCTGGCTCTTGGTGAGCCTGAAACCGCGGTCCGGCGCACGCCTGATGTCCGCGACGAATTCTTCCCTTTCCGGCAGTTCATCGTCCAGCCGGATTTTCATGGCCCCGGCTATCTCGCTGTTGCTCCACATATCTGCTCCTCGTATTCAGGTTATTATACGCATCAATCACTCTTCAGATAGAGTCTTACGTAATTCTACCATGACAAATTTGTATATACAAGTTGTTTTGCATAAGACGATTTCAGTTGATTTCTGCTGTTATTGTATATACATTTGACCAAAATAATACATGTGGCCCGGCTTCCGGGCAACCTTCAGACCAATACGAGGAATTATGACCACCGAGATACTCATCCACCCCGGCAAACTTACCCTGACGCAACTGCGCACGATCGCAAAGACACCGGTCACAGTACAACTTACTGAAGAATGCCGGGCGGATATCGAGGCCTCGGTGCGGACGGTCAGAAATCTCATCGAGCAGGGCCGGGTAATCTACGGCATCAACACCGGTTTCGGCCTGCTGGCGCGGACCATCATCCCGACCAGCGAGCTCGAACACCTGCAACGCTCCATCGTCCTCTCCCATGCCGCTGGAGTAGGCGAGTTCATGAAGGAATCGACGGTTCGGCTGATGATGATCCTGAAAATCAACAGTCTGGCGCGCGGCTACTCGGGCATCCGCTACGAAGTGATCGACGCCCTCGTTCGCCTGGTCAACGCCGGGGTCTACCCCTGCATCCCGCGGAAAGGGTCGGTCGGTGCCTCCGGCGATCTGGCGCCGCTGGCCCATATGAGCACGGTGCTGCTCGGCGAAGGGGAGGTTTTTCATAAAGGTAAACAACTGCCGGGCGCGGAGGGGCTGCAGATCGCCGGGCTTAGCCCGATTAACCTCGGACCGAAGGAAGGCCTGGCCCTCCTGAACGGCACCCAGGCCTCCACCGCCTTTGCCCTGGAAGGGTTATTTGCCGCCGAGGACCTCTTTGCGGCAGCACTCGTCTCCGGCAGCCTCAGCGTCGACGCCGCGCTCGGCAGCAGACGGCCGTTCGATCCGCTGATCCACGAGGTGCGGGGACATCAGGCACAGATCGATGCGGCAGCCGCCTACCGACAGCTCCTCGCCCACAGCGAAATCGAAATTTCCCATAAAGATTGCGAGGCGGTCCAGGATCCTTACTCCCTGCGCTGCCAGCCGCAGGTGATGGGTGCCTGCCTCAATCAGATCCGCGATGCCGCGGCGGTGATCGTAACCGAAGCGAACGCTGTCTCCGACAACCCGCTGGTCTTCGCCAAAGAGAACGATATCATGTCCGGCGGCAACTTCCACGCCGAACCGGTGGCCATGGCCGCCGACAACCTGGCGCTCGCCATCGCCGAAATCGGGGCGCTGTCCGAGCGGCGGATGGCCCTGTTGATCGATACCCATATGTCGAAGCTGCCGCCCTTCCTGGTCGAAAAAGGCGGCCTCAACTCCGGTTTCATGATCGCTCAGGTAACCGCCGCGGCTCTCGCCAGCGAGAACAAGTCTCTCGCCCATCCAGCTTCGGTGGACAGCCTGCCCACCTCCGCCAACCAGGAGGATCATGTCTCCATGGCCACCTTCGCTGCCCGCCGACTGCTGGAGATGGCCGACAATACCGCGGGGGTCTTGGCCATCGAACTGTTGGCCGCCTGCCAGGGTCTCGATTTCCGCGCTCCCCTCAAATCCTCGCCGCTGCTTGAAACGGCGAAGGCGAAGGTCAGGGAGGTGGTCGCCTTCTACGATCAGGATCGATATTTCGCCCCGGACATTCAAAAGGCCCAGCAACTCGTTCAGGCGGGAACCTTCAACCATCTGATTGCAGCCGACCTCCTGCCGAGTTTTACCGGTTTGACGGGAATTGCAGGATAGCGGCCGTGGGGAAACCTGTCCAAAACATCACGGAGCCGCCCCTCTACCAGCAGGTAAAGGACTATATCCTCGACCGGATCAACAGCAATTCCCTGCTGCCCGGCATGCGGATCGAATCGGAGGCGGAGCTGGTCGCGGCCCTGAACGTTTCGAGGATGACCGTCAACCGGGCTCTGCGCGAACTGACCGCCGAAGGGCGGCTCAGCCGCCGGCAGGGCCAAGGCACTTTTGTCGCCGTGAGAAAACCCCAGGCCGCCCTCTTTACCATCCAGTCCATCGCCGACGAGATTCGCGCCCGGGGCGGCTGCTATTCCTGCGTCATTCACCTGCTGGAGGAAGAAAAAGCCAGGCCCTCGCTCGCCGCCGCCATGGAGCTTGCTCCTTATGCCCCGGTCTTCCACGCCATAATCATCCATAAGGAAGACGACGTGCCGATCCAACTCGCCTGCCGCTACATCCGGCCGGAGATCGCCCCCCACTTTCTGGAACAGGATTTCACTCAAGTGACGGTCAGCGAATACCTGCTCAGTATCGCCCCGGTTGCCGCCATCGAGCATGTGGTCGAGGCACTCATCCCCGAGCCCTGGATCAGGGATCTGCTGGAAATCAACAGTGCGGAACCGTGCCTGGCCCTGCACCGCAAGACCTGGGTCGGCAACAGGATCGCCACCAGCAGCACCTTCTACTCGCCGGGCTCCCGGTACACTCTGGGCGGCCGGTTCACCCCGACCTCGCCGGGCGGCATTGGCGTCATGTAGAGAAAAAGAGCGGTCTTACCTTTTGCGGAAAATCGGTGTAGTCGCTCATTGAGACGGCATAGGTTTTGGTGGGTAACCGAGCTTTATGCACAATTGCTCGATGAACCCCAGCTGGCCTTTATGAATTTTCTTCATCGCCGCATCAATAGAAAACCAGCCCGCACGATCGACTTCCGGAAATTCGGCTTGCTTCCCGGAGCGCGGCGGCCATTCCACAACAAAAGTATTGCTGGCAATCGTACTTGGGTCACAGTTGCCTTCGAAGGCCCAGGCGCTGATCAGTTTCCGGCTCGGTTGCCTGATTGGGTCGAGCTGGATGAAGGTATTCGCTATCGCTTTAAATCCGGTCTCTTCCTGAAACTCACGCCTGGCTACCTCAAATGGGGCTTCGTGCTCTTCATATTCGCCTTTAGGAATCGACCAGGCCCCTTCATCCTTTTTTGCCCAGAAGGGGCCTCCGGGATGGACCAAGAGGACTTCCAGCTCCGCATCCGCGTAGCGAAACATTATCAATCCTGCACTTTTTCTGCCCGCCATTTCGAGAGCTTCGTTCAGTCAATATATGCTGAATAGACGAGTACAATTTTGGTTATCTTCTTGCCATCATGCCAATAGACGATGCCATTCTTTTTATCAAATATCGTGGATCCGTCATTTGGAGAATCAATTGACTTCTCGGCCTTGCTCACTTCATCAAATAATTGAATTCCGCTCGGACTCTTATAGTAGTTGTCATTATAGATCTGGATTGTGTTTACCTTAGGATTTCCTCCTCCGGGGAAATTGATTATCGCTTCAGGATAAAAATAATTCTTGCCTCCTCCGGCTGCTTCCACCTTTGTCGGCTTTCCAAGCGCCTTGAACACAGTCTCCAAGGAGCTATAGCCGGGATATATTCCCTTATATTTGTGCTCGAAATACCCAACTCTTCTTTCGGCAATGGCATCATCTGTCCACGAAAAAGAACATGTGAGCAATGGAAAAATAAGAAGGAAAAATGTTGATTTTTTCAGCATTATCAAGCTCATGTCATATAGTTTAAAAACATTGAGGCGGAACCGCATCCTCTGCTATTTTCCGGCAGTACTCGGATCAGTTACTCTTCCCGCAAAGAGAATGCTGCCGGTCTGCTTCTCCTGAATCAGGAAAACGAAGGGATGGTCGGCGCGAAAGGTCGGCGGAGGCGCACCAATAGCTTGTGTTCTCATGACCACGGCTGTCGCGGCTGCGGCCTCCGTCCCCTCCTCGTTCACCTCCACGAATGCCTGGTGGATGACGGCACCGATGTACAGCCAGCCCGGCCGGCCATCCATGCCCGAGAAGTCGGCCCTGGCTTCGCTGAAGGCATCGATCATGCCCATCGTCGAAAGCGTGTCGTTGAGGCTGAACCTACTCGTCGTCTTGAATTTCGGCAAAAATACCTGAACTTCCCGCTGGCTGAGTGCGCCCAGCCAGCGGGCAAGGTTATCTGCGGAAAGCTCGCTCTCGACCTTGCGGACGCCGTCGATTTCTTTGGGCAACAGGACAATCATGGCAAGACCGCCGCCAACATATGGCAGCTCCAGAATATCCAGCTCGGGCAGGCTGGCGTAGCGGCACTCCAGTTGCCGGCTCATCATCGGGGCCCTTATTGTCCTCGCCGCCGTCACATGAAAGGGCATTTCTTTGGTGTTTTCCGCCTTGAACTGATCTGCCCAGATCCCCTTGAAGTAGATGGCGTTCACCAGCACCAGACGGGTGAGGTCCGACAGATCGCCAGGCTGAATGAGATCCTTTATTTTCTCCCGGGTCTGGTCCTCCACCCAGTTGTTGATCGTCAGGCGTGCGGATTCACGGGCGCCGCGAAAGTCCACCGGCTGCACGAGTACGCCGTAGTGTTGCTTGGCAAGAGAAAGATACTCTTCCCGAAACGGGTAATCCTTCTGCGGCCAGAGAGCGTTGGCGACACTCAGGCTGATACCTTCCTTTTGCGACGCATTCACCTGCGCTTCCATCGTCGCAAACGCCGGATGCAACTCTTCCTGATCGAGGGTGAAACGCAACGTTGCCGCCATCTCCTTTTCGGTGTTGCCGCGTGCACCCGCATAGGTCATGGCGAGGGCTGTCGAAATGCTATAGGGCGAAAAGAAAAGATTCCCTTCGGCCTCGGCGAGATCTCGATACAGATCGAAGGCGAAGCGGGTGTTGTCCCGGACAAGGGATTCCACCGCAGATCTGGCGTCTGCCGCTGGAGGACAGACGCAGGCCAGGAGAAGGGCAAACATGCCGGATATCCATTTACATGTCGTCATAGGCTTTCACCATATAAGCCGATTCCCGGCTCCCTCGGACCCCGTGCAGTTTACAGGGCTCTGTGGTCCCGACGGGTCGCTCAGTTCCAGAATTCGGAAGGGGAAATTCCCCTTTTTCAGATCATTACAAAAGAACCTCAATGCCTCATAGACCGCCGTAAAAGCCAGGTCATCCCAGGGAATTTCCTCCGGAGCGAAGAGTTTGACCTCAAGGCTTTCGACACCGGCATGGAAATCCCGATTAAGCAGGCGGGCACGAAAGATGAAATACACCTGGTGGATGAAAGGGAGGTCCACAAGAACGTACGGCTGGAGATCGTCGATTTTCGCCCGAGCCTCTTCTTCCGCCTCACGTCCTGCACCCGCCGCAACAGTTTCGCCATTCTCCAGCCACCCCGCCGGGATTGTCCATGTATCGCGGCGAGGTTCAATCGCTCTCTTGCACAAAAGAATTTTCCCATCCATCACCGGAACCGCACCGACAACCATTTTCGGGTTTTGGTAATGGATCGTGGCACAGACATCGCAGATAAATCGCGGTCTGTCATCACCTGGTGGTACGTGCAGCGTCACGCTGTTACCGCACTGGCTACAGAAATTCAAATCGGCGATCCTTTATGAAATGCGTCCCGTAGAGCAAAAACCCCGTCCCGATCCTCGGCAAGCCTAACGGTCAACGGTGCGCGAAATTCCGCAACCGACACGCAACCGATCAAGCATTCTTCTCCCACCGGAAAATGCGCATCGGCGGGATGTTGAGAAACTCAGTGGAAATCTGCCCTGTTCCCAGGAAAGGCCGACCCAGAATCGCGACCTGATTCTTCACCTGATAGGCCACGAAGCGGCCGTTGGGCGGCAGCACAGACGAAACCGTCTCGAGAATTTGCGATCCGACACTGGGGCTCATGGTGGAAAAAGGGATGCCGGAAACTATCGCATTCGGGGGACCCAGGCCATACTGGGCAATTATCTCCCTGAGCTCGCTTGCGCTGCCCAGATGCGCGATGAGCCGATGGTCCTTAATCTTGCCGACCAGCTTGTTAAAAGTAGGATTGATCTCAATGCTCAGAAGCCTGGCGTGCCGCGGCATTGCACGCAGCATTGCCCGGGTTACGCCGCCCGTTCCGGGGCCCAATTCTACGATGACATCGACCGAAGCAGCCCCGGCCGCCTCCACAATCCGCCGCTCCAGGTAACGGGAACTTGGAATAATCGATCCTATCTGCAGCGGATGCTTTAAAAACTCCTTGATGAATACCAGGCGGCCGTTCAGTATGCCGCCTTTTGTTTTGCTGTCTGGCATCCCTTATTCCTCAAATGTTTCATTGCTGCATGAAAAATCTCGTAAGTTGCCACACCCGCCAGAGTCCGGGAATGTCTAATAGTCAAGAATAACTCGCACAAAAAGACCGGTACCAATTTCAAATTCCCCAACTGCAATAATATTGCCGGGATTCTCGATTTCGTAAGCTGTAACGTGAACGTGATCCTGATCATCTTCCGGATGTTGAATTACCCATGCTCCCGGAGGAACCTGGCTGCAATTCTTTGTTGGAGGCGGTTGGTGCCCAGGTGGTCTATCTGGAAACCATATGCGACATTCACCTGGAGGTGGGTAGTGACCTTGAGGAATATTAAGACGGGAATAGCCTTGTCTCTGGAAATAGGATTGACCTCCATAGTCACGCTCAGCCTTCCATTCTTTTCCGCGTTCTTTCCTCTCCTTGTTACGTTCTTTCCAGTCCTTTTTCCGCTCTTTGTCTATATCTTTCTGGTATTCTTTATATTCCTTTTGTTTTCCTTTCCCGGATTCGTCTTTCCAATCGTCGGCCTGGGCGATTCCTACGGCACAACAAGCAATGGCGATGCAGAAGAAGTGTATTAATTTCTTACACATAGAATCTCCTATTATGAGCAAATCAAGATGCTTCTCCCCCAAGGTCAACCCAGCGGCCCCGGCAACAAAGCCAGAGATATTGTATAATACTATAACCGATAAAAGCCACCAAAAGTGGATAGGATCAAGTTTTTGCGGCAGAGAACCCACCCCCGTTCGCAAAAACCGCAAAAGCGCGAAATGAGCGCAATTGATAGTACAATTCCGCAACTGGTCTTGCAGGCGATTAACCTCACGGGGGTGAAATACCGGCCGACAATCCTCGGGATCCCCTTTCTAAACTCGCAGATCCAACGGCCGAGGGAAAGTTCTCTTATGCTCATTCGCCGTCAATTGACTGTCCGTTATATGCCGCATAACCGGTCCTTCTGCCTGTGAGTATGGCAGTTATCTTGTGATAATAGTCTTTCTCTTCCTGGGTGAATCGTTCGGTAAGTCCATAGGGATATTTGGTCACCGAGCTTGAAGCAATATCGAGGCAGGTATTCAGGATACCGAGACAGGTGCGTACGGCATTGGCTCGGTTGATTTGATCGATTCGGATCGGAGCAATGACTTCCTGTATCGTCTCGAGAAGTTCTTTACCGGGACGATTGTCGAGAAATGAGCGAATCAGCTCCTTGGCTTCCTTATGTTCAAGAACCTTGCAGCCGGCAAGTCTATTTATTGAGTCGATATGATGGTTGAGATGGCTGAAAAGTATCTCGCGCTCGCCCTCCTGGACTGAACCGTCTGCCCAGGCCATCTCGCAAAGAAGGACAAGATCGATGAGGTAAATTTCTTTTTTTTGAATTCCTGCATGGGACAGCTTTTCTACTGCATCGGCGAAACTGAGCGGAGACATTTTATTTCCTTTCTCTATTCCTGCTGCTTACGTGAATGTTGTATCTACCCATCAAGGGTGAGTTCCTATAGATGAGAATATTTCGAGGCCATCTGTTCGAGCTTGCCATTCTTCGCGAGTTTGTCTATGGCCTTGTTAATCTTCGGCATCAACTCGGCATATCGGGAATTCTTGCTCACAAGCAAGTGGAAATTTATGGGGCCAAACAGAACATCAGTCTTCACGATCTTCGATCCCAGTTTGTACTCATTGATCAGGTGGTTCATGAAAAGCGGGGCGTCGATCATAATGTCGGCCCTTTTCAATGCCAGAAATTGCACGAGATTTTCATCCCCCTGCACATAAGATGTTGTAACACCCGCATTTTCGATATTCTCCTTATGCCAGCCGTTCCCGAGGTTGGTGACAGGTTTCAGTTTGAGCGCGATGATATCCTGAACTGTCTGGATCTCCCTGATCTCCTTGAGTTTTGGATGGCCGGCATATGTGTAAACGTTGAGATACATTTTCAGGATAGGTTTGTCGCTCATGAAGGCGTACTCAAGCCGCTCCGAAGTCGGAACAGACACCGTTATATCCGCATTTCCTTCCTTCACATTCTGTTGGGCTCGCTTCCATGGATATTGTTCGATAACCAACTTATTGCCAAGCTCCTTGGCAAAGATCTCTTCCACTATTTCAATAAACAACCCTTTCCAGCCAATTTCATTGCCGGGTTCCAGCTCGTAGAGGGGAATTGATGGCGGACCGATAGCATAGGTTACGGTTGGAGGGGTACCTTGAGCGCTTTGGGAGTTCGCGGGAGAAATGAAAAACAGAACTGCTATTATGAACAAAAATCTCATTCCGAGTGTCTAATGCTGTTAGTGTTGGGACAGGGTTTACGATAAAAGAGATAAAAGAGCCTTGACAGCGATTGCGTTGTTATATTTTGGGTGGAAGGGATTTGGTAAACTGCAGACAAATATGCACCCAATAGGCTAAGTCTTCATCTTCAGCTATGCCATCGGGTTCTACGTAAACCATCCCTTTCATTGGTTTGCCTGTAAAGTCCATTTTCTTAACATGGTTCTTCGACAGGCATTGTTCATAGTTTCCGGGCCCCACACGAGCCATAAGTTTTTCACCTACAATTCCGCAACACATGTGTTTGGAAACCATGAAACAAAGGCCGCCGAACATTTTCCTTTCCTCGACTTCATCTTGATCCCGTAATATATCCCGTAATCGTTCTGCAAGCCCTTCATCGTAGGCCATATTTTCTTTTCCTCTTCCTTTCACTGACTATTCTAAAGAGCGATTGCCTTTGGACTGTGCGGGATCCCCTGCCCCTTTTAAGGTTCGCAGATAAAAAGAAGTTTTAAGAATTTAGCCGGAAACTGTCGTGGACAGTAAAAAGAATTCACACTGCATAACCTAGCAGTGGGTGTACTCCTTTTCAAGCAATATCCGATAATAAGCCATGGAGAATCATGGAAAAGTATGGTAACTAACCGAAAAATATAAGAAGTTGCATCCAGCCTGAAAGGAGAACGAGATGAAAAAAGCGATGTTATTCGGTTTGCTGCTCGGTATCTTCGCCGCAGCACCCGTCCAGGCCGTCAACAACCATCGGTTCGGCGTCGGCGCCAACTACTGGGTTGCTCTCGAAGATATCGAGGTTGAGAGTAAAAAGTTCGACGACGACGGCGTGGCGTATCTCGCCTCGTATCAGTACTGGCCAGGTCTTCTCGGCCTGGAACTGGACGTCGAATTCCTGCCGGACCGGTTCGGCGAATCCGCCTTCGCCCCGGAAGCATATGTCCTCTTTGGCCGGAGCATCTACTGCGGCGTCGGCATCGGCATCACCTACAGCGACGA
>MGTI01000126.1:15321-15511 GCA_001799365.1 Desulfobacterales bacterium GWB2_56_26 | reverse complement strand
CGAATCTGGCGATCGGCTCACCGCTCTCTTTCGCCTTGGCCGCAGCGGCTGTCGCCGCCCCGTGGCAGTCGATGAGAGAAGCGGTCATTCCGCCGTAGAGAAAGCCGGGAATGCCGCCGCTGTACTGGTCCCCCGGCCGGTAGCGGCAGACGCACTCCTCCCCCTGCCAGTAGCTTTTCAAGTGCATGCC
>MGTI01000126.1:0-15294 GCA_001799365.1 Desulfobacterales bacterium GWB2_56_26 | reverse complement strand
GCAGTGAGCGTATTCTTCCGGATACAGATCCTGAATCGCCGAATCACTCATGGTTTCCTCGTCGGTTGGAGTTGCGGTTATGGTGCGGTTATGGGGTCAAATCTTTAATATTGACATTTTGCTTAATTTTCTTGAAAAATCGATGATTGCGAAAAAATGTCAAGATTAAAGATTTGACCCCACGAAAATTTCAGTAGCTGTAAAAACCCCGGCCGGTCTTGCGGCCCAGCCAGCCCGACTCGACGTACTGGCGGAGCAGTGGGCAGGGCCGGTATTTCGGGTCGCCGAGCCCCCGGTGCAGGGTTTCGAGAATAGCGAGACAGGTGTCGAGACCGATAAGGTCGGCCAGGGCCAGCGGCCCCATGGGATGGTTCATGCCGAGCTGCATCACGGTGTCGATGGACTCCTTGTCGCCCACTCCCTGGTAAAGACAGAAGATCGCTTCGTTGATCATCGGCAGAAGGATTCGGTTGGCGATGAATCCGGGAAAGTCGCTGGCCACCGCAGGCGTCTTGCCCATCTTCTCGGCCAGCGCAACCGTGGTCCGAAAGGTCTCCTCGGAGGTAGGTAAAGCACGGATCACCTCGACCAGCTTCATCACCGGCACCGGATTCATGAAATGCATGCCGATCACCTTTTCCGGCCGCCTGGTGCGGGCGGCGATCCGGCCGATGGGGATGGACGAGGTGTTGGACGAGAGGATTGCATGCGGCGGGCAGAGTTCATCCAGCTGGGCGAAGATCTTGAATTTGATCTCCTCGTTCTCGGAGGCGGCCTCGACCACGAAATCGGCATCCCGCATGGCGGAGATCTCGGTGACCGGTTTAACCCGGGCGAGGATCGCCTGTTTCTCCTCCTCCGCCATCTTGCCTTTGTCGACGCCGCGCTGCAGGTTCCTGGCGATGGTCGCCATCCCCCGGTCGACGAATTCTTGAGAAATATCCTGCAAGATGACCTGGATGCCGCTTGCCGCCGCCACCTGGGCGATGCCCGCGCCCATCTGGCCCGCGCCGATAACCCCGAAGGTTGTTACTGTTGCCATTGTCTCCCCCTTATTTACCGTTGTTGCTGACCACCATGGCCATGCCCATGCCGCCGCCGATGCACATGCTGATCAGGCCGGTAGCGAAGTTGCCCCGCCGCATCTGGCTGATGGCGGCGACCATCTGGCGGGCGCCGGTGCAGCCGACCGGATGGCCCATGGCGATGGCGCTGCCCTGTCGATTCGGCTTGTCGATATCGATGCCCAGCTCCAGCATACAGCCGATGGCCTGCGAGGCAAAGGCTTCGTTCAGTTCGATGAGTTCGATATCGCCGATCTGCATCTTGGCCTGGGTGAGCGCCCGCTTTATCGCCGGCACCGGTCCCAGGCCCATATAGGCGGGGTCGAGGCCGCCCGAAGCAAAACTTTCGATGGTAAGGAGCGGTTGCAGGTCGAGCGCCCTCGCCTTCTCCTCGCTCATCAGCAGCACGGCCGCCGCGCCGTCGTTGATGCCGGAGGCGTTACCAGCTGTTACCGTGCCGTCTTTGGCGAACACCGGCCGGAGTTTGCCGAGCTTTTCCATGGTGGTGGCCATCGGCCGTTCGTCGCGGTCGACGATGATTTCTTCGCGGCGGGAAGCGACCTTTACCGGCACGATCTCCTGGGCGAAATATCCTTTCTCCATGGCCGCCATGGCCCGGCCGTGGCTCATCAGGGCCAGCTTATCCTGATCCTCCCGACTGATATTGTACATCTTCGCAATATTCTCGGCCGTCACCCCCATATGATAGCCGTAGAAAATCTCGTAGAGAGCGTCATAGACCATCAGGTCGTGGATCTCGCCGACCCCGCTCACCTCCATGCGGTAGCCCCAGCGGCCCTTGAGCAGGGCCATCGGCACCTGGCTCATGTTCTCCTGACCGCCGGCGAGTACCACCTCCGCCTGCCCGGTCATGATCGATTGGGCGGCAAGGGCAATGGCCTTGAGACCGGAGCCGCAGACCTTGTTGAGGGTGAAGGCGGGCGTCTCCTTGCAGATGCCGGCCCGAATCATCGCCTGGCGCGCCGAATTCTGCCCCTGCCCGGCCTGGAGGACGTTGCCCATGATCACCTCGTCGATAACGATCGCCCTGGCCTCCTCCGGCCATTGCCCGTATTTTTTCTCCAGTTCGAGTTCGGCCTGGCAAGCCAGCCTGTCGGGGACCGTTGCCGGAAAATCGGCCCCGCGCACCGGCCTGAGACCGATCTTGCGCAGGGTCTCGCGCAGCACCGTGGCACCAAGATCAACTACCGGCACATCCTTCAAACCTCCGCCAAATGCCCCAACCGCCGTCCTGCATCCACTGACAATGACAACTTTTTTCATTCGTCGCGCTCCTTGCTGCAAAAGGTTTTCCGCCTATCTGTTCCTGCCTTAATAGTTGATCCTGCCGGTTGTCCTGCCCAACTCTATCCTGCACCCTTTTTCAGGTCAGCTCACCTTACGTTCCAGGCCAAGCCATTCCCGGCTGCGCAGTTTGGCTTTCATTGTCTTGCCGGTCGCCGTCTTCGGCAGCTGGCCGAACTCCACGGTCTGCGGGGCCTTGCTCCGGGCATGGCGGCTGCGGCAGAATTCGATGATCTCCTCTTCCGTCGGCGTCCGGCCCCGCTTGGGCACCACAAAGGCCTTGGGCGCTTCGCCCCATACCGGATCCGGAGTCGAGACCACGGCTACCTCCAGGACATCCGGGTGCTGATAAATAATCTCCTCGATTTCCATCGAGGAGATCATATCCCCCCCTCTTACGATGACGTCGCTTGCCCGGTCGGTTATCTGCAGATAACCGTCGGGATGGACCACGCCGAGATCGCCGCTGTGGAACCAGCCGCCCCGGAAGGCCTGTTCGGTAGCCTCCGGATCTTTGTAGTACCCGAGCATGACATTGTGCCCGCGCATCACCACCTCGCCCACCGTCTGACCGTCATGAGGCACCGGCCGCATGGTCTCCCGGTCGACGACCGCCATATGCAGGCCGGTGATCGATGCTACCCCCTGCCGCGCCTTCATCCTGGCGACAGTCTCCGGATCGAGATCGACCCAGGAAACCTGCCAGGCGCAGATGGTGTGCGGCCCGTGCAGTTCGGTGAGCCCATAAACGTGAGTGATATCGATACCGATATCCTCCATCCCCTGAATGATCGCTGGCGATGGGGAGGCTCCCGCGGTGAGCACCTGCAGGGGACGGCGCAGCTTCACCGCGGCAGCCTCGGGGAAACAGATCATGGTCAGGAGCACGTTGGGCGAGGCGCAGAAATGCGACACGCTTTCCTTTTCGATCAGGCGAAAGATTTCCTTCGGCAGGCAGCGCCGCAGACAGACATGCGTCGCTCCCACTGCCGTCACCGCCCAGGGAAAACTCCAGCCGTTGCAATGAAACATCGGCAGGGTCCAGAGGTAGACGGAATCCGGCCGCAGCCCGGCTTCGATGATCTCGCCCAGGGTCTGCAGGCAGGTGGCCCGATGGCTGTACATCACCCCTTTCGGCCGGCCGGTGGTGCCCGAGGTGTAGTTGATGGCAATCAGGCTGTTTTCGTCGATGGTCGCAGGCGGCTCGGGCGGTGCCGCCTGCCCTCCCGCCAGAAACGACTCGTACTCCGGCCCCTTCAGGAGAGGTCCGCTGGTATACTCGCAGATATTGACAAAGAGCGAGACCTTGGGCAAGTCCGCGGCAATCGGCTGTACCTGGCCGGCAAATTCATTATCGACAAAAACGGCTTTGGCATCGGAATGATCGATAATGTACTGATATTCCGACGCGGAAAGCTGGGTATTGACACAAACCAGCACCGCACCGATCATCGGCACGGCAAAGTGCGCCTCGAGCAGGGCCGGCGTGTTGGGACAGATGTAAACCACCTTGTCGCCTTGGCCTAACCCCCTGGCCAGCAGGGCACCCGCCAGACGCTGGATCCTCGCCTGAAACTCCCGGTAGGTGAAGCGCAGATCGCCATAGACCACCGCAATCTTGTCCGGATAAATCTCGGCGCTGCGACTGAGAAAAGAAACCGGACTGAGTATATCGCGATTGACTTCGGGCCTGAACATCGATTCTCGAACTCCAAAAAGTGGTGTAGAGGGACCGCGTGATGGCAGGAAAAAGTCCGGCGCTCCACGCGGCAAAATTTCTGACTGTATAGTAGTGGAAGCGGTCGAGGGGAACAATCGGCATAGAGCCGATTTCTTGCTGGAGAAAAAGCTGATCGGGACTAGGTTGAAAACCTAGAGAAGGATGAATTTGGCTGGGGAAATTAGTAGGTAGAAGCCTTCAAAGACGTTGCCAATCGATACTCTTCATCTTCTGGTTTGGACAGTTTGATTGCCCTATCAAAACAATCACGCGCCTGCCGGTTCCTTTGAAATCCTTGTAACAATATTTCCCCGCGCAAATTGTGGGCCATGGCAAACGCGGGTTCTTTGCGCAGCAGGATATCGACCTTTTTGAGGGCGGAATCATAGTTGGCCGTGCTCATGAGCATGCCGATTTCCTGAATTTCCTTGCTGTATTTGATATGTGCGCTCAAATGTGGTTCCTTGCCAAGCCCGACAAGACCAAGGATGGTGTTGATATCATAGGAAATGACTATGACAATGAGACTGATGCCAACACTGTAAATCAAGGGGTTGACCAACAGCGCCATAAGAGAGAATCCTGCGAATAGGCCGTATATTGCGCCTATGGCGCAAAAAAGCACAAACAGCATGCCGGTATACCGTAGAAAATCTCCGACAATAGTGAGGTCGCGCTCAGGCATATAATTGATATACCAATGTAAATAATTTTTCTTGCGACCTGTTACGCCTTCGCGCGACGTAGCAGTTCCGATACTGACAAAAATTTATATCCCTGTTCCCGAAGGCGGTCGATGATTATCGGCAAGGCCTTTCTGGATTCTTCCCGGTTTTTGTACATCACATGAAGGAGTACAATCGAGCCGGGTTTCACGCGGTCCAAAACGTGGTCAGCTATTTTCTGCGCATCCGAGGCAACCTCTGGATGTGACTCTGGTTCTACTTCCCAGGTAATTGTAGTTCGACCGGTTCGCGCCAGATACCATGGCAAGATGAAGAGTTTTTTACCATACGGTGGACGAAAGAAAATCTCATCTTTAAATCCTGCACTTCGAATGACCGCGTCAGTTCGCTCGATCTCATCCCTTATCGAACCTGGTGTTTTGAAGATAAGTCTTGGGTGTGAAAAAGAATGGTTACCCATTTCATGCCCATCTGCCACAATTCGCTTTGCTTCCTGAAGATTACCTGCCGCTTCCTGGCCTATCACGAAGAAGGTGGCTTTTACTTCGTGCTCCCGCAGAATAGACAAGACTTCTTGGGTGTGGGCTGCCGATGGCCCATCATCGAACGTGAGGGCTACCACCCGATCGTCGGTTGGAACGCTGGAAATTATTCGGCCAAATATCTGGAACGTCCTCGCGTTGGATAACTGCAATAGTCCATATATTACAAGAGGCAGCGCAAGACCGGCAAGCAAGATAGTTTTTCCCCTCAAGGACATCCTCTCTTTTTGCGTAACGACGCGCTCATGGGCGGCAGAAGTGGAGCGAGGAACGAACGCAACTTTTTGACGTCCCTTATTACCAGGGCCAACTACCACTGATGATATGCAGTGATCGCTTTTCTATTTCAATATCGTCGAGTGAGAAATCCTCGCCTAAATGTACTTTTCTTACAAATTCCATAAACCAGGACACCTCATCAACATAAGCTTGGTTTAAATAGTTTGTGAAATGATATATTGCACCCGCGGCGTCCGTTTGAAAGTTACCGCCATAGTCACCACCAACGCGAAATGGTTTTTCTAAGTTACTTGGGCAAAAAACGAACCCCTCAGCTTTTCCGTAAACCAAAACAATATAATCAATTTTTCTTTCTATTGATTCTTTGTGCCATGTTGGCGGAACATGAAGCTCCATATCCCCTCCTGTTCCTATTCCCTCGGAATATCCCGCCCATGCGGATCCTGCTCCGGCTGACCCAGCTTCTCGTCGAGGTATTCGACCGTGCCGCCGCCGATGTGTTCGAGCCGGTGGGCGGTGGGATGCAGTTGCTCCTGCGGGGTGCCGATGGACTTCAGGTAGGCCTCCCATAGCCGGTGGGCGCGCAGCACCTTAGCAGCTTCCTGTTCGCCTTTCCCGGTCAGTTCATAGACGTTCTGCCGATCACGGAGCAGGCCGTCCTGGATCATCTGCCTGATGGCCCGGTTGAGCGCCACGCCATCTTCGACATAGTGTTTGATCGTTTCCATCGACGCCTGCTTGTTGTTCCGAAGAATAGTGGTCAACACGTCCTCGACGATCTGCTGCGGTACCTGGTTGCGCAGACGCAGCCAGCGGGCGAGCAGACCGTACTTCGGCGCCACGACCAGAACCGCCAGGAACTGCAGGGTGCAGAACAGCATGATCGCCCCGCCGCCGGCGGAATCCAGCCAGACGCAGAGATAGAGTCCGCCAACCACCGAGGTGACGCCGAAGAGTGCGGCCAGGGCCATCATCTTATCCAACCGGTCGCAGAGCAGATAGGCGGTGGCAGCCGGGGTGATAAGCAGGCCGACCACCAGGATCACCCCGACCATGCTGACCGCACTGACCACCACTAAAGAGACGCAGGTGGTGAGCACATAGTCGATCAGCAACACCGGCAGGCCGATAGACGCGGCCATGATCGGATCGAAGGTGGTCAATTGGAAATGGCGGAAAAAGAGGATCAGCACGGTCAACACGAAAGCGGAAACAAAAGCGCTGACCCACAGGTCGCTGTCGGCGACACCGAGGATGTCGCCCATGATGAAGTGCATGAGGTCGATATGGATGTAGTGGCGAAAGATCGATACCGCCACCACCCCCAGAGCGAAGATCCCGGTGTACATGATGCCGATCGCGGCATCCTCCTTCACCCGGGAAATACGGGAGACAAAGCTGATCAGGGCGACGGTGGTCACCGCCGCCAAGAGCGAACCGAGCAGCATCCCCGGCGCATGGGCCTCGAACCCGAACAGCATCTTCATGACCAGGTAACCGCCGGCCACCCCGGCAATCATCGCGTGCGACAGGGCATCGCCGAGAAAGGCCATCCGGCGCAGCACGACCAGGCAGCCGACCACGCCTGCCACCACCGCGACCATGGAACCGCCGAGCAGGGCCTTCTGGAAATAGGTCTCGGTCAACGGGGCGATAAAGAGTTCATAGATCATGCCGTTTTCTCCTTGAACACCGTGCCGAAAATGCGCAGCCGCCCCTCGTAGACCTTGCTGAGCAGATCCTCTCGAAGGACCGCCCGGGGTTCGCCGTAGGCGTACATCCGCTGCTTGATCAGGATGAGTTTATCGAAGTACTCGGCGGCGGTGACCAGGTCGTGATGAACCACCACCAGGGTCTTGCCCGCCTTCTTGGCCCGTTCGAGGACCTCGAGGATGGCGCGTTCGGTCGCCGCATCGACCCCGGCGAAGGGTTCGTCGAGCAGCAGGATGTCGCTGCCCTGCGCCAGAGCCCGGGCCAGAAAAACCCGCTGCTGCTGACCGCCGGACAACTCGCCGATCTGACGGTCGGCGAACTCCTCCATCCGCACCATGGCCAGGGCGTCCCTCGCCGCATCCCGGTCGGCGGCGGAGGGCGAGGCGTACCAGGGAATACGCTGGTAGCGGCCCATCAGCGCCACCTCCCGCACGGTCACCGGAAAATCCCAATCCACCGAGCCGCGCTGCGGCACATAGGCAACTTTGCCTTTGGCCTTCTGGACATCCTGACCATTGATGGTGACCGAACCCACATCGGGCTTGATAAAACCCAGGATCGCCTTGATAAAGGTCGATTTGCCAGCGCCGTTCGGGCCGATCACGCCGATCAGCTGATCCCGCTCGATCCGGACGCTGACATCGAGCAGGGCAGCCCGGGCATGATAGCTGACGGTGAGGTGCTCGACCTCGATGGCGTAAGGACTGTCAGTGGCCATGGTCCGCCTCCTCTTCGCTTATGGTAAACGGCAGGGTTCCCGAGACCAGTGCACCCTGGCTGCCCCAGACGGTGGCATCGGCGACCGCCACACCCTCTTCAAAGAGACGAAGGCGGACACAGTGGTCAAGCTCGCTTTCGCCGGTTGGCGGGCTCGCCTTGATGTGGATCTCGTTGTTGCCGACCACCACCCCTTCGACCCCCTCGATTTTCAGCGGCCTGCCGCGGCGAACGTCCTCCACCGGCACCGGCAACAGCCGGCCATTGAGCCGCAGTTCGAGCGGCGCCTCCTTTCCCGAATCGGTTCGCAGGGCGAAAGGATCTTCTTCGAGGGAGAAGGTCGGGGTAATTTCTATGGCATACTCCCGCGGGGCGGCCGCCGCCGTTTTCACCTCGGTGCCACTCACCACTTTGGCATCCCGCCATCCGGTATAGAGGAACAGACCGCCGACAAAACATACCCAGACGGCAATGGAAATGAGAAAACGCATGGTTCCTCCCTTTTTTCTTGAGGCCCGGTTGTGAACCGGCCTCCTAGCGCAGGGCGCCGACGATCAGCAGAACGTTCTCGCGCATCATGCCGATATAGGTTTCCCCGGCGGTGCCTGCCGGTCCCATCGAGTCGGAATAAAGCTCGCCGCCGATTTTCACGCCGGTCTCCTGGGCAAGCTCCCGTATCTGCTTGGGGTTGATGGTGGTCTCGACAAAGATCGCAGGCGCCCCGGATTCGCGGATGGACTGGACTACCCGCCGCCTTCGCTCCGGGGTCATCCCCGCCCCTACCTCCGCCCCCGTGGACCAGCCGACCGGCGCGACGGACAGATAATTGTTGCCGGGGTTGAACCGGTACTCGCGGCAGAAATAGTTAAAGGCATCGTGGGTGGTGACAAGAATGCGGCGCTCCGGCGGAATCCTGTCCACCTGCTCGCGCACCCAGGCGTCGAGCACCCGCAGTTGCTGGAGATAGAGCTTGCCCCGGGCTTCGAACTCTTCCTTTCTGTCGGGCGAAAGCCCGATGAAGGCCCGGACGATGTTGTTGACGTAGACGGCCGCGTTGCGCGTCGAAAACCAGGCATGGGGGTCGACGATCTTCTGGCCTTCCGCTTCCAGATCGAGAGGTTTCACCCCGTCCGTCACGGTGGCGAGCGGCTTACCGGCATCTTTTGCCAGGGTCGCCATCCAGTTTTTGCCCTCCAGGTGCAGGCCGTTCTCCAGACAGAGATCGGCGCCCAGCACAATTTGAACGTCGGCGGGCGTAACCTGATAAGTATGCGGGTCGGCACCGGGGGCTAAGATCGATTTGACGACCATGGCATCGCCAGCAATTTGCCTTGCGAAATCGGCAATCTGTGTGGTCGAGGCGACCACTAGTGGTCGCTTCTCCGCGGCAACCGCTCCGGTTGCAAGCATACCCATAAGGATGAAAAACAGGATCTTGATTCCTTTCATAGTCCTCCCCGCTAAAATTTCCCTTTCTGCCGGTTATGCCAATGGATCTTGTCGTATCCTATGTATTTTTTGTCCGGCTTACAAATTCTTTTTGCTCTTAGTTGAAGTTATGCAGGTAAATGCGGGTAAGACGCAAAGATTCAATTTGGCGGAGCCTTCTTCAATTCTTACCTTTCATCTGTATACCCGATCTTTCCCATGTCGAACACGCCGCCGTAAAAAGCTGGGAACCCACCGTTTCAAAAACAAATGGGATAATATCATGAGTAAACCACGCTATTATCTTTTAATGATGTTCATCTACCTCTGCATCGTCACCCTGGTTTGTGCCTTACTGTACAAACCGCTGCGGGGGGCATTCATGGCGAACTGGGGATTCAACCTGGTTATTCTCGGGGCGCTGTTCATCGGCATCGTGCTGAATGTCCGCCGGGTGGTCGTTCTTCAGGCGGAGATCAACTGGATCACGATCTTCCGGACCGGCACTTCGGGGTTGTCGGTGGCGGAGAGTCCGGATCTGCTCAAGCCTCTCGCCAAGCATCTGGAGGGGCTGCATCGGGACCGGTTCAGCCTGTCAGCCCTGTCGCTCAGGACGGTGCTTGAGGGGATTCGGGGCCGGCTCGACGAGTCGCGGGAAATATCGCGCTATATCATCAGCCTGCTGGTCTTTCTCGGCCTGCTGGGCACCTTCTGGGGACTGCTCGGCACCATCGGCGCCGTCAGCGGGATTGTCGGCGGACTGGATGTGGGTGAGCAGAATTTCGATAAGATGTTCCAGGCGCTGAAAACCGGCCTGCAGAAACCGCTGGAGGGCATGGGCACCGCCTTCAGCTCGTCCTTGTTCGGCCTGGGGGGGTCGCTTGTCCTCGGCTTTCTCGACATTCAGGCCAACCACGCCCAGAACAGGTTCTTCAACGAGCTTGAAGAATGGCTTTCCGGCGTTACCCAACTGATCAATCCGACCGCGAGTCTCAGCTTTGGAAACGACGATCTGCCGCAGCCGGGACCGGCCGGTCTGCAACTGGAGGTACTTATTCAGGAAATGCGGCAGACCAACCTGAATATGGAAAAGCTGCTCAACAAGACGCAAGCGGCGCCGCAATCCGGCGGAGGCGTTCTGCCGGAGGAAGGCGATCAGTAGGAGGAAATATGGCATCCGATTCACGTTACTCCCAACAATCCTCTAGCATCTGGCCGGGATATGTCGACGTGCTGTCATCTTTGCTGATGGTCGTGATCTTTGTCCTGCTGATCTTTACCTTTTCCCAGTTCATCCTGAGCCGCATTCTCACCAGCCAGAGCAGCGAGCTGGTGGATCTTCACAAGCAACTTGCGGAAATATCGGAACTTCTCGGCCTTGAACGGCAATCGGCTGCGGCGATGACCGAGAAGATCGCCTCGCTGTCCTCGCAGGTCGAGACCCTCATCATCGATCGGGACAACCTGCAGAACGACGTTGACGAACTGAACAGGAATACGCTTGCCGACCGCGAGACCATTGAAGTCAACCTGCAGACCATCGCCAGCCTGCAGCAGGATATTCAGGCGCTGCAGACCCTGCGCCGGGAGCTGGAAAGCCGTATCCAGGAGGCGGCGACCGCCCTGAATCAGGAGCAGCAGATGACCGAATCCCTGAGGGACCGCAGCAAGGCCCTGGAGGCTCGATTGGCCGAGGAGACTGAAAAAACCCTGCTCTCTCAAAAGGATCTCGAACAGCGCGACATCAGGATTCAGGCCTTGTCGGCGCTTGTCGGCGAACAACAGGAGGCGCTTGACAACCAGCGGAACCTGACCGCCGATGCCCGTGCGGAAGTCGCCCTGCTCAATCAGAAAATCAATCTGCTGCAGAGCCAGCTGGCGGAAATCGGCAAGGCCCTGGGCAGCTCCGAAAACCTGCGGCAGGACCAGGAAGTGAAGATTCAGGATCTTGGCAAACGGCTCAATATCGAGCTGGCCCGGAAGGTCAACATTCTAGAGCAGTATCGCTCAGAATTTTTCGGCCGCCTGCGGGCTGCCATCGCCGAAAATCCACTGGTCCGCATCGAGGGGGATCGGTTCGTGCTCCAGGCGGAACTGCTCTTTCCTTCGGGGTCGGCGGAACTGAGCGACCGAGGCAAGGAGGAGCTGGGGGACCTTGCCGAGGTGCTCGGCGGGCTGATCTCAGTCATTCCGAAGGACTTGAATTGGATTCTCCGGGTCGACGGCCATACCGACCGGGTGCCCATCAATACACCGGTTTTTGCCTCAAACTGGGAATTATCCACGGCACGGGCGGTCTCCGTCGTACGTTACCTTACCGACCTGGGGATTCCGGCGGAACGGCTGGCCGCCACCGGCTTCGGCGAGTTTCATCCCATCGATCCCGGCGGTACTGCGGAAGCCTTCCGCAAAAATCGGCGGATCGAGATGAAGCTGACTTCCCGCTGAGGACGCTGTCCGGCCTCGGCAAGAATATGAACCTGCGGCCCACCACCCGCAACTTCAAGGCATCCATCAAGAAAATCCAGGATCATGGCATCGCCGTCATCGGCGCTCTTCTTGCAATTATCTTGACATCAAGATAATTATTCCTATTGTTCTGTTACGGGAAACGACAAAAACCATGCAAGATCGGACATTCACATGATGAATAATCCTCGATGAGAGGATTCCGTTTTATATTTTGATGCCAAGATAACCATGGAGGTCAAAATGACTGACAAAAGAACCATCCGCGGGATCCATCACATCACCGCGATTACCTCGTCGGCATCCGCCAATGTCACATTTTACGAGAATATACTGGGGCTCAGGCTGGTAAAACAGACGGTTAACTTCGACGATCCCTTTACCTATCATCTCTATTACGGCGACCGGGAAGGCAATCCCGGCACCATCCTTACCTTCTTTCCCTGGCTGGGACTGCCGCCGGGAAAAAGCGGGGCGGGCATGGTAACGGCCATCGCCTTCGAGATCCCCACCGGCTCCGCCGGCTACTGGCAGGAACGGCTGCATCGTCACGGGATCGAGACGAACAAGACGCTCAGGTTCGGCGATGAGGTCATAAGCTTTGCCGATCCGCATGGCCTTGGGCTGGAGCTCATCGCCTCGGGCGGCCCGGCCTTGGAGCGACCGGGCGACACTGCGGAACTCGCCTATCGCATCAGGGGATTCCATTCGGCAACCGAGCTGACCAAATCCCTGCAGCCTACGCAGGAGCTGCTGGTCCACCTGGGGATGGTCCTGCGCGACCGGGACGGCAGTCGCTTTCGTTTTGCCATGGACAACGATGAATTCCGCGCCCGATGGTATGACCTGGTAGTCGATCCCGAGGCGGAGAAAGGACAACAGGGCAGCGGCACCGTCCACCACATTGCCTTCCGGACGCCGACCGACGAGGAACAGAAGCAATGGCAGAGATCCCTCGGTGAAATCGGTTATCAGGTAACTCCTGTTCGAGACAGGAAATATTTCAAATCGATCTACTTTCACGAGCCAGGCGGCGTCCTCTTCGAGATTGCCACCGACCCTCCCGGATTCGCTGTAGATGAGCCGCTTGAAGATCTTGGCCGTTCGCTCCAGTTGCCGCCGCAGTTCGAGTCCTGGCGCGCCAAAATCGAGGCCGAACTCCCGCCGCTGCGGCCACCAGCCTTTGTCCATGAGTTCGTCGGCCCACGGGCTTCGGGCTCAGGGGAAATGACGCTTGTCGCCCTGCACGGGACGGGTGGAGACGAGCAGGATCTGCTCCCGCTTGCTCAAGTGGTGGCAAGCGGTGCCGCCATCATCAGTCCCCGCGGTCAAGTCAAGGAAAACGGGATGAACCGTTTTTTCCGAAGGCTCGCCGCCGGAGTTTTCGATGAGAAAGATGTCGTCAGAAGAGCGCATGAACTGGCGGATTTTCTTTTGATAACAGCCGCAGGGCACAACCGTCCGCTCGACAAACTGGTCGCCCTGGGCTACTCCAACGGCGCCAATATAGCCGCGGCCGTGATGTTTTTGCGACCGGAGGTCTTTTCCGAGGCGATCCTCTTGCGGCCCATGCTGCCGCTCAGTCAACCTCCCGCGGTGGATCTCAGCGGTAAAAAAGTCCTAATCCTGAGAGGCAGAATGGATAAGATGATCCCGGCCTACAGTACCGATCAGCTGATCAAGGTCCTGACCGATGCCGGCGCCCAGGTGGAGGTCAGGACGATAGCGGCCGGACACGGTCCGACATCGTCGGATTCGGAGGTGGCATCGCAATGGCTGGCAGATTTTCATCCATGAAAAGTTCAGTAATATTGGCCCAACAAGGCTGATCTCAACAAAAAAGGATACGTTTGACACATGGAGACAGGGGCTCACATCAGACTTATATTCGGGAGAGCACATAAGGCCCTGGAGCGGGTGGACAGGGCAAGTATTTCCCGTACTGGCTTGAACGTCAGTGACTTTTCCATACTCGAAGCCTTGCTGCATAAAGGAGCGATGCCGATTAACACCATCGGCGAAAAAGTGCTTCTGACCAGCGGATCGATGACGGCCGCAGCGAACAGGCTGGAAGAGAAAGGTCTGGTCGAACGGATCCAGGATCCCTCGGACGGCCGCTGCTATTATCTGCACCTGACCAAAAACGGGCTCAAACTGATCCGTGATGCGTTCCGAATCCATAGCGAAAATCTTGAGAAGATTTTTGCAGTCCTCGATGACAACGAACGCGAAGAGTTCGCCAGATTATTGAAGAAAATTGGGTGCCAGGCGCAGTCGATGGACCTGATATAAGTGACTCTCACGCATGGCAGAAACGAGGGCGGCAACATTGTGAAACCCGAACCTGATGATTCTTCCCCCAAGATGGGGGTGGCGGTAACAGTCATCCTCCTTTCGCTGGCCGGGGGCGCGGCCATCGCCCTGAGCCCTGCCGCCACGAGGAACGTTCTGCTGGCCGGTTTGGCGACAATCATGCTGGGAGCCGCCGGACTGCGATCCGCCGCCGAATGTGTGCGCTGCTGGCGCTGCGGAAAGCGGCTGCTCGGCCTCATGTCTGCCGTGCTGTGCGGCCTGCTGTTGCTGTTGATGCTTGGTACGGGGCAGCGGTTTGTCGACCTTATCGGCTAGATATTTTAAATTTGGGATAAATCTATGAAGTGGTTCTCATGGCACGGCGTAAGGGCGTGGCTGGCAGCTGTCATGATGCTTGCCCCGGTCGGTGTTCCTCTGGCGGAAGCCGATTATGGGCAGGGCCTGGCCTTTTACAATAGCGGTAATTACGCCGAAGCGTTCAAAGAATCTTTATCGCTGGCCCCAGAAGCAAATGTGGACGCCGGACAGCCGGCGGCGGACCGGCAGGATTGGGTTTCATGGGAGGATGGCGGTTTTTCCCTCCGTCACCCGGAAGGCTGGCGGGCGGCGGCCGACGACCGGGGAGCCGTGTCGGTATCCGGCCCGGAAGGTGAAAGCATTCTGGTCTGGCCGGTGTTCAGCCCCGACCGGATCGACGGAAATCGGGCGCTGCAGCTGGTTGCTTCGCTCACGGCCAAGCTCGATCGGGGGTGCAGGCTTACGCCCGCACGGGAAACCATGCCCGGCGTATTCAAGGCCGAAGGAGATCCACGGGGCAACGGTTGCACCGCGATACTGATACCGGTGCGGACGCCGCGCGGCGATGCCGCCACCTTCATCCTGACGCGCACCGGCCGGCAAACGGAGGAGGACCTTGCCCCGATCTTCGCCGGGATCATGGAAAGCCTTGTCCTGCGGGGCACCGGCCGGCCGGCCGAAGCGGGAGGCGGCACTTCTCCCGCCGACATGAGATACACGGGCTTTACCGATCCGACCGAGAGGGCATTCACCGCCGATGTCCCGGCAGGATGGAGGGCGGAGGGCGGGGTGGCGCGGTT
>MGTI01000125.1:9855-21067 GCA_001799365.1 Desulfobacterales bacterium GWB2_56_26 | reverse complement strand
TCCGCATGCCAGATGGTATGCGATAGCCTTCAACTCAATCTCTCACAATTCTGAACTCTGTATTTTCTTTCTTGATAGCCGATCACAGGCAAAGCTTGGTGCTTGGCTAGTCGCCCAGCTCGGCGAGGTGTCGTATCACCTCGCCTGCACCAGTTCCTCGAAGAGCCGTACCAGCTTCGGCTCGGCCTCGCCGGCAGTGGCGATGATCTCGGCGATATCGACCGGGCCGAGGGCCTGTGGAAAGCAGAGATCGGTGATGATCGAGCAGGCGAAGACCCGTAAGGCCGAATGGACGGCGACAATCACCTCGGGCACGGTGGACATCCCGACCGCATCGGCGCCGATTGCGCGCAGCATTTTATACTCTGCCCGGGTTTCGAGCGACGGTCCGGAGAGGCAGGCATAGACCCCTTGCGGTTGGACGTGGATCCCGTGTTTTGTAGCGATGGCGATCGCCTTTTTCTGCAGTTCGCGACTGTACGGTTCGAACATGTCCGGCCAGCGTTCGCCGAGTTCCGGGTCGTTTTCACCGATGAGCGGATTGGTCCCGAGCAGGTTGATGTGGTCGTCGAGAATCATGATGTCGCCGCGGCGATAGTTTTCATTCAAGCCGCCGGCGACGTTCGAGATGAGCAGTTCGGTTACGCCGAGACCCTTCATGACCCGCACCGGGAAGGTGATATCCGTCATGCTGTGCCCCTCGTACAGGTGCAGCCGTCCGGCCATGCAGACCACCGGCGTCCCCCCGAGCGTCCCCAGGATCAGCTTGCCTGCGTGATGCTCGACGGTTGCCGCGGCAAAGTGCGGGATGTCGCGGTAGGGGAGTTCGGCATCGATGGTAATCGACTCGATCAGGCGGCCGAGACCGGTACCGAGGATGATTCCGGCCGTGGGGCGAATGGCGGTGTGTTCTGCTATAAAGGCGACGCTTTCGGTGATTTTGTCTTTCAAGGTCATTGAGGATTTCCGGGAAGATAACGGCACTATTGTGCTGATATAAAACTGGCCTCTGTTCGAAGCAAATCGAAGGAAGAGGCCGGGAAAACTGACACAGGCGGAGGGAATGAAAAAATCAGCCGACCCGTTCGGCGATCATGGCCATACCCATGCCGCCGCCGATGCACATGCTGAACAACCCGCGCTGCAGGTTGTCGCGCTGCATCAGGTGCATACCGGAAACCAGCTGGCGGGCGCCGGTGCACCCGATGGGATGGCCGATGGAGATGCCGCTGCCCACCTGGTTCGGCAGCTCGATCGGGATCTTCAACTCACGCATGCAGGCGATGGCCTGGGCGGCGAAGGCCTCGTTCAGCTCAATCATGTCGATATCGCCGATGGTCATGCCGGTCCTTTTCAGGGCGGTACGGATGGCCGGAACCGGGCCCAGGCCCATGTAGGCCGGATCGAGCCCGCCGGAGGCGAAGCCCTTGATTTCGAGGATCGGCGTGAGGCCCAGCTCCTTTGCCTTGGTGGCGGACATGAGCAGCACCGCGGCCGCCGCATCGTTGATGCCGGAGGCGTTGCCGGCGGTGACCGAGCCGTCTTTTTTGAAGACCGGGCGCAGGCGGCCCATTTTTTCCATATTGGTCTCCATCGGCCGCTCGTCGGTATCGATTATCAGCTCGCCCTGACGGGTTTTCACCACGATCGGCGCGATCTCTTCCCGAAAGTGGCCGGAGGCGATGGCCTTCCTGGCCCGTTCGTGACTGAGGACACTCAGTTCATCCTGCTCGGTACGGCTGATGCCGTATTTGGCGACGATGTTTTCGGCTGTGATCCCCATATGATAGCCGTAAAAAATCTCGTAGAGGCCGTCGAAGACCATAAGGTCGGTGATATCGCCCTTGCCGGTTACCTCCATGCGGTAGCCCCAGCGGGCCTTCGGCAGGGCCAGCGGCACCTGGGACATATTTTCCATGCCGCCGGCGATGATTGCATCGGCCTGGCCGGCCATGATCGAGGTGGCCGCAAGGGTAATGGCCTTGAGGCCCGAACCGCAGACCTTGTTGATGGTGAAGGCGGCGGTCTCCTTGGGGATGCCGGCCCGTATCATGGCCTGCCGACCCGGATTCTGGCCCTGGCCGGTCTGCAGGACATTGCCCATGATGACCTCGTCGATGGCGAGCGGAATGGCTCCCTTATCCCAGTCGTCGACATCCTTTTCCAGCTGAATCTGTCCCTGGTCGTGCAATTTGTCCGGCTTGCCGGCTTCCATGTGTCCGCTTAAAACCGGCCGGATATTTTTCCGTTTCAGGACTTCCTTGATCACGGTAGCCCCCAGTTCTATGGCCGGCACATCCTTGAGCGATCCGCCGAAATTGCCGACGGCGGTTCGAACTCCACTTACTACAACAACTCGTTCCATAGCATTCTCCTATATGAATGAAGTATAATGGTGTTTAAGAAAGACGACGGTCGGGCAGCCCTCTCTCGGGGCACGTCTTGTCGGGGCCGTCCCGTTCCGCGATCCTTCAATCCGGAACCGTTTGCCCGCTGACGTTTACGCAACCATCAAGCATTCATTGTACCGGATGATGAAGAAGAGCGAAAGGTTTATCCTGAAAACGCCGATATCCCCAAGAGCAGCCGTTATCTTGCAGCAACCGGGCCTTGATAGCGGCCGGTTTTTTCTGTCCCCTGCCGGGGAGGGATGGAGGAATGGCGTTATATTTTTCATTATCTTCGGTTCTGGGTAAGTTTCTTCGGGAAGGGGAGAAACTCTCCTGCAGTGTCGCCCTGAACGTAAGGACGACACAACTTTTTCATACTCCATTATTAGGATAATGACAATCAGTTTCGTGTCAGGAAAATTCCTCGCTCGTTTTTTCACCAAACCCGGTTGACGGCCGGGTTCGGTTTGACTATCAGTTAGAGGGGGCACGGCGGTATTACCCTGTCGGCGATTGTTTTAATGATGGAGGAAGTAGTTATGGCAGAACTTGCACCCGGTCTCGGAGAGTGGCTCGATAAGTATAATCTGGCGGTCGCCGCCTGGTCGGCAAAGGGGTTCGTGCTGACTCCCGAATACGCCAGGGACGGGATGGCTATCCTGACCCGGACCATGATTACCGATATCCCGAAGCTGCCGGCCGTGATCGATGAATCGATCGAAGGTTCCGGCCCTTCGGTTCCGGTCAGGGTCTATCATCCCGAGCCCGATGCGGCCCTGCCGGTATTGATATACCTGCACGGCGGCGGCCACATGACGGGCAGTGTCGCGGTCTACGATCCGATATGCCGGAAGATTGCTCTGGCCACCCGCCGGGTGGTGGTTTCGGTCGAGTACCGCCTGGCGCCGGAACATCCGTATCCGGCCGGAATCGCGGATGCGCGGACGGTGGTCGAGGGCTGCGCCGAGCTGCTCGTGCGGCTGGGGCTGAATTTCGGGCCAGGCCTGGCCCTTGCCGGCGACAGTGCCGGTGGGGCGATGAGTGCGACGCTGGCCCATGCCCCACAGGATTCGGTCGGGCCACTTGTCACTCATCTGATTCTCATCTATCCGGGGCTCGATTATACCTTGAGCCACCCTTCGGTCAAGGAACTGGCTACCGGCTACCTGCTCGAAAAGGACAAAATCAGGTGGTATTTCGATCATTATTTCAGTGTGGGCGAGGATAGGCGGGCGGCCTCGCCGCTTTTTATGCCGGTTCGGCCAGGATTTCCCCGGACCCTGCTCGTCACTGCCGGCTTCTGCCCTTTGCGCGACGAGGGACTGGCCTATATGGAGAAATTACAGGAGAACGGGGTCGTCGTACGGCATCTCTTTTTCGACGACATGATCCACGCCTTTCTCAATCTGGAAAATCTGGTGCCGGAGAGTTGCCGGAGAGTGTATGCGGCAATGGCGGAATTTCTTGACGCTCCGCCGGCATAGGGCACCAAACTTTGCATTACACGATCACCTGCTGCGGAATTGAGGCTGCCGTCCTCCGCAAGCCTCAATCGGCTGGAATTCCGGATTGTGCCGAGAGCGGCTACTTCACCGAGACGACCGGGCAATCGGCTTTCAGGATGACGTACTGGGCAGTCGACCCGAACAGGATCTTGCCCATCTTCGACCTGCTTTTCACCCCGATAAGGATTTCGTTGCACTTATTGTCCCGCGCGAAGGCGACCACGTCTTCGCCCGCGGTCTTGCCGCGTACCAGCAGATGGGTCTCGGCGGTAACGCCCTGATCGGCGAGAACCTTTTTTGCCTCCTCCAGGCCTTCTTCGGCCTCGCTTGCCTGCTCTGTAGTGGTCCTGTCGCCACCGGGCAGGGAAGTCATCAGCTGGACCTCGGCCCCAAAGGCCTTGGCGTGTTGTACCGCAAGATCCAGCAAGTCTTTGCCGACGTTCGAGCCTCGATAGGCAACCAGAATTTTCATACTCTCATACCTCCGGAATAGGGATCGTTGGGGAAACAGAATGTTACAATCTTGTCAGAAATACAGCGTACCGGCAAGTATTATCATCATCGGCACGATGTAAAGGAAGAAATCGGCAAGAATCACTTTAGTGTTTGATATTAAAACAGTAGAATGGGTTAAGTGGAATATATCAAACCGATAGAGGGCAAATGGCCGAACGAGACAATTCCCTGCAAACCATGCTGGAGCAGTTTGGGATATCGACGGTGGTACTCGCGGCGGATGCCCGTATAACCGTCTGCACCGAGTGTTGCGCACCACTCCTTGGCCGGCCGATGGACCAGCTGGTCGGCCGGCGGCTGACGGACCTTGGTTTCCAGGTGGTCGACAGCGACGAACATCGGGAGCCGGCCGAGAACTTTCCCCTGGAGCGGGCCAACCCTGACGGATCGGCGTCACGGTTTATCTTCGGTCTGCAGGCGCCGCCCGGGCCGAATTTCTGCTGGCTCAGTGCGACCCTGAAAACAGCGGAAAGGGGCGCTTCCGGCCCTGTTTCCTTTTTTCTCACCCTTACCGACATTACCGGTCTATTCCAGGAGAGGCTGGTCAACAGGCAGATCTTTCAGGCCAAGAACGAATGGGAAACGACCGTCGACGCCCTCCAGGATATCGTGACCATTCAGGACCGGGAGATGCGGATCGTCAGGGCCAACAAGGCGGCCCATAAGTTGTTCGGCTGCCGACTGGGGGAGTTGACCGGCAAAAAATGTCATGAATTATTTCTCGGCCGAAAACTGCCGTGCCGGAAATGCCCGTTGACGCTGACCGCGGCGGACGGCAATCCCCATGTCAGGACTATTTATCACCCGGCATTCGACCGAATGTTCCGGGTTTCGTCTTTTCCCATCTTTGCCGAGAGCGGCGAGATCCATCTGCTGGTTCACGTGGCGAGGGACGTGACCCAGTCTCTCCGCAACGAAGCGGAGAAAAACCGGTTAATGGCGGCCATCGAGCAGGCCTCCGAAGCGGTGGTCATCTCCGATCCGCAAGGGATCATTCAGTACGTCAACCCGGCCTTTGAAAGCAGCACCGGCTACTGCCGGGCCGAGGCGCTCGGCCGGCATGCCAATATTCTGAAAAGCGGGGCTCATGATTCACAGTTTTACCAGGAAATGTGGCGGACCCTGCTAGGCCGGCAGGTGTGGCGGGGGCGTCTGACCAATCGGCGCAAGAACGGCACCCTGTTCAAGGAGGATGCGACCATCTCCCCGGTTCTCGACCGCTCAGGCAAAATCACCAACTACGTGGCCCTGAAACGGGATGTAACCAGGGAAGAATTACTCGAACAGCAGCTCCATCAGGCCATGAAGATGGAGGCTCTGGGTACGCTCGCCGGGGGAATTGCCCACGATTTCAACAATATCCTCGCGGCCATGATCGGCTACGGCGAAATGGCTAAAAACCGGTTACCCGCGGACCATCCGGTCCGCAAGGATATCGACCAGGTGCTGGCCGGCGGCGACCGGGCGGTCGACCTGGTGAAACAGATTCTTACTTTTTCCAGGCAGGAGAGCTACGGCCAGTTCCGGCTGTTCAAGATGCAGTATATCGTCAGGGAGGTCATCAAGCTGCTCCGCCCGTCGCTGCCGCCGACCATCGACCTGGTGCATGAGATCGACGATTCCTGCCGGTCGATTTTTGCCGATCCCGGTCAGATCTATCAGGTGCTCATGAATCTCTGCACCAATGCCCGGCAGTCGATCGGTGAGGATCACGGCCGGATCACCATCCGGCTCACCGAGCGGCGGTCGCTGGGAGATCCGGAGCGTTTCGGTGATGCGGCCAGATCGGGTTCCTTCCTCGACCTGGAGGTGACGGACAGCGGATGCGGCATAGAGGACGAGGCTCTGGCCAGGATCTTCGATCCGTTTTACACCACCAAAAAGAGCGAACAGGGCACTGGCCTCGGTCTCGCGGTGGTGCACGGCATCATCAAGAAACATAAGGGCGATATCGAGGTCAGCAGCAGAATCGGGGTGGGAACGACCTTCCATGTCTATTTCGCGGTCGACGGACGGGAAGTGGCTGCCGGGAAACAGCCTAAACAGCCGGTTCGCGGCGGCAGCGAACGGATTATGGTTGTCGACGACGAGGCGGCGGTGGCCGAGGTGTTGCGGATTAGCCTGGAAGGTGTCGGGTACCGGGTGCTGACTTTCCATGGCAGCATCGCCGCGGTGAAAAAGTTTCGGGAGGACCCCGGCTGCTGCGATCTGGTTCTCACCGACATGCTGATGCCCGACATGACAGGCGCCGAGCTGGCCAGGGAGTTTCTCGGCCTGCGTCCCGGGCTGCCGATCATCATGCTCACCGGACACAGCGATACGTTCGATCTCAGCCGGGCAAAAAAAATAGGCATACGGGAGTTCCTTCAGAAGCCGGTGAAGCAGGAAAAACTGCAACAAATCGTGCGAAGGGTGTTGGGAAATGGCAAAGATACTGATCATTGACGATGATCGCATACTCACGGCAATGCTGGCCGAGCAGCTGACGGCCGACGGCCATGAAGCGGCCTCTGCCTACAGTTTACGGGAAGGGCTTACCCTGCTGCAGCGGTCGCCGGTCGACGTGGTTCTGCTCGATGTCCAGCTGCCCGACGGCAACGGCCTGGAACACATCCCGGCGATAGCTGCCTGTCAGGGCTGTCCCGAGGTGATCATCATCACCGGCCAGGGGGAAGCGGACGGCGCGGAGAAGGCGGTGTTGAGCGGGGCCTGGAGCTATATCGAAAAGCCCTACGTCATCCGCGAGCTGCCCCTGCAGCTGAGCCGGGTTCTGCAATATCGGCGGGAAAAGTTGAAGGTATCGACCGTGCCGGTGGCCCTGAAGCGGGAGCGGATCGTCGGCAACAGCCCGGCCATCCGGCGGTGCCTGGATCAGGTGGCCAGGGCCGCGGCTTCCGACGTCAGCGTCCTGGTGAGCGGGGCCACCGGCACAGGCAAGGAGTTGTTCGCGCGAGCGATCCACGACAACAGCGGTCGGGCCGGCAAGAACTTTGTGGTGGTCGACTGCGCAGCCCTGCCCGAGACGCTCATCGAGAGCACCCTGTTCGGCCACGTCAAGGGGGCCTTTACCAGTGCCGATTGCTCCCAGGACGGCCTGGTCAAACATGCCCATCTCGGCACCCTGTTCCTCGACGAGGTGGGGGAATTGCCGCTTGCCATCCAGAAGACCTTTCTCCGCCTCCTCCAGGAGCACGAGTACCGTCCGGTCGGCGCAACCAGTCACCAGTACAGCGACTTTCGGGTCGTCGCGGCCACCAACTGCAACCTGGAAGAGTGCGTGGCCAGGGGCACCTTCCGGGAGGATCTGTTGTTCCGGCTGCAGGCCTTTGTCATCGATCTGCCGGAGCTGCGGTTTCGCAAGGAAGATATCCCCGAGCTGGTACTGCACTGCATCGCGAGACTCTGCCAGCGTTACGGAATGGAGATAAAAGGCGTCGCCGGAGATTTTATCGAGGCCCTCACCGCCTGCGACTGGCCGGGCAATGTGCGCGAGCTGTACCAGACCATCGAGCAGGTCTTCACCAACCCGCTCCTCGGGCCGACCTGTTTCGCCATCCATCTGCCGGAAAAATTCCGGGTGCAGCAGGCCCGGGCGCAAGTGAGGGGCGGGGCCGGGACGGCAGCGGCCGTCCTCCGGCCAGGGACTGTCGCTCTACCGAACTGGGCTGCCTATAAAAACAGTTGCGAGCTTGATTACCTGCGCAGGTTGAAGGCGGCGGCAAACGGCAACGTCACCGAGGCGGCCAGACTCTCCGGCATCTCAAGAACAAGGCTCTACCAGCTCCTGCTGAAGTATAGTATCGAGTTTTCCTGATTTTTTTCGTAGGCCACTGTCAACAGAAACGTACGGTGTTCACTTTTGTTGACAGTGCCTCCCGCCTCCCGTTGCCGCATCATTTTCTGTCCGTCGCCTGAATGGGCACATAACACAGCTACTTTTTCGCACCCAGTCAATGGCATGCCAGGCCTGGCATGGATAATGCTTTGCTTTCCCGGTCAGCTCGTATGTCTGACATTGTTTACGGAATAAATTTTCGAAGCTTGCGTGAGGGGCTATGTCGACATTTTTCTTTGCAATGAATGCAGCAGACTGCGGCGGCTGCCAGGGAGGATGGCAGACCTGTCCACAGCGGTATCTGTGGGCGTTGCGGCAGCTGAACGGCTTGCACGACCTTTGCCCCCTGTTCGGCGGACATTCCCGTTTTGCGCCCGTGCCCGGCGGATTTCCCAAAAATGGCGATCTCATCATCCTCTACGCCAAGGACCTGCATGACCTCGAGGCGATGATCGGGGCCGGCGATATCTTCGACGGCCTGAAAAAAATCCTGGTGGTGGCCGACGCACGAGGTGTCAACGACAGACAGTATCATATGCTTGCCCCCCGTTACATCACCCAGGCCGGCAGAGATATGACCGAACTGGAAGCGGTCATTCGGAAAATGAAGAACTTCTGCCAATAAGCTTTCAAAACGATGTCTTCCAGGTAGGGTGCGCCGTGCGCACCGGAAAAACAAAGGATAGGCGATGACACAGCAACAATTATTTGCATCATTTCTCCTCGACTGGTCCGAAGGACTGGAGATTGCTTTGAGAGCGGAGAGTGTGGCGGAGGCGACACCGGTAACGGGGAAAGTCCAGCGACTTCCCGCCAGTCCCGATTTCGTCGAAGGGCTCATGCACCTGCGCAACGAGGCGATTCCGCTGATCAACCTGAAAAAACGGCTGGGCCTTGCGACGCATGAGTATGATGCAGGCGCCAAGGTGGCGGTGGTAAAGCTCTTCCATCGCCGCTACGGACTGCTGTTCGATGATATCAGAGAGGTTTTTGCCGCGAGTCCGGCCGATGTCCGCAAAATGGACGGGGCACTGCAGATGGAAGATACGATTATTTCATCGCTCATCAGTCTTGAGCAGGGTGCACGAACCGTCGAACTGCTCGATCTCGCGAGTCTCTTCCCGGGCCAAGGCCTCGAACTGGAGGAGATGGGCGAGCCGCCGACCGACACGGTGATGAAGGAACGGCGGTACCTTCGCCAGGTGATCTTCTCCTTTGCCGGACAGCTCTACGGCGTTCCGGTGGAATATGCGCAGGAGATAACGTTTTTCGAGGCGATCGACCGGATGTACAAACCTTCTCTCGAAGAGGGACCTCACCCGTTCAGCAGTTCCATCGAGGACCTTTATAAGCACAGCAACATCGACGGCTCCCTCCTTCTCAGGGGCAGGACCATCCCGGTCCTGAGCGCACGGAGACTGCTGAACGGTGCAGGCATTGGCAAGGACGAGTATCTCGGCGAAAAGACGCGGGTGATTGTCGTTTCGACCCCGCATTTTTCCTTCGGTCTGATTGTCGAAGAGGTGACGGCGATTGAGAGGATTCCCGAGGATGAAATCCTGCCGGTCGGAGGCTGGGGGAACACTTCCGTTTCGGGAATCTATCAGAAAGAGGAGGGCCGCAACATCATGCTGCTCGACATGGACCAGCTCATCTACGACCATGCCGACGAACTGGGGGCACTGACCCGACTGAGCAGCGGTCCGGAGGTACCGAAGCCGCGGGAGAAGGAGAAGTCTCTCGGAGCCCGTCATCTGATTACCGAAAACTGCTATCTGGTCTTCAGTATCGGCAAGACCATGGCCGTGCAGCTGAAGGATGTTCAGGAGATCATCGATCGGGATGGGGTGTTGGGCCTGCCGGGCGCCGCCGGCTATCACAGCGGCATCATCAACCTGCGCGGCCTGGTGGTGCCGGTGGTCAATCTGCGGGCCTTTTACGGTTACAAGAGTACGGAATCACCACTGGATGAGCAGAAGCTCGTCATCTGCCGCTCGGAATCGAGGACCGTGGCCCTTGAGGTCGACCAGATCGTGACGATTTACAAACAGGAGCAATATCAGAATGCCACCTCCATAAAAAAGGAGCTGGCCAAGCGCAAAGATACCCTGGATCGGCTGATCGTCTATGTCCAGGAGGATAAAAGAAACGAGCATGTGCTGGTCGTCAACGTTCATAATCTGATTCGCAATCATCTCGACATAGAGGCAGTTTAACCTCCGACGAGATTAAGGAACCTTTTATTTTTCACGTATTTTCATCAACAGGACCTGGAGAAGTCATGGAAAAAACACACAATGCAACGAATTTGGAACTCGACAGGTCCTGTCTGAACCTGTTCATGGAGCCGAGCTACATCGTCGATGAGAAAAAGATCGTCACCTGGGCCAATGCCTCCTTTCTCGAACGATTCAAGCTTTCCGGCGAGGCCCTTTTCGGCAGGATGACCTGCGAGGAGGCCTGTCCCACCCAGCTCTGCGGCACCAAGGATTGCCCGGTCGATAAGGCGAGACGGATTAATAAGACGGTGGGGGCGGAAGTCATCCATCAGAACGGCGACGGGGTGACCTTCTTTGCCAGCAGGGCCATGCCGATGAACGGCAGCGGAACCCTGGTAACGCTCTCCGATATCAGCCGGATGAAGGCCACGGAAGCGCGTCTCCGGCAGCTGTCCACCGATTTGGACGTTATCCCCACGCCGATCATGGAGATCGATACCAAATTCACCATCACCTTCATGAACCCGGCGGGTGCCGCGGTGGCAGGGCTTCTCGCGGATGAGGCGATCGGCAAAAAATGCTATGACCTGTTCAAGACCCCCCACTGCAAGACCGACAGGTGTGCCTGCGCCCGGGCGATGAAAACCGATTCCATCGTCACCGAGCAGACCATCGCCCGGCCCAGGGACGGCGTCATCGTGCCGATCAAGTATACCGGCGCCCCGGTCAAGGATGACAAGGGCAACA
>MGTI01000125.1:9320-9804 GCA_001799365.1 Desulfobacterales bacterium GWB2_56_26 | reverse complement strand
AGCAGATGGCCGACGAGAAGATCGAAAACCTCAACACCCTGCCTACCCCGGTCCTGGCTATCGACACCGATTTCGCCATCACCTTCATCAACCCAGCGGGGGCAGGGGTGCTCGGCAAGACGCCGGACGAGGTGATCGGCAAAAAATGCTACGATTTGTTCAAGACGCCCCATTGCAAGACCGACAGGTGCGCCTGCGGCCGGGCGATGCGCACTGACGCGGTGGTTACCGAGCAGACCATCGCCCGGCCGGCCGAAGGGGTGATCATCCCGATCAAATACACCGGCGCCCCCATCAAGGACGCCAAGGGCAATATCAAAGGTGCGCTCGAATATGTCCTCGACATGACCGAGGAAGTGAAGCAGAAGCAGATGGCCGACGAGAAGATCGAAAACCTCAATACGCTGCCCACTCCGGTTCTGGCCATCGACACCGATTTCGCCATCACCTTCATCAATCCTGCGGGGGCGGGGGTGCTGGGCAA
>MGTI01000125.1:0-9288 GCA_001799365.1 Desulfobacterales bacterium GWB2_56_26 | reverse complement strand
ACGACCTGTTCAAAACACCTCACTGCAAGACCGACAGATGCGCCTGCGCCCGGGCGATGAAGACCGATGCGGTGGTCACCGAGCAGACCATTGCCCGGCCGGCCGAAGGGGTGATCATCCCGATCAAATATACCGGCGCTCCCATCAAGGACGCCAAGGGCAATATCAAAGGAGCGCTGGAATATGTCCTCGACATGACCGAGGAGGTCAAACAAAAGCAGGCGGCGGACGAGAAGATCGAGAATCTCAACACCATTCCGACGCCGATCATGGCCATAGACACCGACTACAATATAACCTTCGTCAATCCGGCCGCCGCCGCCGTGGTAGGCTCGACCCCCGATCAGCTGATCGGCAAAAGGTGTTACGACCTGTTCAAGACCCCGCACTGCAAGACCGAAAAATGCGCCTGCGGTCGCGCGATGAAAACCGATGCGGTGGTGACCGAGCATACCATTGCCCGGCCGGCGGAAGGGGTGATCATCCCGATCAAGTACACCGGCGCGCCGATCAAGGACGCCAAAGGCAATATCAAGGGGGCGCTGGAATATATCCTCGACGTGACCGAGGAGGTGAAACAGAAACAGGCGGCGGACGAAAAGATCGAGAATCTCAACACCATTCCGACCCCGATCATGTCGATCGACACCGACTATACCGTCACCTTCATGAATCCGGCGGGGGCCGCGGTGCTTGGCCGGAGTCCGGACCAGGTGGTCGGCAAGAAGTGCTACGACCTCTTTTTGACCGATCATTGCCGCACCGAAAAATGCGCCTGCAGCCAGGCGATGCGCACCGATGCCGTCGTCCAGGAACAGGCCACGGCCAGGCCGAACGGCAGGATCATGCCGATCAAATATACCGCCTCGCCGATCAAGGATGCCAAGGGCAACATCAAGGGTGCGCTGGAGTACATTACCGACGTGACCGCGGAGAAGGCAGTCGAGAAGCTGATCAGCGAAGCGGTGAACGATGTGGACGCCCTGGTCACCGAATCGAAGCACCGGATGGATCAGGGCAGCGCCAAGGTCGACGAAATGAATATTTTAATCGACGAGGAGGCGAAGAAGCTTGACGGCTCGCTTACGACCGTGCGGGAGATGGTGGCCAGTTCCGGTGAAATGCTCACGCTCTCGACCGAATCGAACCGTCTTACCACCGACTTGTCGAAGGAGGCGGAAACCGGCAAGGCGGCCGGCAAGAACGCCGGGCAGAAGCTGGTCGACATCAACAACGCCATGCAGAAAAATAACGAGATGGTCGGCGATCTGGTCAGCCAGTTGGAAAAGATTTCCGGCTTTGTCGATATCATCAAGGATATCGCCTCCAAGACCAACCTGCTCGCCTTTAATGCAGCCATCGAGGCGGCCCGGGCCGGCGATGCCGGGCGAGGGTTTGCGGTGGTGGCCGACGAGGTGCGCAAGCTCGCCGAAAACAGTTCGAAATCGGCGATCGATATCTCCACTATCGTCAAAAAGGTGGAAAAGGATTCCCTCCAGACCATCACGGCGATGCAGGCCGGGATGGCCATGCTGGGCGAAGGCGGCAAGGTGATCAACACCGCCCTCGATTCGATGGAGACGATCTCGAAAGGCATCGGCACCATTTCCTCCGCGGTGAACAACCTGAGCGAAAAATCGAAGAACCTCTGCAGCAGCGGCCAGAAGGTCGTGGCGGAAATCGAGAACGTGGCGCTCTCCGCCAAGGAAAACCAGCAGTCGACGAGGATCGTCAATCAGTCCATGAGTGAGACGGCAGCTGCCCTCGACCGATTGGTTGGCTCTACCAGAAGCCTTCAGGATGCGGTGCAGAGCCTCTAATTTTTTCAGGGATTCCCGGCTGGCTGGCGAGAAGTCGGCTAGCCGGGAGACGTGATGGCAGGATATGATTTTCGGCGATAAAATCATGACTCCCCGACTCAGGCTGCGGCGGATAACCGAGAGCGATCTGCCCCTCTATGTCGCCTGGAGCAACAGCGATCTGGCACACGGCAGATACCTGACCCCGGAACGGGAGGATGAGGCCCGGGGGCAGGAGAGTATCGTTTCCGGCCGGTACTGGAACGAGGTCAACCGGGTTTTCTTGATCGAATTGAGAAACGAACAACCCATCGGCACCCTGCGTTATTGGCTGCGGCCGGAACGAAAAAACTGGGCGATCATGGCGGTCAAGATCTCGGAGCCTTCGATGCGCAACAGGGGCTACGGCACCGAGGCCCAGAAGTATGTGATCATTCAGCTTTTTCAGAGAATGAAGGTGCAGGGCGTGGAGATGTACACCGACATCAACAATATCTGCCAGCAGCGCTGCCTGCAGAAGCTGGGTTTCGAGTTGGCCGAAACCCTCAGCTACGACGATCATCAGGTCAAGCGGGTCGGCCATCTGTTCCGGCTGGATGCCGCGGCCTTCGACAGGAATCCGGTTTATCGGTATCACTATGAAGAAGAGAGTTGGTCTGGTCGTTGACGACCGGTATCTGCAGCACGCCATTTCCCGGCCGTCGCCGGAAAATCCCGAGCGATTGCGGAACCTTTCGGCAATCGTCCGGGAGCGGTACCGGCACAACTGCCGGATGTTTCAAGGGCGGTGCGCCGAAACTGCCGATATCGAGGCGGTGCATTCGCGGTTTTATCTCGATCAGCTGCGCCACCACGCCAGCAACGGTGATCCCTATTCCTACGACCGCGATACCTATCTGATGAAGGACTCCTTTTTCACCGCCGAGCTGGCCGCCGGCGGCTGTCTGGAACTCGCAGACCGCATCATGGACGGGACGCTCGACCACGGTTTCGCCATGATCCGTCCGCCCGGTCACCATGCCGAGCCGGGCCGGGGCATGGGCTTCTGCATCTTCAACAACGTCTCGGTAACCGCTCAGTATCTGCGCCGGAAATATGGCCTGAACCGGATTCTCGTCGTCGACTTCGATGCCCACCATGGCAACGGCACGCAGGAGGTATTTTACGAGACCGACGAGGTTCTCGTCGTCTCCATCCATCAACGCGATCTTTTTCCCTTCACCGGCAAGGCGACCGAGGCGGGGGCAGGGCAGGGCCAGGGCTACACGATAAACGTTCCGGTTTTCCCTCAGTTTGGCGATCTGGAGTACACCTTCCTCCTGGGCCGCATCCTGCAGAGCGTGATGGAGCAGTATCTGCCGCAGATCGTGCTGGTCTCCGCCGGCTACGACGGCCACCGGGACGAGACGATCAGCGGCACGCTGCTCTCCACCGAATGGTACGGTCTCGTCACCTCTCTCCTGAAACAGTATGCCCATGAGGTCTGCGGCGGGCGGCTGCTGATGATCCTCGAAGGAGGGTACAATCCTGGGTCGCTTGAGGTCTCGGTCCTGACAACGATCGATAGCCTGCTTGCGGCCCGGCGGGACAAGATCGGCATCTTTTTCTCGGAACGCGCCAATCAGGTGTTGAAAAATCATCCGTTGCACGGCTGCTGGACCTTACAATAACAAGAGCTATGACAAAAAATATCGGCGTAAACGAGCAGGCCCTCAGGACCATTTTCCACGAATGCCGGCAATGCGGGACCTGCTGCAAAAAGTACCGGAAGATTGTCCTGCAGCCGGACGAAGTGGAGTTTGTCGAGAAGATGGGCGGCCATGTCGGCGTGGGTGTCAGCATGGCGGCCATCCGGGAGAAGGGACTTACGGCTGCGACCGCCGAGGCGAAAAGCAACGGCAAGGTGTTTATGATTCACCCCGACGACAAAGGCTGCGTTTTTCTGCAGCTTGTCAACGGTAAATACCGCTGCGCCATCTATCACTACCGGCCGAAAACCTGCCGGGGCTTTCGCTGCAATCTGGCCGATGAGAGTTTTCTGCAGCTCTTCGGCGGCGCGGACGCCATCCATCTTCTCGGCACGGACAGCTTCGGTCTGCCCCTGAAAACGAAATAAGGGAAAAGTAAATAGAGTTGCATTTGTTCGGACAGCTGCGGTATTCTGCGCCGTTATCGAAGAGAGATGGTTTTGCCTCCCGTAACCTGGCGAAACCATCCTTCTACTGGATTGAGCACAGAAAAATAAGGCTTTCGAGGAGATTGGCAGAATGTGGGAAGATCTTGGAGTTGCATTGGAAAAAGTCGACAAAGACAAGCTGAAGAAAAAACCGGATCCTGACAAGCTCGGATTCGGCGTGCACTTTACCGATCATATGTTCCTGATGAAATGGAATAAGACCGATGGCTGGCACGATGCCCGGATCTGCCCGTATCAGGATTTCCAATTGAATCCGGCGTGTATGGTCTTCCATTACGGCCAGGCAATTTTCGAGGGACTGAAGGCTTACAGAGGGAAAGACGATCAGCTGTTCCTGTTTCGACCGAAAGACAATTTCGAACGGATGAACAATTCGGCCCTGCGGATGTGCATGCCGCGCCTTCCCGTGGATAAGGTGGTGAGCGCGCTCAAGGCTATGATCTACCTGGAAAAGGAATGGGTACCAAGAACGGAAGGGGCGACCCTCTACATCCGGCCGACGATGATCGCCGTCGAACCCATGCTCGGGGTGAAACCATCTTCCTCCTACTATTTTTACATCATCATGTCTCCGGTCGGCGCCTATTATGCCGAAGGATGCAATCCCACCAAGATTTACATCAGCGATCAGTATGTCCGGGCCGTGAAAGGCGGCGTGGGCAATGTGAAGACTGCGGGCAATTATGCCGCCTCCCTCTTTATGTCGGAGATCGCCAAAAAGGCCGGCTGCACCCAGGTTTTGTGGCTCGATGCCTGCGAACATAAATACGTTGAAGAAGTGGGCACAAGCAACATCTTCTTCCGGATCGACAACCAGCTCATCACCCCGCCGCTGGAAGGCTCGATTCTGGGCGGCCTTACCCGCGATTCGGTCCTGAAGCTCGCGGCCTCCTGGGGCATCGATGTGGCTGAGAGACGGATTTCCATCGATGAGGTTCTTGAGGCAAACGGCAGCGGACGGCTGCAGGAAGTCTTCGGCACCGGCACTGCCGCCGTCATCTCTCCCGTGGGGGAACTATTCTACCAGGAACAGCATTATATCATCAACAACGGCAAGACCGGCGAACTCGCGGCCAGGTTGTACACCGAGCTGCAGGCCATCCAGAACGGCTACCGGGAAGATCCCTTCAATTGGGTAGTCCGAGTCGGTTGATTTTTTAAATTTATAATAATATGGTGGTCTTAGATCTATTCTATGGGCCACCATGACCCTCCTCTTTTTTTTCTTTTTCAGGCCTTGATTTTTAAGAATCAAACCCTATATTTTTGCGCAGTTTGATATAGGCCCCCGGAAATCGGGCAAAAAATCATTATGGAGCGCCTTGTCAGGTCGTGTGCTCCTTTTTTGAACCAAATCATCCGTATTGTTAGGAGGTAGTAATGAAAATTCGTCCGTTGAATGATCGTCTTTTGGTGAAGAGATTAGCTGAAGAAGCAAAAACAGCCGGTGGTATCATCATCCCGGACAGCGCCAAAGAGAAACCGGCCGAGGGAGAAGTTGTTGCAGTCGGTCCCGGAAAGCTGAATGACAAAGGCGAGAGAATGACTCTGCAGGTCAAAGCCGGCGACAGAGTCCTTTTTTCCAAATACGGCGGCACCGAAGTGAAGCTCGAAGGCGAAGACTATCTGATCATGCGCGAAGATGACATCCTCGGAGTCGTCGAAAGATAATTCCGGATTACAGTGAATTGACAACAAATCTCGTTTAAAAAAGGGAGAAAAATAATGGCTGGAAAAGAAATCAAATATGGAGTAAAGGCGCGTGAGTCCATTCTCAACGGTGTCAATACCTTGGCGAATGCCGTCAAGGTAACCCTTGGTCCGAAAGGCCGCAATGTACTTATCGACAAATCCTTCGGCGCCCCCACCATCACCAAAGATGGAGTGACCGTCGCCAAGGAGATCGAGCTGAAAGATAAGTTCGAGAATATGGGCGCGCAGATGGTCAAGGAAGTTGCTTCAAAAACTTCTGATGTTGCCGGTGACGGTACGACCACTGCAACTGTTCTGGCACAATCCATTTATACCGAAGGTGTAAAGCTTGTTGCCGCCGGTGGTAATCCAATGGAGATCAAACGCGGGATCGACAAAGGTGTCGCTTGTGTTGTTGCCGAATTGGCCAAGATTGCCACTCCCACCAAAGAACAAAAAGAGATCGCCCAGGTTGGTACCATCTCCGCAAACAGCGACGAGACCATCGGTAAAATAATTGCCGAAGCCATGGATAAGGTCGGCAAAGAAGGTGTCATTACCGTCGAAGAAGCAAAATCAATGGACACCAGCCTCGATGTCGTTGAAGGTATGCAGTTCGACCGCGGCTACCTCTCTCCCTATTTTGTCACCGATCCGGAGCGGATGGAAGTAATCATGGAGGATCCTTACATCCTCCTGGTAGAGAAGAAAGTTTCCAGCATGAAGGATCTTCTGCCGGTGCTTGAATCTGTTGCCAAGATGGGCAAAGGCCTCTTCATCGTAGCTGAAGACGTAGACGGTGAGGCTCTCGCCACGCTGGTCGTCAACAAACTCCGCGGCACTCTCAATGTAGCTGCCGTTAAAGCCCCTGGTTTCGGCGATCGCCGCAAGGCAATGCTGGAAGATCTCGCCATTCTCACCGGTGGCCAGGTCATCACCGAAGACCTCGGTATCAAATTGGAGAACGTCACTGTCAATGATCTCGGAACCTGTAAGCGTATTGTGGTCGATAAGGACAACACCACGATCGTTGACGGCGCCGGCGATAAAGAGAAACTCGCTGGCCGGGTCAAGCAGATCCGCACCCAGATCGAGGACACCACTTCCGATTACGATCGCGAGAAACTGCAGGAACGTCTGGCCAAATTGATTGGCGGTGTTGCCGTCATCAATGTCGGTGCGGCAACCGAGATTGAGATGAAAGAGAAGAAGGCTCGCGTTGAAGATGCACTCAATGCAACCCGTGCAGCTGTCGAAGAAGGCGTTGTTCCCGGCGGTGGCGTGGCGTATATCCGTTGCCTCAAATCTCTTGCAGCACTCGAACTGAAAGGTGAGCAGGCGCTTGGCAGAAATATTCTGCTCAGGGCTCTCGAAGAACCTATTCGTCAGATCGCCAACAACGCCGGACGTGAAGGTTCCGTCATCGTTGAACATGTAAAAGGACTGGAAGGGGCAATGGGCTTTAATGCCGCCACCGAAGAATATGAAAATCTTATTGCTGCCGGTGTTATTGATCCCGCCAAGGTAACCAGAACTGCACTGCAGAATGCCGCATCTGTAGCCGGCATGCTGCTCACTACCGAGTGCGTGATTGCTGAAGTTCCGGAAGAGAATCCTGCCTCGGGCGGAATGCCTCCGGGCATGGGCGGCATGGGTGGTATGGGCGGCATGGGCGGCATGATGTAAGAACCGCCTCGGCTTTTTCCGCAGGTACTTATCCCCCTCGTGGGGGATAACGACAGAAGGCTCCGATCCGGGGCCTTCTGTGTTTTTGGGGCAAAAAATCGCCTTGAAGAAATTTAAAGATATTGACAGAGCACTGTCTATAAGGTAATAATTTTCGCCTTGTCGCACGGCGATGTAGCTCAGTCGGTTAGAGCATGCGGCTCATATCCGCAGTGTCCGGGGTTCAAGTCCCTGCATCGCCACCAGAATTCACTGGCCTTTAGAGGGCTTTTACATATTGGGCTCGCTACGGATTATTGTAGCGAGCCCCTTTTTTTTGCCTCAAGCGAGTGAAGTTCATGCCTGTTGCCAAAGAAAATATGCTTGATATCACGAAGCAAATCATGATATGAATCGGCTTCTGACGTTACCGTGAAGGATGTTCGTTCCCCACCTTTTTCTTTGGTTTTAATCAGGCATGCATACCCTACAACACAACGGATCCATATATCGTACTGAGGCGAAATCCTTGTCTCTTTCCTCAAGATTGTTGCCCTCCGCCTTGTTTTACCTCAAACTGATTCATATCGTCATTCGGGCGAGCAACAAGGCCAAAGCCGGTGAATATGGCGATATACACTGGATCGAGAGCAGCCAGGAGGTTTTGCAACAACTCGAGAAGGTGGGAGTCGGAGTGGAGATAACCGGCATTGAGAATGTGGTTGCGCAAAGCGGCCCTGTTGTTTTTATCGGCAACCATATGAGCATGATGGAGACCCTGGTGTTGCCGGCAGTGATTCAGCCCCTCAAGCCGGTAACCTTTGTTGTGAAGGAAGCCCTTCTTTCCTATCCGGTATTTCAGCATGTCATGCGGTCGCGCAACCCAATTGCCGTGAGCCGGACAAATCCTCGCCAGGATCTGAAGGTGGTACTGACCGAGGGGCAGGAGCGACTGCAGAGAGGTATCTCGGTCATTGTCTTTCCCCAGACCACCAGATCACACGTCTTCTCTCCGGAACAGATGAGTTCGATCGGGGTGAAACTGGCAAAAAAAGCGGAGGTACCGGTCATCCCCCTGGCGCTCAAAACCGACTGCTGGCAAAATGGGCGGTGGATCAAGGACTTCGGCAGGCTGGACATCGCCAAAACGGCTCACTTCGCTTTCGGCAGACCGATCGCCAAGGTAATGGGCAAGGGCGATGAAGAGCAGGCGCTCGTCAATGCCTTCATTGACGGGGAACTGCAGAGCTGGGAGAGTGAAACAAAGTTGATTGGTTGAAAAATGATGTAACCCGGGAAACAACCATCCCCGGGTTATGGCAGTAACGACAGGTTGTCAGACCTCGTCCCCATCGTCTTCTTCGAGGAACTCGTCTTCTTCGATTTCTTCTTCCTCTTCCACACCCTCATCGATATTCTCGTCTTCTTCCTCGGCATCTACAAAGGCCTCATCGTCTGCTTCCAGCTCTTCTTCATCGAAGCTGCTTTGCCGGACGGCTTTAGGAATTTTCGATTCAGGCAGAATCAATTCGGTGATTTTTGCTATCTCGTCGTTGAGATCGGGGTCCCGCAGGCATACCTCGCAGGTTGTGGCATGCTGTTCCATGAATGATACCATGCGAGCTGGCGCCATGGTTTCCTGGCGGACGCTGATATACCATGACTTTATCATTTTAATTAATCTTTCGCACTGCATGTGAGATGTGAGCTTCTTTGTTAAGTGTTGATGAAAGGAGGGGCGAACGCCCAGCCTCGTCAGTAAACTGGGTAAACCGAACTAATATAATAAATAGTTGTTTTCAAGGTCAACACTTATTAGTATAATTGCTTCCTTTTGCGGCAGATCGTGGAAGTGGATAGGGCACTGGTGGCTCTCCCGGACTTCAAATCCGGTGTAGCGGGTTAATAGCCCGTTAGGTGGGTTCGATTCCCATG
>MGTI01000124.1:5986-23537 GCA_001799365.1 Desulfobacterales bacterium GWB2_56_26 | reverse complement strand
TTCGGGCAGTGGCGCGAAATCAGGTGTATGGACTTTCGGCCCGAGGCCTGGCGCTCGACACCGGTCTTGAGTCCGGAGAAGAATTCCCCTATTTCAAAGAATTCTGGATCCAGGAACCGGGTGCGGAGGCTCGGGAGATTCTCATCTATGCACTCCTTGACAGCAAAAGGATCACCGGGGCGTACCGGTTTTCCATACGCCCGGGGGAAAAAACCGACATGCTGATTGAAGGGAAGCTTTTTCGACGTGAGGAGATCAAGAAAATCGGCATCGCTCCACTGACCAGTATGTTTTTTTATGGTGAGTACACCAATAAGCGTCCGGTCGACGATTTTCGCCCGGAGATCCATGATTCGGACGGCCTGCTCGTCAAAAGTCCCGCGGAAGTCATCTGGCGTCCGATCGTCAATCCCCAGCATCTGTTCATTAATTCCTTCCAATTGAGCGATCTCGCAGGCTTTGGAGTATTCCAGCGCGATACAGATTTCGATCACTATCAAGACCAGGAAGCCCGTTACGATCTGCGGCCCAGCACCACGGTGGTGCCGGTCGGCAACTGGGGGCCTGGTCATGTGGAACTGGTCCAGATTCCTACCGAAAATGAATCAAACGACAATATTGTGGCCTACTGGGTAGCCGACCGATTGCCCGCCATGGAAGAGCCCATAACCTTCAGTTACGTGCTGAGCTGGTGTGTTCCGGCCGGGGATTCGAACGGGTTGGGCCAGGTCGTCGCTACGCGCAGCGCTTCGGCAAAAGCGGATAATTTCCGTCAGATCATTCTTGACTTCAGAGGCGGCAAACTTGATCAACTGCCGGCGGAACTACCCAGCGAGGCTCCGATCGAGGCGGCGATCAGCGTCAGTAACGGTGGCCAAATCGTCGACCATCAGTTGTTCAGAATCAAACCGACCGGCTGCTGGCGGCTGGTTTTCCGGGTGCGGCGAAATGGCGATAGCTCCCTCGCCGACTCTTTGGCTCTACCCATCCTCAACAGGCAGCCTGTCGAGGTGCGGGCGTATCTCACGCAAGGGGAGGTGAAGCTCACGGAAACATGGAGCTATGCGATATGGCCTTGAACAAAGCACAGATCTATGCCCAGCCACGCACCCATGGATGATCCCGATCTCTGGCAGGAGGCTCAGGACAGGGTTTTGTTGTACCTGAAAAAGCTGGGGATACCTGCGATACAGAGTCTTGAAATCGCCCGGGAGGCCCTCCGGCAGGCGGCGGAAGAGGCTCCCGCCGCAGGCTCCCCGCCAGTCACGCTTGCCATGCGGGCCCTGCACATGATTTTTCGCCATAACAACAAGGCGCTGGAGAATGCGCCGTATGCCCGATATGAGATTCTTTACCGGCGTTGGCACCCGCACGACCAGTCGCCTGCATCGTGCAGCGTGGCGGCTTCCACCACCGGGCTGCAGTTGGCGGCTTTGCCGCCGATCAGGCGGGGCTCCATGATCATCAGGAAGATCTGACCCTCATCGTGGCACCAAGTCTTCGAGATATGGAAACGAGCGATCATGGCAGATTTCTATCCACAAAAGGAGTGGGAGGCGGCGGCCGGGCGGCGAAGACTTTTGCTGTTTATTCTCATTGCCGTTACCACCTTCTTCGCCAGCGGTTTCATGGCGGATATCCTCCCCTACCAGGGACGAACCGGCCTGGAAGTGACGCTGGTGGTCTTCTTTGCCCTGCTGTTCTCCTGGATTTCCATCGGTTTCTGGACCGCAGCCATCGGTTTTATCATTCTCTGGCGCCGGTACGACCGTTTCGCTATAACCCGGTCCCTTCAAGACGAAGAGCAGCTGCCGGTCGAAGGCCGCTCCGCCATTCTCATCCCCGTCTATAACGAACAGCCGGATCGCGTCTTTGCCGGCGTCAAAGCCATCTATCTGTCGCTTGCTGCCGAAAAGACCCATGAAAAATTCGATTATTATGTTCTGAGCGACACGACCGACCCGGACATCTGGATTCAAGAAGAGCTGGCCTGGGCCAGGCTCTGCCTTGAAGTAAGCGGTTTCGGGCGGATTTTCTATCGCCACCGCCGGCCGAATATCAAGCGCAAAAGTGGCAATATCGCCGACTTCTGCAGGCGCTGGGGCCGGAACTACCGCTATATGGTCGTCTTCGACGCGGACAGCATGATGACCGGCAGCACTGTCGCCCGAATGGTCCGGCTGATGGAGCGTAATCCCCACATCGGAATTCTGCAGACCACACCGCTGACGGTGGGCAAAAAGTCTCTGCTCGCCCGGATTCAGCAGTTTGCCAGCCATGCCTACGGGCCGATGTTTGCGGCCGGCCTGCATTACTGGCAGATCGGCGACGCTCAATACTGGGGCCACAACGCCGTCATCCGCATTGCCCCCTTCATGGCGCATTGCGGCCTGCCCCGGCTGTCCGGCAAGCCGCCGCTGGGGGGTGACATCCTCAGCCACGATTTCGTCGAGGCCGCCCTGATGCGGGGTGCGGGCTTCGAGGTGTGGCTGGCCTACGACCTGACCGGCAGCTGGGAAGAACCGCCGCCCACCCTGATCGATGAACTGGGCAGGGATCGGCGGTGGTGCCAGGGTAATCTCCAGCACATGCGCCTGCTGCTGGCCAAGAGGATATTTCCCACCCATCGCGTGCTCTTTCTCAACGGCGCCATGTCCTATGTCTCGGCGCTGCTGTGGTTCCTGTTCCTGAATATCAGCAGCATCAAGGCCCTTTCCCAGGCCGTCATCGGTCCCGATTATTTTCCGGTGCAGGGGGGATTGTTTCCGGAGTGGCCGATCTGGAACCTGGGGTGGGCGCTGGTCCTCTTGACGTCCACCTTCGTTATCCTGCTCCTGCCGAAATTACTCAGTGCAATTCTCATTATTTTCAAGCAGAAGCGAGCAGCGGACTTCGGCGGGCCGGTCCGGCTGCTCCTGAGCTTGGGTGCCGAGATTATCGCGTCGACGCTCCTGGCCCCTCTGCGCATGCTGTCCCACAGCAAGTTTGTTTTTGTAACCCTTTTAGGCCAGAATATCAGCTGGAAGCCGCCACCGCGCGAAGACCAGGACACAGCATGGGATGTGGCGCTCAGGTTTCATGGCTGGGGCATGGTTCTCGCGCTGATCTGGGGCGGCGTCCTGTTTCTCGTCAATCGGCCCTTTTTCTGGTGGCTGGTGCCCGTCCTCGGCCCTCTCATTCTGGCGGTGCCTCTTTCGGTCTGGACCAGCCGGAAGAGCCTCGGCAATCTCGCGACAAAATTGGGGCTTTTCCTGATCCCGGAGGAGCTTTCGCCTCCTCCGGAGCTGTTGTCGGCGGGGGCCGCCCGGGCATCGCTGCCAACCGACAACGCCGGCTTTGTCCTGGCGGTGGTCGACCCTTATGTCAATGCCCTCCATCTTGCCTTCAGGCGGCAACGGCGGAAGGTGGCGAAGGGCATCGCCGAGTCCCGGCATCAGCTGGTCCTGAAGGCGCTGGCTGGCGGGCCAGACGGGCTGCGGCGCGAGGACAAGGTGACGCTGCTGAGCGATCCCGACTCCCTCGACCAGCTGCATGCCCTTGTTTGGCAAATCCCCGACAGCCAGGCTGCCCGACAGTGGGGCCTGGATTCCTCGCCGTCCGTCTGTCCCGAAGATACGCTATAACTGTCCAGTTTTTGAGGATAACAATCTTGTGGTGTCGGATAATGGGCTGTTGCGGCGCGGCCAACTTCACTTATGGGTTTTGCCGAAGGGGACGGACCTGACTTCGTTGGTGAGCGGATTGAAACATCTAAGGTTTCAGCATCATTCGAAAACCCTTGTGTCACCATCTGCTGGCATAGACTTTGTAAGATTTCCAGCAACAACCTTCCGCAAGCAGAGTGGAGTAAGGAGAAATGACAATGACAATAGACTACTTCCTGGAACGGGAAAAAATGGTGAAAGAACAGATTGTCGTCCGAGGAATACGTAATGAGAAGATCATTGCGGCGATGAAGAAGATTCCGAGGCATCTTTTTGTTCCCGACAAATGGCAGGTTCAGGCGTACGCCGATCGTCCCCTGCCCATTGAGATGCAGCAGACTATTTCCCAACCGTATATCGTAGCACTGATGACCGAATCGCTCAGACTCGGTCCGACAGACAAGGTCCTGGAGATAGGGACCGGCAGCGGGTACCAGACGGCGGTCCTGGCAGAGATCTGCAACAGTGTCTATACCGTCGAATTGTTGCCGGAACTCATGGAATCGGCGACCGAGCTGCTGGGTAGGCTCGGCTATCGGAACATCGTTGCCAAGATTGACGACGGTACCCTCGGCTGGCCCGAGCACCAGCTATATGATGCAATTATCGTTACTGCAGGCGCCCCGCACCTTCCCCAGCCTCTCCTGGCGCAGCTTGCCGATGGAGGCCGGCTGGTAATTCCGGTCGGGAACAGCCTGTCGCAGTCGTTGAAGAAGATTGTCCGGAGGCCGGACGGGTTCTGGGAAGACCAGCTTCTGCAATGCCAGTTTGTCCCCCTTCGCGGCCAGCACGGCTGGCAGCAATGATCAGCTCACAGTCGTCTTCCCTGCCGTCGGGACTTGCGCCCATCGATCAAGGTAAGTTGGAACGCATATTGCTTGTCAGAAAGAAAGCACCTTTTCTTGTGGAAAGGAGGCTTATTCAGACAATCGTTCGTTAATTCAAGCAAGAGGAGTTTTGAATATGAACAGGGAAATTATCAAAGGCAAATGGAACCAGCTCAAAGGTGAAGTCAAAGTCCAATGGGGCAAGTTCACCGATGACGAACTGGATGAAATCGATGGCAACTACGACAAGATAGTCGGCAAGCTGCAGGAAAAATATGGGTATGAAAAAGACAGGGCGGAAAAAGAAGCGGATCAATTCTTCACCAGATACCACTGATCGTGCCGCCCATCCTGCGTGAGCATAAGGCAAGGAAGGGGAGGGATGCCGGTACGGCAAGCCTTCCCCTATCACCGAAATGCCGTTTCGTTCCCTCCTCATGGAAAACTTCTACGCTCAATGGAATTCTCAAAGTGTCATCCTTCTTAATGTGCTGGTCGCCATGTTTTTTGGCGGTTTCATCGGGCTCGAACGCGAACTGGCGAAAAAACCGGCCGGTCTTCGCACCCTCATGCTGGTCGCCGGTGCCTCAGCCATGCTGGTCGGACTGAGCGATCCCCTAATCGAACGTTTTGCCAACGAGGCATACGACGAGAACCTGCGTGCCGATCCGTTGCGCATAGTCGAGGCTATCATTACCGGGATAAGTTTTCTCTGTGCCGGCACGATCTTTCGATCAGGCAAGGATGACGCCATCGAAGGTTTGACCACGGCAGCTGCCATCCTCATTTGCTGTGTCATCGGTATTGCCGTCGCCTTGTATCAATGGGTACTGGCGGCCGGAGTGACCTTCTTTGCCGTTATCATCCTCCGTACGGCTGCCGCCCTGGAGCGGCTGATCTCAAAAAGATAACCTTGAAGGCGAAACAAACGGTGGATATGACGAATGTGACGGAATCGAACAGGGTCGGATCGATGAATGAAGAGCCCCCGAGGATACCATCATCCGATCAGCCGGATGGTATCCTTCGGGGGGCAGGCTTTTGCTTACTGCTATTGAAATGGAAGGAAAAAACAGCAGCCTTACTTAATTGCATCGGTCAATTTCTTGCCGGGCTTGAACTTGGCGACTTTTCTCGCGGGAATGGCGATGGCTTCGCCGGTTTTGGGATTGCGTCCCGCACGGGCGGCTCGCTCGGCTACGGAGAATGTCCCCAGATCCATCAAAGTCACCTTGTCGCCTGAAGAAACGGCATCGGTAATCGCCCCGATGATGCTGGACAACACCTGGTCGGCTTTGGTCTTACTGATTTCGCATTCTTTTGCCACCTTTTCCAACAAATCGCTTTTGTGCATGTTTTCCCCTTTGATAATCCGTTGAAGTGAATGGAATGAACGACCTTTCCTGCTCAGATAGCAGAACTCTGCATATGATGCAAGGGGATTCGACCCTTTCCGGAAAAGATGGAGGTTTTTCGGGGTAGCCGGCGGGTAAGACCGTCATTCATGGCGCAGGGCGTCGATCGGATCGAGCCGGGCGGCCTTTCTGGCGGGAAAGAAGCCGAAGACCACGCCGACGCCGCCGGAGAAGAGGAAGGCCACGGCGACGATGCCGGGACTGAAGATGAAGGGCATGTCCATCGCGCGGGCGCCGAGGGCGGCGGCACCGAGGCCGAAGGCGATGCCGAACAGGCCGCCAAAGGATGACAGCACCACCGATTCCACCAGAAACTGCAGCAGCACATCCTTTTCCAGGGCGCCGATGGCAAGGCGAATGCCGATTTCGCGCGTCCTTTCCGTCACCGAAACCAGCATGATATTCATGATGCCGATGCCGCCGACCAGAAGACTGACCGCGGCGACCGCCCCGAGGAGCGCAGTGAGAATTCTGGTCGTACCGGTGAGCGTGCTCATGATCTCCTGCATATCCCGCACAAAGAAGTCGTCGGCCTGATTGGCGCCGATGCGCCGGCGCTCGCGCAGCAGCTGCTCGATATCCTCCCTGACCTTGGCGGTGGAGACGCCGTCCCTGGCCGAGACGAAGATAGCGCTGATATCGTCGTTGCCGACAATGCGTCGCTGCAGGGTCTGCAGCGGCATGAGGAGAAAGTCGTCCTGGTCGTTGCCGCCGCTCGACTGGCCCTTGGCCGCGAAGAGGCCGATGACCCGGCAGGTGATGCCGCTGACGCGGACCCTGGCGCCGAGCGGGTCCTGATCGCCGAAAAGTTCTTTTTTTACCGTGGCCCCCAGAATGCACACTGACTTTCCGGCGCGGAGCTCGCTGTCGGTAAAAGATCGTCCGGCGGCGAGCGACCAGCTGCGGACGAAGAGGTATTCCGTGGTGCTGCCGGTGATGTTGGTGGACCAGTTGACGTTGCCGGCGATGACCTGTCCATTGCGCATGGTGAGGGGGGCTACGGCGGCGATGCCTGCGATCTGCTGGGCAATGGCTGTGACATCCTTTTCCTTGAAGGGTTTGGCGGCTCCGCTTGCCCCGCCCGGGCCGCGGAAGCCCTGACCTGGCCGAATCTGCAGCATGTTGCTGCCAAGGCTTGCGATCTCGGCGGCAACCTGGGCGGTGGCCCCGCGTCCCAAAGTCACCAGGGTGATGACGGCGGCCACGCCAATGACGATGCCGAGGATGGTGAGCGAGGAGCGCATGACATTGCGGCGGATCTCCCGGAAGGCAAGGATGACGGTTTCCCAGAGCATCAGGCACTCCTCCCGGGTATCACGGTATCGTCGGCATCGTCGATCAAGCCGTCGCGGAAATGGATCTGGCGTTTCGCATAGGCGGCCATATCCGGTTCATGGGTGACCATGATGACGGTCAGGCCGCGGTCGCGGTTGAAGGCGGTGAGCAGTTCCATGACCTCCCGGCTGCGGGCGGTATCGAGGTTGCCGGTGGGCTCGTCGGCCAGCAGCACTGTGGGATCGGTGACGATGGCCCGGGCGATGGCCACTCGCTGCTGCTGGCCGCCGGACAGTTCGCCGGGAGTGTGACGCTCACGGTCGGCCAGGCCCACCGAGGCCAGCGCCGCCCGGGCCCGCCGGTGCCGTTCGGCAACCGGAATTCCGCGATAGATGAGCGGCAATTCGACGTTTTCCAGGGCGGAGGTGCGGTTCAGCAGGTTGAAGCCCTGGAAGATGAAGCCGAGATAATGCCGGCGGACCAGCGCCAGCTGATCGCGGGACAGGCTGGCGACATTCTGCCCTTCGAACAGGTACGAGCCCGAAGTGGGCGTATCGAGACAGCCGAGGATATTCATGCAGGTCGATTTACCCGAGCCGCTCGGCCCCATTACCGCCACGAACTCGCCGGCCCGGATGGTGAGGTCGATGCCGCGCAAGGCCGGCATGGCCGCACTGCCGGTGCCGTACACCTTGGTTATGGACTGCAGTTCGATGATGGTGGCGAGGCTCTGGTCCATCATTTTTTCTGACTCTCCCGGTCGATCACCAGTTCCAGGCCCGGCTTGACGTCGCCTGCGACGATCTGGGTGGACGCACCGTCGGTGAGCCCCACCGTGACCGGTACGGCAACCGGCCGGCCGTCGACCAGGGTCCAGACCTGCTGCGATTTGCCCGGATTTTTCCCGCTTTCTTTCGGTCTCTCCGGCCGCCGGGACGGACGAGGCATGAGCTTGCTCAGGATTGTGCCCCCGCTGCGCGTTTTCTCCTGCAGTTTCGGATCGAAACGCAGGGCCGCGTTGGCAACGAGCAGGGCGTCCACGACCCTGGTGACTGTGATCTCGGCGGTGGCGGTCATCCCCGGCCGCAGGGAGAGATCGGAATTGTCGACGGTCAGGAGCGTCTCGTAGGTGACCACGTTGTTGGTGGTTTTGGCGCCGAATCGGATCTGCGTTATTTCCGCGGGATAACTCCGATCCGGATAAGCGTCGACCGCGAAGGTGGCCGCCTGGCCGTTCTGCACCTGACCGACATCCGCCTCATCGACATCGACATGCAGTTCCATCTGGGCCAGATTCTCGGCGAGCGTAAACAGCACCGGTGCCTGCAGCGATGCCGCGACCGTCTGACCCGGTTCCACCGAACGGGTCAGGACGATGCCGTTAATAGGCGATTTGATCTCGGTCTTGGCTAGATCGGTCCGGTTCAGCTGGAGGGTGGCTTCGGCCAGGGAGACCGACGCGTGAGCCCCGGCCAGGTCGGCTTTCGCCCGGTCGAGGGCGGCCTGGGCGGTTTCGAGATCGCCTTTTGCAATTGCTTTATTGTTGCTGAGTCGGCCGACTTCGTGCAGCCGGTCGAGGGCGGCGCGGGTCTCCTTGATGGTCGCCTCGGCCTGCAGGACCTTTGCACGGGCGGAGTCGACGGTGGCCTGCGATTGGCTGATCTGGGCCGAGAGTTTCAAGGTATCCAGTCTCGCCAGCACCTGACCGACTTTCACCTGATCGTTGAAATCGACTTCGACGGACTTGACGATGCCGGAAAGCTCGCTGCTCACGTCAACCTTATTGGTGGGCTGCAGATTGCCGGTGGCGCTGACCGTTACGGTGATATCGCCGATGAAGGCCGGTCGGGTCCGGTAGCGGACATCCCCTGCATCATCCTGCATCGCCCACATGCCGAGGCCGAACACCGCGGCGAGCAGGATGACGGTCCAGGTGAGCAGTTTCAGCCATTTCCCCGCTGGTTTTTTTTCAGGTATCTTCAGCATGGAAATATCGTTCTCCCGTCCTGCCGGTGGGGTCGGTGGGGTCATTATTATAATTCCTCGGTTGTTGTGGCCTGCTCCGGAAGAATGGACATCCAGCCGCCGCCCAGAGCCTTGTAGAGACGGATGAGATTGAGGATCATGGTGCCGGCGCTCTGGGCCAGCTGATCCTCAAACGAGAGCAGCGATCCCCTCGCGTTCAAAACCTCGCTGAAGTTGACCAGCCCGGCCTGGAATTGGATTTCGGCAAGCATCGAAGCCTGCCGGGCAGCCTCCACCGATTCTCGCAGGGACAGGTTTCTCTCCTGTTCCCGGACGTAGGCGGTGAGGCTGTCCTCCACCTCCTGAAGAGCGGCAAGGACAGTCGCCCGATATTCGGCCAGGGCCGCCTCCTGGCGGGAGGACTGGACCTGGATATTAGCTCGGATTGCCCCGCCGTCGAAAATCGGCAGATTGACCCGGGGGCCGAAGGACGAACTGCGGCTGCCCGAATTGAACAACCTGCCGGCCGAAAGGGCGTCCAGGCCGATCGAACCGCCGAGGGTGAAGGACGGATAGAGATCGGCTACGGCCGCCCCCACCTGGGCGGTCTGGGCGGCAAGGTTTCGCTCCGCCCGGCGGATGTCCGGGCGGCGGCGCAGGATATCGGCCGGAATGCCCACGGCGACCGACGGCGGCAGGTTCGGCAGCGGGGCCAGGGTCAGAAGCCTCCGGTCGAGCGAGCCCGGCGGGCGGCCGAGGAGGACGGCCAGCAGATTCTCCGTTCGAGCGAGGCCGGTCTGCAGGTTCGGGATCTGGGTACGGGTGCCGGACACCAGGTATCTGGCCTGCTGCAGGGCGAGTTCCGAGCTGAGGCCGGCCAGGTAGCGGGCCTCGGTCAGGGCGTAGGTCTCCTCCTGGGCCGCGAGGTTTTGATTCGCTATCTGCAGCCGGGCCTGAAAGGTCCGCATGTCGATGTAGTTGAGGGCAACCTCGGCGGCAAGCGTCACCAGGACATCGCGCAGGTCTTCCCGGCTGGCCGCAAACTGGGCCTCTGCCGCCTCAACCGTTCGCCTCACGCCGCCGAAAAGATCCAGTTCCCAGGCGGCATCGAAACCCAGCGAATAGCGGGTGGAATCGGTGTCGCCAACCCTGCCTCTGGTGACCGAACCGCTGAAATCGACTCCGGGAAAGAGTCCGGCCGAACTGAGATCCCGCTGGGCGCGGGCCTCGGTCAGTCGGTATTTCGCCTGCTGCAGATCGAGATTGCCGGCGATGGCCTGTTGAATGAGATCACGGAGCAGTGGATCGCCAAGGAGGGTCCACCATTCGGCCAGCAGCTCCGGGTCGGGCGGGTCGACACGCAGGCGCCCGTCGGCTCCCGCCTGCCAGGAAGCGGGCAGCTCTTGAGCCGGTTCGACGTAATCGGGCCCTACTTTGGCGCAGCCTGCGAGGAGGAGCCAGAGAGAAAGGACAAGCAAAAGGGAGGTTTGGAAATTCATCAGTTTATTCAAGGGAAGAAAAGCGAAAGAATCTATAATGTATTTGAAGGATCGCCAATGGTCAATATAATCTCAGTCAGGAATCGCGGCCGAAGCGATTCCTTTTCCGGTGTTGGCATCATTCTCATCGGTTCCAGGAGCCTGTCGGATTATGCCCTTTTTCCCCATATCTTCGTTAAACTCAAAAAAATTATCCTCGGAATATTAAGCATATGCCTCCGGTAATTTTTTCGAGTTTGCCTCGATCTGAGAAAAAATTGCTATAATCCGACAGACTCCCAGATCAGGACAAATTAGGGAGGATATGCACAATGGCAAAGGATATTGGCTTTAAAGGCAAAGTCGTTACCGCCGCGGAGGCGATTGCAACCATCAAAAACGGCAGCCGCATCTTTATCGGGTCGGGCTGCGGCGAGCCCCAGCATCTCATCCGCGCCCTGGCCGAAAGCCGCGTTCAGGATATCATGGTCTTTCAGATGCTGGCCCACACCCTGGCCGACTATCTGGACGATCCCGATTTTCAGGAGCGTATCGGCGTGACTCTATTTTTCGTGCCCATCGCAATGCAGCAGGCGGCCTTTGAGGGCAAGGTCGATTTCATCCCCACCTACCTCTCTCAGCTGCCCCAGCTGTTCCGGAACAAACAGATCTGCATCGACACGGTGCTGATCCAGATCAGTCCCCCCGACCGGTTCGGCGTGGCCAGCCTCGGCGTCTCGGTCGATGTGACACTGGAGGCCGTCAGAAATGCCAAGACCGTCATTGCCCAGATCAACCCCTTGATGCCCCGCACCCACGGCGACGGCTTTCTGCATATCGACGATATCGATTATCTGGTGCCGTTCGAGGAGGAGTTGATTTTCATCGATCAGGAAACCGTCGACGAGAAAGTGGCCGCCCGGATCGCCCAATATGTGGGCGAACTGATCGACGACGGCAGTACCCTGCAGGTCGGCTACGGCCATATGCCTTACGCCCTGTTGAAGTACTTCGACAATAAAAACGATCTCGGCATCCATACCCACATGATCTCCGACGCCTTTATCCCGCTGATGCAGAAGGGGATTATCACCAACAAACACAAAAATTTCATGACCGACCGGGCGGTCGCCACCTTCTGCATGGGTTCGCGGCTGGCCTATGATTACATCGACAACAACATCCAGTTCTATTTCGGCACGGCGGATTTTGTCAACACCCCGGGAATCATCGGCAAAAACGACAACTTCCGCTCGATCAGCTCGGCTCTCGAGGTCGACCTGACCGGCCAGGTCTGCTCCGATTCGGTCGGCCGGCAATTCTTCAGCGGCACCGGCGATCAGGCCAACTTCATCCGCGGGGCGACGCTGTCGAAGGGGGGACTGTCGATCATCGCGCTGCCTTCTACCGCGAGAGGCGGCAAGGTGTCCCGCATAGTTGCCAACCTCAGTGCCGGCGCGGGGGTGGCGACGCTGCGCACCGACGTCAATTTTGTCGTCACCGAGTTCGGCATCGCCCAGCTGAAGGGCAAGAGCATCAGCCAGCGCGTCATCGAGTTGTGCCAGATCGCCCATCCCGATTTCCGGGAGAGTCTCATCGATGCCGCCAAGGAAAACCATTACATCTTCCCCGATCATTTGCCGCCGATTGCCGAGGATCTCATCTTCATCGAAGAATATAAAAGCCGGATCCCCCTGAAAAGCGGCAAAAGCATGCTGGTGCGCCCGCTTTTGCCGTCGGACGAGATCGCCTACCGCAATTTCTTTTATTCGCTGCAAAAGGAGACGATCTATCTGCGCTTTTTTCATATGGTGGCCATTTTTTCGCGGAAAATGGCGCAGGATCACTGGGCCTCGATGGACTACCGGAAGAATATCTCCCTCATCGGCATTGTCCAGGACAAGGGGAACCAAGAAATCGTCGCCATCGGCACCTATGCCGAGATGGATGGAAAATGGGCCGAAGTGGCCTTTGTGGTGCGGGAGGATTTTCACAGCCAGGGCATTGCCGGCTATGTCATGAGACAATTGCAGAAGGTCGCCTCGGCCAATGGCTATGAAGGCTTTTATGCCACCATGCTGCCGGAGAACACAGCGATGCTCAGCCTCTGCCGGAAAATTTTTCCCGACGCCAAGATCGACAGGCTGGAAGATGAAATCGAAGTGTGGATGAAGTTTCCCCAGGAGGAACAAGCGGACGAGATGCAGCGAGACAGCCGGGACAAGGCGGATTTTTACGAATAAAAAGGTCGCGGCGCGGATACGGGATGTGGGCTCGTACAGCATTCTCCGTTGCAGGAAAGGCCGTTCTCTGATAAATCTATTTATATGTCAGGAACGGTGGCTGCCAAAAACGACGGTAAAGGACCATATGGTGAATGGCAAAAAAGATGACATGCAGGAGAAAAACCTGCGCTGGCAGTTGTATGGCTGGATTCTTTTTGTTGCCTGTGCCCTGCTCTTCATCGCGGCGGGCATTGTCGGCAGGGAACCCCTGGTGTTTGCCGGGAGCATCCTCTTTCTCTTAGCCTGCCTGTTTTTTCTCATCCCGCTGATCGACACCTTCAGGAAGGGGAAAGGGGAAGGCTGAGAAGAAAGGTTGTTTGCCGCTTCCGTCCGCTTTAGCCGATTTCCGACTCCGTCAGCTGCTCTATCCTGGCGAGCAGAATTTTTTCCACCTCGTACTGGCTGCCCAGCAGCCTGCCGGCCATGAGTTCCAGTTCGGAACGGGCGGGGCCGAGATGGGTGATGATCTTGTCGCAGTTGTAATTCAGGCAGAACATCGGCTTGAATGTAAAGGTGCACCCCTCCCGACCGAGAAAGCAGCATGCCTCGCCTTTATCCTCCGCAATGTCGATCTTCACCCCGGCCAGCAAATTCATCAGCATCTGCAGGGCGTCGGTTTCTCCCGCCATCTCACGGCTGCAGCAACCGCCGGGGTTGTTGATCGAACAGGCGACGCATTGCCGGCCCATGCCTGTTCCGGCCATGTTTTGGGAAAGTGTGTCGGCAGCTTGCCGAAGGGTGTCGAAGGCTCCGGTAAAAATCCGGTCCTGCATGAGCCGGGGGCCGAATGCGGTATGGAGGGATCGGCCGAAATTCAGCCTGGCGGGGATCTTCCCGTTGAATATCTGCTGAAAGAGGTGGGGTGGCAGCATGTCGTACTCCGAAGAAGATTTTTTCGCTGGGTGGGTGGCAGGGAGGTGAAAATAGAGAAAAGCAGGTGCGGCCTTGTCACATGGCCAGGATATCCAGGACGGCGCTGCCGTTGCCACGGTCGACCTTCAGCCAGGCAAACCAGGATTCCAGGGTGATCTCTTCCCAGGGCAGGTTCATTTTTCGCCACTGCGTCTCGAAGTCGGGCATCGAGGTTTTCAGGCAGGTCTTCAGCGTCTGTTCGTCGGGAGATTCCGGCCATGCGTACATATGGGAGAGAAAGTCGGCGAGTTGGATGACCAGGGCATAGCCGGACATCTTTGGCGCCTTTTCCGGCGAGTGGTGATAGTGCAGGGCGGCGATGAGGTTGTCGGGAAACTGCCAGCGCTGGAACAACCGGCTGCCGATCTGGTCATGGCTGAAGGAAAAGGTCTCTTTTTCCGCCTTGAGCATTTTCGCGGTGGTAAGGCCCTGAAAGTATTTGGCGATTTCGTACTTCTCCCCCAAACCGAGCAGCATGGCCAATTTACCGATATCGTGAAACAGGCCGGCAACGAAAAACGGGCCGGAAGGCAGATTGATCGATTCGCCGATGATCCGTGCAGCAAGGCCGCAGGTGAAGGAGTGGTCCCAGAATGGTTTCAACTCTTCCTCCCATGCCCGGAGAGCGGGTTTTATGGTCTGGACCGTGGCCTTGGCCAGCACGATATTCTGCACCTCATTGAAACCGAGCACCATGACTGCGGCTTCCAGGGAGCTGACCTGCTTTTGATGGCCGTAGAGGGCGGAATTGGCAATCTTCAGAATGGCGAGGCACATGGACTGGTCGGGAAGGATGGCCTTGACCAGATCGTTGGCGGAGCTATCCGGATTGTTGACGACGGCGAGTACTTCGGCAACGGTGACGGGCAGCGGCGGAAGCGATTCAATCTGTTTTTCGATGGGAACGGGTGTTGAAGGTGTTGGGGCATCCATTCACTGACTTCCTTGAGGTGGGAATCCGACAGCTGCTCCGTGCATGTTTTCAGCCGAGTCCTGAATCCCTTTTGCGATATATGAAGGATAAGGTATTCTCTCAATGAGTGCAAATGCAAGTCCATGTCGGTGTCGGACTCTTTTCCTCCGTATAGGCGATCTTGTGCGGAAGGCTGAAGGATCGTATCGTATTGGTGTTGAAGGTGAGAGGTTGCAGTCTCAGGTTTGCCATGAAACTTAGCTGCGGGGTTGAGGAATGAACAGGAAAATGCTTGTGGCAGGATGTCTTTCGCTGGTTGTGGCTTCCGGAGCGTATGCCGGCGATAACGTAGTGATCAGTGTGCCGGGCGTGGAGATCCGCGCCGACGGCAGTATTTCCGCACCGGGGGTGGAGATCGGCCCCGGCGGCAAGGTAAGCGCCCCCGGAGTCGAAATCGATAAGGGCAAGAGCGGGTCCGGTAACCGCGTTTCCACCTCCGGCGTGGTTATCGACCAGAATGGCGAGGGCGACGGGGATGTGGTTATCACCAGCGATGGCGGGACCATCAACACCGCCGTCTCCCATCAAAATCTGTTGGTGAACGGCAGTAACAACAAGATGAAGGCGGCGGGCAGCGTCATGACCATGACCGTTCACGGCAACAACAACCAGATCGAACTGCAAGACGAGGTCGACAGGGTGGTGGTGACCGGCAACAACAATACCGTCAGGTTGCCGAACGATAAAGCCGAGATCGAGGATTCAGGCAAGAACAACAAGTTCCCGAAAGGTTAGCGCGTAAGGTGCCATGGACCGGCGGTGCTGGATTATCCTTCTGGTCGTTATCCTCTCCGGCTGTGCCGTTACACCCACCGGCCGGCTTGATGACGACGGCCCGGCGGACGGCCGGGGCAGGCGGTTGGTCATGTGGATGCTTTCCGACATTCAGCCGCCCACTCCCGCCAAACGGATCCAATTCGAGCATGCTATCGACGACGTTAATACCCTTGCCGAACAGATGGATTTCGCCGTCATTGCCGGCGATTTACTCAAGTCGCGCAGTCAGGACGAGGCTTTTGCCTGGTTTTTGGCCACCCGAGAGCGCGCCAACGTGCCGGTCTGGTATGAGATCGCCGGGAACCACGATGTTCGCACCGGGGAACGCTTCCGCCGGTATTTCCCTAATCCTTCCTATTATGCGGTAGAGATCGGCAATCTGCTGTTGCTGCTCCTCTCCGACGAGCTGCCCTCCTCACAGACCGACATCTCCGACCGGGCTTTCAACTGGTGGCGGGAGATGGTCGAGCGCAATCAGGATCGCATCATCATCACCGTGACCCACGGTCAGCTTGAGGGCAGCGGTCTGCTGGGCTCTTCCATCGGCAGCCGGATAGTCGTCGGTTCGAAGCGTTTTGAGGAGGTGCTCAGGCAGCGGCGGGTGGCGATCTGGGCGTCCGGGCATACCCACCTGCCCCAGGGAATGCCGGGCACGGTGAGCAGACGGGAAGATCTCGGCGGTACCCTCTTTGTCAACGTTAGTTCCATCGACGAGGGCTTTTTGATGGACAGCCAGTCACGGTTTTTCTATTTCGAGGACGGTTCCGACATGGTTGCAATCCGTTCGAGAAATCACAGTAAGGGCCGGTTCGACAGGGATCTTGATATCGACCTGGCGCTGGGAAAACCTTTTGTCTGGCAGGGTGAGGGGCCGAGAGTGATTCCTTGAGGCAGGAGTCTCGGTTTATTTATCTGCCTCGTTCCTGCGATTCCTTAAATTTTACCAGAGCCGCCAGCACATCGCAGGTGCCGGTCGAGAGGCCATGCCGCTTGCCCTGTCTGCTGACGTAGCCGACAAGGGCATCGACCTCGGTCCGTTTCCCGTTCTCCAGATCCTGCAGCATCGATGGCCGGTGGTTGTAGGTGGCGGGGACCAGCTTGTCATAGAACACCTGCCGGTAACTATCGGCATCCGGCCACGGTGTTGTGCCGCCGAGGGCGCAAATGACGGCGAAGGTCTCGTCGATGACCCGGTTCATCAGTTCCCGGGTTTCCGCGTGTTCAACAAGCGCCCCGTAATGAACGCCGAGAATGGCGCCCAGGGGGTTGAGGCTGCAGTTGTACAGGAGTTTGGCGAAGAGCGACTGGTGAATGTCGGTCACCGCCAGGGCCGGGTGGCCGGCGTGGGCGATCATTGCCGCAAGTTCCATTGCCGACTCGGGAATTTCCCCGCGGCGGCTGGCGCCCACGTGGATTGCGTCGGCGGTGACGGTGATGGCGATCATGCCCGGCCGCATGATTTCAAACCCGGTGATGACCCGGGCCCCCAGGCTCTTTTCGGGGCCGAATTGCTGTTCGACGAGTTCTACGTTGCCGCAGCCGTTTTGCATGGAGACGACCCGGACGGCGCGGTCGCCAAGGCTTGCGATATCCCGGACGGCCGTTTCCGTGTCATAAGCCTTGGTGGTGATCAGGACATAATCGTAGACGCCCTGCGCCCGATCGACTGTCGGGAGGAAGGTGCAGTTTTGCAGCGGGGCGCAAAACTCGCCGAGAATGCCGGTTACCTTCAGGCCGTTTGCGAGAATGCTGTCGATGAAGCGTTCGCGAAGAATGAAGTCGACATGATGGCCGCCCTGAGCAGCCAGCATGCAGCCTACAGCCTGACCGAGCGCTCCGGCTCCGTATACAAGAAAATTCATGAATTGCCTTCCGGTTGAATGGATCGTTTCCCTGTCCCGCTTTTGCCAAGGGTCCGGCTATTCTTAAAGTGCCCCGAT
>MGTI01000124.1:0-5933 GCA_001799365.1 Desulfobacterales bacterium GWB2_56_26 | reverse complement strand
GACGAGGCTTTACCAGAGAATGACAATCGGGTGCGAGGATGATTTTATTATCGGAGAACGAATAATGTTGATGTTCAAGAAAAAAACCCTTACCGGGCTCGCCAGGACCTGCGGCTGAGCTGCTAAAATCGGTCCGGCGGATCTGTCGGACGCACTGAGCGGTCTCACCTTCAAACGAAATCCCGATCTGCTGGTCGGCATCGAGACTTCGGACGACGCGGCGGTCTATCGTCTTACCGATGACCTCGCCATGATCAACACCGTCGATTTCATCACCCCGCCGGTGGACGATCCCTACTGGTTCGGCCAGATCTCTGCGGCCAATTCGATCTCCGATGTCTATTCGATGGGCGGTAAACCGGTCACCGCCTTAAACGTCGTGATGTATCCGGCAAAATACCTCGATATGGGTATCCTGCGGGAGATCCTGCGCGGCGGCAACGACAAGGTGGTCGAGGCAGGGGCCTGTCTGGCCGGCGGCCACACGGTCGACGACAACGAGCCGAAATACGGGCTGTGCGTCAACGGCACGGTCCATCCGGGGCGGATCATCACCAATGCCGGGGCAAAACCCGGCGATGCGCTGCTTCTCACCAAACCGCTCGGCACAGGCGTCCTGTTCAATGCCACCCGGGCCAGGAAATTCAGTCTGCGCGAACTGGAAACGTCGGTCCTGCCGATCATCGCCACCTTGAACGGCACGGCCATGAACTGTGCGCTGCAGTATGACCTCCACGCCTGTACCGACGTGACCGGCTTCGGTTTGCTCGGCCATCTCCTGGAAATGGCCATCGGCGGCCGGCTGCATGCTGTGGTCGATTACAATGCGCTGCCGTTTTATCCGGGTGCGCTCGACATGTACCGGAAAGGACAGACCACCGGCAGCAACAAGGCCAATAAAGCCCTGGTGGCGCGCTATCCGCTCAAGGCGGAACGAACCCTGACGGCAAGCCAGATGGAGTTGTTGTACGATCCGCAAACCTCGGGCGGTCTCTTGCTCGCCCTGCCGAAAGACCAGGCCCAGAGCCTGCAGGCCGATCTGCTCGCCGCGGGAGTCGCGGTCGCGGCAAAGATCGGCGAGATGGGCGCAGGGGAGGTCGGAATTACTGTTCAGTGACCTGGTAATCTCCGCAGAGAAGGTTTTTTTCCGATGGAACAGGGTTGGCAATCATGCCTGGTCAAGGGCCGACAGCGATTCGTCGACCGTGCGGTGAATGGTGATAAATGAGTCGAAGCCTGAAATTTCGAATACTTCCTGGACATGCTCCTGCATCGCACAGGCGGAAAAATGATAGGGACCGGCGGTGTAGGCCTTGGCGGTATTGAGAATCACCCGCAGACCGGCGCTGGAGATGTATTCGAGGTTGTCGAAATCGAAAATGAGATGACTGCTGGGAGCACGAAGAAAATCATGCAGCTGTTTCTCGAACTGCGGGGCGGTGTTGGAATCGAGACGCCCCTTCAGGGAGAAAATCGTGGCATGCCTCATTTTGCTGATAGAAACTTCCATATTGTCTGCAGGATGTTTACCTGCACTCCTTGGGTATTATTCGCTTTAAGGTAAGAATATTCATATCGTTTTTCCTGGTGTAGCTGCAACATTGACAGAAGGTGCGAACGAGATGGAGACCCAGCCCCCCTGATTTGCGGTCCTGCAGGGGCAGGGTTACATCCGGAGTGGCGCAGATCGTCGGGTCGAACGAGGGGCCCTCGTCGGCGACAGTCATGGTCAGTTCCTGTCCTTCTCTTTCCAGGGTAATTGTGATCGGATGTTGTTTGGCACAATCGCCGTGCGCTATAATATTGGCAATAATCTCTTCCAGCACCAGGTTGATCTCCGCCACCGTTTTCGGGGGTAACAGCCAGACGCTTTGCAGGTCCTCGAGATGCGCCTGCAAGGTGTTCAGTTCGGCCAGATCGTTCGTTATCTGAAAGGAGACGTCCATAGGTGTTATAGCATCGTTGCTCCGGCCAGGTTGAGACCGGGGGGAGTCGCCTCGGCCAGATTCTTTCTCTCCCACCCATGCAGTTCCTTGAGAAGAGCCTTCAATGCCAGTTTGCCTGTTTCTGGGAATTGTTCAAGTATTTTTGCAAATTCTTCCCGGCCGATGGTCAAGACAGTGGTATCGGCGGTCGCCTGCAGGGCAAAAAGCGAGGGCATGGAACCAAGGAGCGAAAAAGAGCCGAGAAAATCGCCGGAGTAATAATGGCGCACGATCCTGGCCTCTTCGCCGCTTCTTTTCAGAAGTGTCAACTCCCCGGAGAGGAGCAAATAGGCCTGGCCGAAATCCTCGCCTTCGTCAAAGAGCAGTTCGCCCGCTGCAAGCGTCGATCTCTTTGCCAAAAATGCCAGTAGCTTCAACGATTTGTCCGGAAAATAGTGAAAGAACGGCAGCTCTTTCAAGAGTTCCAGATTCTGCTGCATGACCGGGACCTGATTGTGGTTATTTTTTTCTTCCGTAGATGAGTTCATGGAGTGAACCTTTTCGTTCCAATAGTTCATGGTATGTGCCGAATTCAACCAGTTTCCCTGCCTTCATTACCGCAACCTTATCGAAACCTTCGATGATATCGAGGCGATGTACGGCGGCAATCACGGTTCTACTGCCCCGCCAGCGGGTGGTCATCAATCGCTGGATCCTCGCCTGGGATTTGTTGTCGAGGGCCGAAGTTGCCTCATCCATCAGGATAATTTTCGGAGATTTCATGAGGACCCGGGCGATAGCCAGTTTTTGCCGCTGCCCGCCCGACAGCCGGTCTCCCATGTTGCCGACCTGGGAGGCCATGCCGATGGCGGCCACCTTTTCGAGAAAATCTTCCTCTACCAGGAGGTGCATGATGGCTTGATTCATCACTTCCTGGGCGTGGGGGAGAGCCGGCCTGATCCTGCCGAAAAAGATGTTATTGAGGATGGACTGGCCGTGGATATAGCTGGTATCGCTGTAAAAAGTGAAAAGATCGGCGGCAATCGATTCAGCCCATTTGGGGAAGGCAAGCCTTGCCGCCAGTATCTTTTTCTCAAGGCCTGCCGGCAACCTGGTCATGGTATGAATGGCCGGGGTGAAATTCAAAGCCAGCGACAGGAGAAAAGATTGCTGTCCGCTTGGCAGGGAAGATAACGGCTGTTTTTTCAGGCGGTTGAGTATTCGTTCGCAATGTTCCAGCCGGTCGGCCGGAACGGGACTGTTTTTGAAGAAGATATCGACCTTGTCGACACCCGTTAACAGGTCCACCGCTTGCCTGGCAAGTTCAACGCTCAGAGCGAGGAGCGGCTCCAGTAGTCCGACCGACTGGAGGAAAGACCTGAAACTGCTGTTGTCCGGGAGCAGATGGTAATCGAAGTCGGGCCTGTTGCTGGTGCCGAAGAGGATGTTCTCGGCAACGCTGGAATTGACGTGATACGTGTCACGCCGGTAAAACTCGACATAATCGGCCAGCCTTTCCCCGAAGTTTTCGTGGAAGCGCAGGCGGATACGGATGATTTTGTCGATCACCGGCTGGTCGTCGGTCGCGATCTGGCTGTCGAGGCCGAAGCGCATGACATCGACGAACAGTCCCACCTGCTGGAGCACCAGAATCATACGATCCAGGTCGGCCTTTGTCTCTTCGCCGCTGCCGGCAGGTTTTGGCCGGCCGAGGGCCTTCTGGGCGTACAACAGGTTGTCCTCGATGGTGCCGGTGAAGATAAAGGGATTTTGCGAAATATAGCCGATACCTTCAATGGCCGTCCGTTTCGACAGGGTCGAAAGTTCCATGCCATCGAGCCTGATGCTGCCCGACGAGTAGTTGAACATTTTGCCGAGACACTGGAACAGCGTGCTTTTTCCGCCGCCGGAAAAGCCGACGACGGCGAGATGCTCGCCAGCCGCCAGAGAAAAGGAGATGCCATTCAACAGCCGGAGTCCCTCCGGCGTATCGTAAACGAGATCCTGCACTTCGAGCCGCCCGGTCAGGCGGGGGGCTGGGGTATCGACGACATCCGGCGAAAATTCGGGCTCGGCATCGAAGCTGCTCATGGTTCGGCGGTAACTGATCGAGGCATCCTGGTAGATTTGGTAGAATTCGATCAATTCCTTCCAGGGGTCGTACAGTTTTTCCTGCGCCGAGAGAAAGGCGACCATCGCTCCCAATTCGAGCTGACCGTGCATGATCAGATAGCCGCCGTAGACAAAGACCACAAAGGGACCGAGGCCGACGAAATAATTGTTCGCCGTCTTGATCCCGAAACGGAACAGCGACCAGCGTATCCTGATTTTTTGCAGCCGCTCGGCCAGCCGCGCAAACTTCCCGCCCTCCTGGCTATATGCCCCGTGCGCCTGGACTTCGTGGATTCCGGTGATCGATTCGGCAATCTGGCTGGAGGTCGCCCGGGCAAGGTCGACTCTCTTCTTGTTGGCTTTGTTCGTTTTTTTCTGCAGAACCGGAATGACGAGCACCACGATCGGATAGATTATCAGGGTCGCCAGGGCCAGTTTGGTGTTCAGCCAGACCAGGTAACCGGTGAAGGCGAGGAGTGTCAGGATGTTGCTGACCGGCACGGCAAAGGCCATCCCGGCAAAGCTGCCGGCGGTGCTCAGCTCGGTCATAAGGGAGGATACTACCGTGCCGGGTTGCGTGGTGCGGAAAAAGTTCAGCGGCAGGGTAAGGATGTGGTTGTAAAGACTCTTCCGCATGGCGGTCATGGCCCGTTCGCCGATAACCGTCTGCAGGTAGTTGATCGAAAGCTTGAGACCGCTGGCCACAGTAATCGCCAGGATATAAATGGCGCAGTAGAGGAAGAGCCCTCGCAGGTTTTGCAGGGCAATCGCATCGTTGATGATCCGCTTCTGCATTTCCAGAGGGACTACCCTTGCGGCAACGATCAGGACAATAACCAGGAGAAGCATGAGCTGCAGCTTAAGATTGCCGCTGAAGGCCCAATGCAGCAGAGGTTTTGCGGTCACCGACGACGCAGACGGGTTGTCTCGCTTCATGCTCTCATCCTGGGAAGTGTTCCGGTCATCCATTTATAGTCCGGTCTGTCATTTCTTCTGTCAAGTTAATAATGTGCTGAATGAATTGCCTCTGCGCGAGAATTGGGTCGAGGCGGTGAAGGTGAGATAGACGGATGCGCCTATCACCAAAAAAGACTAAACGTAATTAAGCTGTGCAAAATATGCATGTGATTGTGCAAGTGTATCAGGATAAATCGTTTTGCTTGGAATAATTTTTCGATCAATACGATTTTAAGCTGAAATTACATAATAATCCGCTTAACGTCGACTTCCCGCCATTATGCTGTCGCTGGTCAAGATGGGCGCGCCTCACGGAAAACCAATTCTCGCAAAAGTCTTGACAAAGGAGATCTTGGAGGGGTAAAAGGATGAGACAAGTAAAGATAATAATTGAATACTTATGAACATATGCAAATATGTACTCGTTTGTGGTATATACACGATGTTGCGTGATTTATTTCGACACCGTTTGTGTTAGGAGTGCCTTTTTTAGTTGTATTTTCTCCCGGTTTGTCCCATTAATTGGAAAAAATTTGGCAGCAAAATCGGCTCGGGACGAAGCCGGATCTTATGAGCAGTTGCAGGCTCCTCGAACAGGAGCTTTTCACTTGATAGACCAACAACGCAGGTCACATTTCTGTTGCAATATGGTTCGAGACGATGTGCGAGTTGTGCCCTGCGCATACGTTTAAAAAAGGATTGACCAAGTACAATATTATCAGCATGAAGGAGCACGGAACAATGAATAATCTCTTAACCGGAATACTTCCGCAGGAAGGCGGTCTGGTCGCGGCCGGATCGGGAAAATACAATGTGGCCATGGGAATTCTGGCCCTGCTCAGTGTTGTGGGGGTGGCGGCGGGGGTGCATTCGCTCTATGTGGGGCATGAGCACACCTTCGGGGTGAGCCGCGGGGTGCCCTGGGGCATACTGATCGCC
>MGTI01000123.1 GCA_001799365.1 Desulfobacterales bacterium GWB2_56_26 | reverse complement strand
CCGTCGTCTGCCCGGATGGCGGTGTTGACGATCTCGACCCAGATGGTCGTCCCATCCTTTTTAACGCACTCGAAGTCATGGAACCTGCCCGAGGTATTCTCCCCCGAAGGGATCGCGCGCCCCGTCATGCGCAGCAGGGCCTTCAACTTCCTCCGGTATTTCGGCGTCATGTGGATATCGATCGGCAGGGCGAGAAACTCCTCCCGGCTGTACCCCGACAACTCACGGATGGAAGGGGTCACGTAGGTGGGATTGAACTGTACATCGAGTACCCACAGCACATCACGGATATTCTCGGCCAGCAGCCGATATCTTTTCTCACTCTCCTCGCGGGCCTTGCGGTTGGCCCGGTCCTGGGTCACATCCCGGCCGGCGCCGACCGTTCCGATCAGCTGCCTCCGTTCATCGAAAAGCGGCGCCTTCTGGACATCGAGCATCAGATAGACCCCGCGCACCAGGCCATCCTCCAGAAAGCGCCCCGGCCTGCCGGTCTCTTTTACCACCGCATCGGAATTGATGCAGATTTCGCCGAAGGTATGAACGTACCCCCTGGCCCGCTCGCGTTCGGCGAAGAACAGGTCGTTTTTGCCAATCGGACTCTCGCCCTCCTCACACATGAGGAGCTTATCGCAGATCGCCTTGTTGGCGAAGATATAGCGGTCGTCCAAGTCTTTTGCCCAGATCAGGTCGGGAACGGTGTTGGCCATCTGTTTCATCAGCCGATACATTCCCTGGCAGCGTGCCTCGCTCTCCTGAAGCGCCTTCTCGATCCTTTCGTGTTCGGTTACATCGGCAAACCCCATAGAAACGGCCTCCCGTCCATTGTAGTTTTCCTTTTGCTCGAACCAAATTACACCCAACTTTTTATCATCCGTCGTCCGCTGCGACTTCGGCACAATTTCAGACGATTCGGTTTCTGCCACCTTCCTTGGCCTGATAGAGCGCCTTGTCCGCCGCCCCTACCAGCACTTCGTACCCGTCTTGGGTATCGCCGGGCGATATCACCGCCACGCCGAAACTCATCGTTACAACGGAGTGGGCCGTCGAACCCCGATGAGGGATGCGCGATTGTTCGACCTTCAGGCGCATCTTCTCGGCGATTTGCCTGCACCCCTCGAGGTCGGTGTCGGGCAGGAGGATGACAAATTCTTCGCCGCCGTATCGGGCGACCATGTCGGCCGGGCGGTGGACCAAAGAAGCAAGGGTCGACGCCACGCTCCGGAGGCAGTCGTCACCGGCCTGATGGCCATATATGTCATTGAACTGTTTGAAGTAGTCGATATCGGCGAGAATGAGGCCGATGTCTTTTCCTTCCCTTTTCATGCGCAGCCATTCGGTGCTGAGGGCATGGTCGAACCGGCGCCGGTTGGCGATCTGGGTCAGGCCATCGAAATGGGCCAGTCGATCCAAGGCCTGATTGGCCCGCTCCAGGGCGAGTTCGGCGATCTTCCGCTCGGTTATATCGCGGTAGAGCAGGATGATCAGGTCCTCGCTGATCTTCTTGCCGCTCTGCTCAAAGAGCAGATAAATGCCGGACGCGGTCCGCAGCCGGCGTTCGATAAACAGCACCTCCCCGGAGCGGAGTTTTTCGATCTGCGGCGGCAACCGGATCAGATCTTCGGGATGAAAAAAAGTAAAGATATTGCGGCCGACCACATCCGGTTGCCGATAACCGAGCATCGCCAGGATCTGCGGATTGCACTCGACGATATCCCCCTGGAAGTTGATGAGCAGAATGCCTTCGGCGGCGTGCAGGTATATGGCCCGGTAACGGGCCTCGCTCTCCCGCAGGGAGGACTCCACTTTCTGCCGTTCCTGAATTTCGGCCAGCAGCCTGCTGTTTTTCTCTTCCATGTCGGCACGGTATTTGTGCCGAAAATTTTCGTAAAAATAGGTGATGACGGAGATGACCGTAAAGCTCACCAGAAACCTGACGGCATACCCCGGACTGTAGACATGGCCGCCCGACAATTCGAAGGGATTGAAAAAATAGACGAAGAGGCAGAGCCACATGGCACTTATCCACACCAACCCCTCGCTTCTGCCTAAAAGAAAAAAAGTGATGAGCGGCGAGATGTTGACCCAGAGAATTTTCGAGTGGTCCTCGCCGCCCAGATAGGTCACATAAAAAAGGAGGACGTAGAACAGCACGACGTTTGCCCGGTAGATCATGGCTCCGGCCAGCCCGCGGAAGAGGAAAATCCAGCCGATAACCAACCCCAGGGCAGAGCTGGCAATCGCCAGAACAAGAAGGTATTGCCCCTGAAATAAATTGTAGAGACCAAAACCGATCATGGCCGCCAGACCGGCACAGCTGATCACGGTGTACTGCAGAAAACGACTTTCGGCATCGAGATCGGCAATCTTGTTCTGCCGGGAGACAAGCCGTGTCAGCAGTTCGGACAGGTATAACTTCATTCCCTTTTCACCTCGTCAGCCTCGACAAGCAATCGACACAACGCTACGACCGCCGCCTTGCCCCCTCCCGATCCTTTTCATATTCGTCATAGCCGACATCCGCCTGCCGCAAGCACTCCTCCTGATCCGGATACGGCAGGCGGTAGCACTCCTCGGTGCGCACGGCTTTGAACCCCTCATACAACGACCTGCAGCCGGGCAGCGTACTCAAGATACAGATTATACTCACCGCTAAATAATTCAAATTTGCACCTTCAATTTGTTTGGCAGCATGTGACAACCAGTGCCGGCAGAATAATCGACAATGCTGGATAGTATCACTTCCTTGCCGTTTTTCAAAACGGACTAGAGGGGATTTTATCCGTGCCACGAGAAAAGGACTGCGGGTTGCAGTTTATTTCAGCAAAACAATGTTATGACATTATTGCTTTTATCCCGCCCGTCCAGACAAAAAACTGGCAAAAAACAATAGAGATGGTAAATAAACAGGTTCGGCAGTTTTCTTCTCCCTCTGGATCGCGGCACCCGAAAAAGAGTACAAACTCTTCCTCCATCTGCACCATACCGGGAAAATGTGGATCACTTCCTGGTGGCTGTGCTCGTTTCAGCCCCCATCAGGGCATGACCCCCATTCAGCAGTGTTTTGAGTTTTTATATACTTGCACTTTAAGAAAACAGAAAAGCATCGTCCATCAATCAACCCAGAGGAAACCGTTCCCGCAGTCAAGGCCAGAAAGAACATGAACGTAAAAGATTATCGCGAGATTCCCTACAACTTCACGTCCGCGGACGACAAGCTGATCATCAACCTGCTGTTTGGTCCCGAGGTCTGGGAAGACCTGGAAGAACTGCGCAGCCAGCGGATCACCGGACGGTCGGCGCGACTGGTCATGCGCTTTATGGGCGATCTCTTCATCCTCAGAAGAAATCCCTTTCTATTTCAGGAACTCATCGACTCCCCGCGCCGCCTGCACAAATTTTTAAAAACCGCGGGCGAGGATCTCGCCATTATCGAGGAGGCCGCCCGGATCGGCCGGGTCGGCTCGGAGCGGAGCGCCAAGGTCCTCCGCCTGATGGAGATCTGCCGTGCCAAGCTCTGCGAGCTGAAAAAAGAGATCCACGACGCCCCGGCCCTGCGCGCCCAGATGCAGAAAAGACTGGGGGCGATCATCGGCAAGGAGAACGTCCGCTTCGACCCGTTTACGCTCATCAGCCATGCCACCGATGCCACCGACTGGCGCCTCTTTCTGCCGCTCGCTGTCCTGCGGCCGTCGACCGAGGAGCAGCTGCCCGAATTGATGGAGGCGGTCGCCCATCTCGGCCTGAAGATCATTCCCCGCGGCGGCGGCACCGGACTGACCGGCGGCAGTGTACCGGTTACCAGCAACTGCGTCATCGTCAACACCGAAAAACTGACCAGGATCCACGACATCGCCTACCGGGACTTTTCCCATCTGGGCGTTGGCAAAAAGGTCCCGGTTTTAAAGGTCGAGGCAGGGGTCGTCACCTCCGACGCCATGGCCCATGCGGTTAAAGAAAATCTCGTCTTCGCCACCGATCCGACCAGCGCCTGGGCCTCGACCATCGGCGGCAATATCGCCGAGAATGCCGGGGGCAAGACCGCGGTGCTCTGGGGCACGGCCATCGACAACATCCTGGCCTACACCATCGCCATGCCGGGCAAGGGCCTCCTCACCGTGCGGCGGGTCGAGCACCCGATGCGCAAGATCCTGCCGGACGACACGGTGCGGTTCGAGGTGGTGGACAAGAGCGGCAAAATTTTGCGCGAAGTGCAGCTGACCGGTACCGAGATCCGCAAGAAAGGGTTGTGGAAGGATATCACCAATAAGGCCCTGAAGGGCTTGCCGGGCTTCCAGAAGGAGGGCACCGACGGGGTCATCACCTCCGGCGAGTTCGTCCTCTATCAGGCCTACGAAAAAAAGATGACCTACTGCCTGGAATTCTACGGCGACGACATGGACGAAGCGAGCCGGGTCATCGTCGAGATCTCCGAAGAATTCGTCAACCAGGGTGAAGAGGCGTTGATGGCGCTTGAGCACTTTGACGAGGAGTATATCCGGGCGATCAAATACAAGTTCAAGGCGGCCCGCAGTGCGCACCCCAAAGCGGTGCTGCTGATCGACATGGTCGGCCATACCAGCGCCCAGGTCCTGCGCGGCAAGGATCGGCTGGTGAAACTCCTCGAACCCTATAAAAATACCGAGCTGTTCATCGCCCAGGATGCCGACGAGGCCACCCGCTTCTGGCGGGACAGGAAGCGGCTAGGCGCCATCTCCGCCCGCACCAATGCCTTCAAGCTCAACGAAGACATAGTCCTGCCCCTGCCGGCGCTGGCCGAGTTTGCCCGCTACGTCGATGAATACAACCTCGCCGAGGATATTTTTAACAAAGAGCAGTTCATCCACCGGACCGTCCTGTACCTGAAAACCGCCGAGCCCATCGAGGACCCGGACTGGCTGGAAGCAAAGATCCCCAAGGCCAACGAACTGTGCAGTGAAAAGCTCAACAAGCTCGGCCTGCGGGCCAAAGGTGCGATCGCTTACGAAGCCTCGATCGAAAAGCTTTTGGCCGATCTGCTCGAACTCTTCAGCGGCTATAAAAAGGTCAGCGGCATTATCGAGGCGCTTTTCCACGAGGTGCGCTCGAAGCGCATCGTTATCGCCACCCATATGCATGCCGGCGACGGCAATATCCACGTCAACATCCCGGTCTTCTCCAACGACCGCGACATGATGAAGCGGGCGGAAAAAACCGCCGAGGACATCATGGCCAAGGCGGTGGAACTGGGCGGCGTGGTAAGCGGCGAGCACGGCATCGGCATCACCAAGATGAAGTTTCTGGAGGAGGCCCGCCTCGACGAGTTGCGCGTCTATCGCAAAGAGGTCGATCCTCAGGGCATCATGAATCCGGGGATGCTGAACGACCCGGCGATCATCGATAAGGTCTTCACCCCGTCCTTCAATCTCTTGGAACTTGAAGCGAAGATCCTCCAGTACGGATCCCTTGCCCAGTTGTCGTCGATGATCTCCAAGTGCATCCGCTGCGGCAAATGCATGCCGGTCTGCTGCGTCTATCATCCGGGCAGCAACATCTTCATGCACCCGCGCAATAAAAACATGGTGATCGGCTCGCTGATCGAGGCCCTGCTCTACGACATGCAGCGCTCCCATCTGCCGCGCTTCAACCAGTTGAAAAATCTGGAGGAGATCGCCGACCACTGCACCATGTGCCGCAAGTGTCTGGCGCCCTGTCCGGTCGATATCGACACCGCCGAGGTCTCGATCCTCGAGCGGGAGATCCTCTCCGACCTTGGCTACAAGCATACTGCGCTGGCAACCCGGCTCTCGCTCCTCTACCTGAAAAACCGGTACCGGATCGTCAACCGCGTGTTCCGGAAAGTCGTGATGGAATGGGGCAGCGCCGCTCAGCGCATGGCTGCCAGAGCCTACAAAAAGGCGCCCCAAGCGATCACAGATAAAAACTGGCGGGCACTCGACATGCTCAAATCGCCGATGATGCCGGCTTCGAAAAAAACCCTGTCCACCCTGCTCCCCCAGTGTTCGGAGCGTGAGGCCCTGATGATCAGCCCGGCTGGAAAGGTGCAGAAGAACGTCTTCTATTTCCCCGGCTGCGGATCGGAGCGGCTCTACAGCGAGATTTCGATGGCGGCCATTTATCTCTTGGCCAAGAACAACATCCGGGTCGTGCTGCCGCCGCCCTTCCTCTGCTGCGGCTTTCCGGCCAAGGTCAACGCCAAGAAGAAGATGGCCGGGGTCATCACCTTACGGGACACCATCATCCTCTCCCAGATCAAGGAGATGCTCGGCCACCTGGTGTTCGACGCCTTTCTCGTCAGCTGCGGCACCTGCCGTGAATCGCTCCACGAGATGGGCTGCAGCGAGATCTTCAACTGCAATATTGTCGACGTCTCCCAGTTCGTCCTGGACAATGCCAACGGCCGATTTATAGAGCGGCGGCCGGGCACTATCCTCTACCACACCCCCTGCCACGATTCCTTCGACGGCGCGGGACCGGGCCTGCTCGGCCGGCTACACGCGGATGTGCGGAGCGTACCCAACTGCTGCTCCGAGGCGGGAACGCTCGCCATCTCCCGGCCCGACATCGCCTACGCCATGCTGGAGCGCAAACGGGAATCGATGAAAAAGGCCATGACCGGCAACAACGCCACGGTGATCGCCACCAACTGCCCGTCCTGCCTCTCCGGCCTCGGCCGCAACCGGGAAATGGGCATTATTCCGCAGCACATGGCGGTCGTCCTGGCCGAGACTCTCGGCGGCCAGAACTGGAGGAACGAATTCAGCGAGCTGGTCTGCGGGGCGGAGAAGGTGACGTTTTAGGTGAGAATTCAGGGCTGGTGAGTGAATCTATGACGTGCGCCAGCCCGGTCTCCTTGAATCTGTAATCCATCAAGTAAAACCCACAAGCTCCTTGCGTTCCTCGTCCCAGAGTTTCAAATGAATACCGGAGAAGCTCTTCCAGATGGTGAGGCCGGTCTTGTCCCGGAGTGGAGGAACAGCATCAAAGCACCGCTTGAGGCGGTAGTTCGGAATTCGGGGGTTCAGATGATGTACATGGTGATACCCGATGTCGGCTGAAAACCACCGCAATACCCTCGGCAACCGGAAAAAGGAACTGCCTTCCATGGCGGCGCGGACGGGATCCCAGTCCCCCTTCCGCGCCCAGTATCCGCCCTCGAACTGGTGTTGCACATAGAAGAGCCAGATGCCCACAGATCCGGCCAGCCAAATCACAGGCAACTGGATGAGAAGGTAGGTCCGCCAGCCCATGGTTCGAGAGGCAATCAGAATGACCGCGACGATGAGGAGATTGGTAAACAGGACGCTCCTGCGTTCCTTCCACTTCGACTTTCGCGTCGGCAGCCGGTAGCGGAGCAGAAAACTGAACAACGCTCCCAGGCCCACCAGGACCACGGGATTGCGGTAGAGGCGGTAGGATAGCCGTTTAGCCGGCGAGGCCTCTTCGTATTCCGTTCGAGTCATGGTCCAGATATCGCCAAACCCGCGCGCATCCAGGTTGGCATAGGTTACATGGTGGCGGAGATGGCTGAAGCGCCAATCCTCAAAAGGAGTAAACACCAACAGCCCCAATGCGTATCCGAAAAATGAGTTGAGAGCCTTTTTGGGGAAGAGCGAACCGTGGACGCAATCATGAAACAAAATGAACAATCGGACAAGAAAGAGGGCGGCAACGGTCGCCAGTATCGATGTTACCGCATAAGGATAGCCACGCTGGATGGACAGAACCATCAGGAACCACAAGCCCAGGTAAGGAATGAGAGTATTGGTCAACTGCCAGGCGGCTGTCCATGCACTTGGTTCCCGATAGTTCGACAGAGTTGAATGCCAGGCAGGCCACTTGCCGTCCCACTTCTCTTGCGTCTTGCCGGAAGATGCCGCACTGCTTGCCGCCATTTTCGACCCTCCTGATTTGTTTGTCCTCCCCTTAAGGCCGTTCCCGTTTCAGATAATCCCTCCAGGAAGCGCATTATCCGTGTAGAGGAAAGGTTGAAGCCTCAATAGCTTTAAGCTCGTATCAGTCACTTTAGAGCGTAATTTAGGCTGCTTGCTGGAATCAGTCAAGTGACGCGTTTCTCAGAGTTTGGAAAATCTAGAATGCCATCTGATTTCAAATGGTTGATGATGTTTCCAGCTTATCTTCCGTCGTGTCCTCCCGCAATTGAATATCGGATGATTTTTGCTTGATGACAACTTAATTTTCAAAGATTGTGCTCAATCCGCCACCGTTTGAGCCCTCTTTTCAAAGGCACCGTACATCCTCGGACGAACGGCCAGGACCCTGAATCTCCTGGAAAGGGTTCTACACGTCCAAAACTGATTACCCGGAAGAAAATTGAACCCCCAGGCGGACGATTCATCTTTGATTTCACAGCTCCATACATCCGTCATGCTGAGCCCGAAAAGAGGAGAAAGATTATCGCCATTTTTGTTCATTTTGAACAACCCCCGCAGCTCTTTGAGGGTTGGTAATCGCCAGCCACCTCCACCGATCGCCAGCTCTTTTGCCCAATGGCCCCCTTCCTTCCAGCTCATATCTTTGTCAGGTCCCGGGAACCACTCCAGCCCACTGAAACAATCACATATTACTTTGTTGGCGTAGGCCACATACCTGCCGTCACGGGCAACTATCTCAGGGCGATACAGCAACTGGACATCACCGGTCTTGTCGAATGTCTTCTTTTTTTCAAGACTCCATTGTCTTGTCTGGTGTTGTGCGGCATTCTGCATACCAACCTCATTTTTTCATTTAATGCCTGATATCAGGGTACTATGGGCTTGCCAAAGCCTCTGTTTCACCTCTATCGCACGCCTGCATGTCAGTTGCAGCCAATCAATTTCCACCTCATGAGCTCCATACAGACCGTTTTCGGCGATATTTCTCTGTTATCGGTTGATAAGATGAAAATTTTAATATCTTGCGTCCTTTTTTCTGAACTCTGGCAGTTTGCAGCTGGGATGGCGGCAAATATGAGAAGGTTACTCCTCATCTGCCGGAACGGATTCTTTCGTCATTCTCCTTTGACAGGCAGCAGGACGGTGAAGGTCGAACCTTCTCCGGGCCGGCTCTCAACACGAATTTCTCCCTGATGGTTTTGCACAATACCGTGACAGACCGATAAACCCAGACCCGTTCCCTTAACTGCCGACTTCGTTGAGTAAAACGGTTGAAAGATCAGATCCATTTTTCCAGGCTCGATACCTATACCGTTGTCCTGAATCGTTACAGCGATTCCCTGCTCTTCACGACCTGTACTTATCGTGATCACTCCGCCGTTTTCCAGGCAGGCATCAGCTGCATTGTTCAACAGGTTAAGAAAGACTTGTTTGATCTGATCCGGGATCGCCTGTATCTGGGGCAGCCTGGCATCGTAGTTCAATACAGTTGAAATCCTTTTGAGTTTGAAATCGCTCTTGCACAGCAACAGCAAGGCGTCAATGGACACATGTACATCCATCAACACCTTCTTGCCCGAAGAAGGACGGTTGAAATCCTGAAGGCTGCGAATCAAATTTTTCATCCGGTAACTTTCACTGAGAGCCAGATCCAGCATAACCCTGTCCTCGTCCTCCAGGGTCACCGTGTTCTTCAAACCCTTGAGGATAAACATGACACCCTGCAGAGGGCTATTGAATTCATGGGCGATAGAGGCCGACAATTTGCCGATTGCCGAGAGCTTTTCAGCATGCAGGTACTGTGACTGTGTTTCCTGCAGCTCACGGGTACGTCGCTCAACTCTTCGTTCCAGCTCATCGTTGAAAATCTGGAGTTGTTTTTCAACCTGTTTGCGTTCGGTGATATCCTGCAAGATGGCGATAAGAAAGAATTCATCTTGGTCGGTAATCGACACAAGTTTGATGATAACCTGACGCTCCCCTACCAACAAAGGGCTGTCATAACTGGAGCGAAATTGAGGCAATCCGCCGGTCGCGGCCCCGGCGAACCACTCTTCGACCAGGTCCAACCCGGGCCCGGCAAGATAGTCGGTCAATCGGCTTGAAAAAAGTGTTGCCGGGGCACAGCTCAGCAGCTCTTGTGCGGCTCTGTTGGCCTGGACGATCTGCCCCGTGCCATCCATCTCGATGACCGCCTCGGCGAGATTCTCCAATATCGTATTATAGTGTCGTCGAGATATCAGGAGTTCCTTGGTGATGCCTCTTAAATGCAGCTCCTCCTTGCCATGAAGGATATTCTCCCGCCGTTTTCCGCTCCTGAACTGCTCGAGAACATGGCGGATGTGTTTTGCAATAGTAATGTTTGCCCCTTTCGCAATATAAAGATCGGCTTCCAGATCGAAGATCCGCTTTTCATCCTCGCAGGCAATTGCTGAATAGATGACGATAAAGATGTCTTTGAACTTAGGCGTATGCCTGACAATCCTGCACAGAACATCCCCGCCGATCTTCGGCATTATTATATCGGTAAAGAGGATATCGGGGATGAAGGATTCCAGCACACTCATAGCCTGCAGGCCATCATCGGCTATGCGAATGTCACAGTCTTCACTCTGAAAAAAATGAGAGAGGAGTTTAATGAGAGTAGGATTATTTTCTACGATAAGAACTTTGTACATATAACCTTCGATTATTTTTTACTATTTACCGGTACAGGATTGTTCCTGGTTATTTTGTATTATATAAGAAACAACTGCATAGAACAAATCGATAACAGAATATTTCACCGGCACAGAATAATTTCCCAGCAAACAATAGGAAATAAATCTTAATCCCCAGGTATTAATCCACCAGACCGGAGTCTTCCCGCGCAATCATCGTTGCCAACATCGTGGCGACGAGTTTTTCCTGGCCGCCCTTTACCGCATAGACCTCTCCCTGACACACCATCAAGGTCCGTCCCGGCTTCAACACCCGGCCTCTGGCTATAAATTTTTCGCCGATGGCCGGAGAAACGAAATTGACCTTATATTCGACGGTGAGCACCGCCGCTGTCGGCGGCATCAGGCTGAAAGCGGCGTAACCGCAGGCGGTATCCACGATCATGGTGACGATGCCCGCATGAATGAAACCATTCTGCTGGGTCAACTCCGGTTGAAACGGCAGTTCGATGGTGGCGGTGCCGGGGCCGATCTCGACAAGAACGGCGCCGATATTTGCCATGGCCTTTTGCTTGGCATAACTCTTTGCAACACGCTGCTTGGTATCTCTCTCCACAACTCCTCCCGACAATTTCGACAATTCTTCTGTATCACAACTCATGGATTTGAATGTTTCCCTGCGCAACCATTCCGCTTGCCTCGTCGACGATCCGGCGGTGATGGGTGAAAAGAATGACCTGATTCTTCCCGGCCAGTTCGGCAAAGACGGCAAGCGTTGCCTTCGACCGATCGTCGTCGAAATTGATGAGGATGTCGTCGACGATAAAGGGCATCGGCTCGTTTTTTGCGAGGCGCCATTCGAGGGTGGCAAGGCGCAGGGCCAGATAGAGCTGGTCGCGGGTTCCCGAGCTCATTTTATCGACGGTGAGGCGCCGGTCGCCCGAGCGGACGCCGACCAGCACCGGCTCTCCTTTGTCGTCCACATCGGCCCGCAGGCCGATAAAGGAGCCCCGGGTCAGCTCCCGGAAATAGCGGGAGCCGAGTTTTAAGACCGGGGCCTGGTGCTCCTCCCGGTAGCGTTCGATCTCCTGCTGCAGGATCTTCGCCGCCAGCTTGACCACCGCATAGCGCTCGGTGAGCCGCCGTATCAGGGCCAGTTCCTGCTCCATCCGCTCGGCCAGTTCCGCGGCCCTGCCGCTGCCGTCCATGGCGGCAAGCCGGACGCCGATTTCGCCGATTCGCTGGGAGATGCGGTTGATCTCCGGATTTATCCGCTCCTCCGTGTCTCTTGCGAGCGCGGCCACCATGCCGGGCAGTTCGTCGATATGCACCTCCGCCGCCTGCTGGGCCAGTTCGGCGAGACTCACGCCTGCCCCGATCTGGGCAAGACTTGCTTCGGTGTCGGCAATTTTTTCCTGCAGTTTTTTATACACCGCGTATCTCTCGATGACTGCTGGCAGTTCCTCGGGTTGTGCGCAGGCAGCCGTCTTCAGGAGTTCAGCCATCTGGTACCGGGCGCCCTTCAGGTTTTTCTCGGTGGCAGCGATTTGGTCCCGAAGTACTGCTATTTCTTCCGCCATCTGGGCATCGAGAGTCCTCTCCTGCTGGGCCTGCCCGAGCATGGCCCGCAGCTGCAGAATGGCCTGATCGAGAGGCATCGCACCGAGTCCGGGCGCAACCTGCGCAAGGAGCGCCCGAACCTCTCCGGCGAGACCAGCCGCATCCCGGTCGATTCCGTCGATACGCTTCTGCATCTCCTCGGCCTTGGCGAGCCGGTCAAAACAGTTTTGCAGGATTTCGAGCCTCTCGACCGCATCAAGAGGGGCGAGCAAGTCTTTCGTGCAAAGCCCCACGGTCGCTCTTTGCCACTCCTCCCGCCATCCGGCCAGGGCCTCGCGACCATTCCGCAGATCCTCCGCCGACTGCCGAACCTTTCCAGTCGCCTGGGCGAGCCGCTCCTGCAGTTTTTCCCGGACCGCTTTCCGGCGGGCGATCTGGTCGAGCACGGTTTCGGCCAGGACCTGGACCGGTCCGAGCTCTTCGCCTGCGGGCATCTGTTCCGCAGTCAGCGAAGACAGCTCGCTTACAACCGTCTGTCTGAATTCGGTACGCCGCTGGCGAATCCGGTCCAGCTCCTGCTCCTTCTTGAAAATCTCCCCCACCCGGAACCGCAGCCGATCGATCTCGGCCAGCCAGCCGCCCATTTCCCTGGGCGAGAGCGGTGTTATACCCGCCGGCTGCCAAATGTTGCGCCAGTCGGCAGCCACGGCCTCCGCGCGCTGTTGAACTGCCTGCCGCGCCCGATTGTTGGCCGCCAAGGCCTCCTGCAGGCTTTCAAGCTGGGCCTGCACGGCGGCGATCCCCGCCACTCGGTCGGCCTCGCGGCGCAGCCGATCGGCCACGCCATCCGCCTGGCTCACATAGCCCTCGTAGGACTCGGCCAGCGGCTGCCCGGGCGAATATAAACAAATCTCCTGCTCGACATCCTCCCGATCAAGCCATTGCCGCCGCACCAGCTGCCAGCCATGTTCCCGCCTGGCCCGGATGGCAAGGAGCTCCTCTTCCGACGGCGCCTGCCCGCCTCGCGCAAGTTTTCCCCGTTCGGCTTCGGCCGCCTTCAGCTCCCGGTCGAGATTGCGGTGATCCTTGTCCAGCTCGCGCCGCTCTTCGCCGAGCTCGACGTAGGCCTGGTCAAAGCGCTGCAGCGTCGCAGGCAGCGGCAGGGCCAGCTCCATGAGTTCTGCCAGTTGGCCATTCCACAAACCGATCCGCTTCAGCTCCGCCAGGCTCTGTTTCCTGTTGAGAGCGATTTCGCTTGTCCCCTTGGCGAGAAGGCCGTCGATATCGCCGGCCTTTTGCGTGAGCCTGACTGCCTGGAGAAGATTGTGCGACTCACGGTCCACGGGGATAGCCGCCAAGTCGCCCACCACCGCCTCCCGTTCCAATTCCGCGGCCCGCCCCTGCTGCTGCGCCGCCTCGAGCTTCTGCCGGATTGCCTCGTGCCGGGTGACGAGGTCCTGCACCGTCCGCTTTGCGGTGAGGAGAGGACGCAGAATCTCCACGCCGCTCAGGTCGAGCTCCGGCCGCACCTGCTGCAACAGGCGGCCGGCTTCGGTGCGAAGACCGATCCGCATACCGTTTCTTTCCGGCCGGTCCTTCTGGCCTTTTCGGTATTCACCCAGGCGCTGATGAAGATCGTCCACCCGCGTCGCCTGATCGAGCAGTGCCCGGTTGGGCGAGATGGATTTTTGCCGGTCGATAAGCCTCACCAACCGTTCGCTATCCTTCTGCAGCTGCAGCCCGGCCTCGCGGAGCTCCCGATCGACGGACAGGTACCGTTCGCCGAAACCGGGATCGAGCACCACCACCTCGCCCAGGGCCGCCAACTGCTCGCGCCGGGACTGCAGGGCAGCCAGTTCCGGAATCGCCTGCACCAACCGCTGCAAGCGCTGCACCTCTTTGTTCCCGGCGTCCCGCTCGGCTTCCAGGGCGGTCCGTCCGGTGGCGGCCTCTTCCAGGTCTTTCCGCAGTTCCTGCCATTCCCGGGCGGAAAGGCAGGCTTTCTTCGCCTCGCCCTGCAGTTCTTTGTACCTGGCTACGGCTCTGTTGATCGCCTGGTTTTTTCCCATCGCCTTGAACAGCTCGCCCGCGTCTGCCTCCAGCTGAAGAATGACCTCCCGCAGGGAGGAAATGCCTGCACCGGCGGCAAACAAAGCCTGGCCCACCTCGCCCTTCTGGGCCAGGATCTCTTCTCCGCCCCGTATCAGCGAGTCGTGATCGATACCGTAAAGTGAGGCAAAGATGTCCGGCTCG
>MGTI01000122.1 GCA_001799365.1 Desulfobacterales bacterium GWB2_56_26 | reverse complement strand
TTTACCGGCTTTAAAGAAAAAATTACCGAGGAGGAGACCAAACGCCTTGGTATACAAAGGCTTCTCCTGAAGCCATTCACTATCCAGGCATTGGCCGTGACCGTCCGACAGGTGCTGGATAAAAACATGCCGCACATGAGGTCCACGAACATCCGGGAATCGGATCGTGACGGCAGCCAGCAATAACTCTGTCGATGAACCATAAACATAGTAAATCATTGACATATGAATACAGAAGCGTTGGGTCATGCATCTTCTAGCGAAACCAACGATTACGACATCCTTGAAAAAATAGCCGAAAGCAAAAAGGCGGTGGTTTACAAGGCCGTCCACAAAGACCATCCGGATCGGCTGTTGGTGCTGAAGTTATTCAAAGGGGCCTACCTGTCCGACCGCAAGAAATCAAGGATCAGTCAAAGAGTCGAACATCTCAAGGTATTAAGCTCCCCTCTGGCCATCACTCCCGACCTTTTCGAGGTGAAAGACGGGCTGTGCTTTATTGTCCAGGACTACTTCGACGGCGTTACGCTGGACAGGCTGACGGAGCCAGGGCGCGGCATGGCGCTGCCGGATTTTTTCACCATTGCCTGCAGCCTGGCCCGGGTACTGGATGCCGTGCACACCGCGGGGATTATTCACGGCGGCGTTAAGCCGCACAATGTCCTGGTGGCCCCGGATACGCTCGACGTGCGGCTGACCGACTTCATCAGCGCCCTGGATGCGAGCGATTCCAGCCATTTCATCTATGAACCCTATTTCGTTCACCAGACCCTGCCCTACACCTCTCCCGAACAGACGGGCCGCATCGACCACCGGGTGACATTCGCCTCTGATCTGTATTCCCTGGGAGTTGTCCTGTTTGAACTGCTTACCGGCCGTCTGCCCTTCTCTTCGAGTGACCCCTTAGAGTTGATCCATGCCCACCTGGCCCGGGAAGCGCCCGAGGTCCGGGAGTTGGATCCATCCATTCCCCGCGGCCTGAGTACAATCGTCGCCAAGCTGCTGCTCAAAGAGCCGGAACGTCGCTACCAGAGCAGCCACGGCCTTTTGACCGACCTGCTCCGCTGCCGGGATGAGTTTGCCGCCACCGGGTCAGTGGGCGAGTTTATCCCCGACAGCGACATTCGCAACCACCGGGTGCCTTTCATTTCCCGGCTGGTCGGCAGGGAAAAACAGACCGCCGAAATTCTCGAGACGTATGAGAACGTAGCCCGGGGTCAGTTCCGGGCGCTGTTCATCTCAGGGTTGCCCGGCATCGGCAAAACCCGCCTGATCCAGGAATTGCAGAAGCCGATAGTGAAGCACCGGGGGTATTTTACTTCAGGCAAATTCGACCTGTACCAGAAGAACATCCCGTACAACTCCGTGATTCAGGCATTCCGCAATCTGATCCGCACCTTTCTGACCGAAAGCGACGAGAGAGTATGGGTATGGAAAAACAAAATAATGATGGCGGTCGGCGAAAACGGCAAGGTGCTGACCGATGTGATCCCGGAGCTGGAAATCCTGATCGGACCACAGCCGCCGGTGAAGCCGCTGCCCCCGGTCGAATCGCTCAACCGGTTTCACGACCTCTTCGACAAATTCCTGACCTGTCTGGCCGGCGAACAGAATCCTCTGGCTCTCTTTATCGACGACCTGCAGTGGTGCGATACGGCCTCTTTCGACTTTCTGGCCTATGTGTTCGCCAATACCCGGAAACATCCCTACTTGTTCCTGATGGGAGCCTACCGGCATAACGAGGTGGACTCCGGCCACCCGCTCACCCGTCTTATCGCGGGTATCAGGCAAGGAGAAGGGCTGTTGCGTGAAATGAGGCTTACGGCTCTGACGCCCGAGCATTGCCATGAAATGGTTGCCTCAATTCTCGCCTCCTCGCTTGCCCAGACCAGAGCCCTGTCGGACTTTCTCGCCGCCTTGACCGGAGGCAATCCCCTCTTCATCCATGAGAGTCTGACATACCTTCATAATGAGAATCTTCTCACGCTGGATAAGAATGAAGAGTGGCGCTGGGACCTGGACAGGATCCGGGACTCGAACATGCCGACGACGGTGGTGGCCCTCTTCGGCGAGAAAATCCGGAAATTGCCGCAAGAAATGATCACCCTGCTCGAATACGGCGCCTGCATGGGCAACACGTTTTTGCCCGCAGAGCTGGCCATGGCCAGGGATTTGAGTCTGGTTGAAACCTTCACCAAGCTGAAACCCGCCCTGCGCCAGGGCTTGCTGACGGAAAGCGAAGGCCGGCTGAGGTTCATCCATGATCGGGTCCAGGAAGCCGCCTTATCCGCCATCGAACCGAAGCGCCGCTGCCGCATGCACTGGCACATCGGCAACCGTCTTCTGGCCGCCGCCCGCGAGCAGGACCCGGCTATGGAAAAAATGGAAAACCTGTTCGTCATCGCCTCGCACCTCAATCTGGGCCGTGAGGAACACCCGGACCCCGAGACTGCCTATCTGCTGTCGGACATCAACTATCACGCCGGCAATAAGGCCCTCGACGCCCTGGCTACGGAAGCGGCCAACGAATATTTCAAACTGAGTCGGCAGCTGCTGCCGGAGGACTGCTGGCAGCAGCCGCATTATGACCGCACCTTCAAAATTTTCCAGAAGGCGGCCAAGACCGAGCTGATGTGCGGCCGCCACGAAAATTCCGAGGAACTTCTCAACCAGCTGCTCGATCATGCGGCAACGAACCTGGACAGGGCGGAATGCCTGGCGGAACAGACGATATCCCTCTCGTCGATCGGCAGCTTCGTCAAAGCCATCGAAACCGCCAACCGTGGTCTGGCCTATCTCGGCCGTGCCATCCCGGAGAGCTCCGAGGAAGCCGACAGACAACGCAAAATCTTGATGGCCGAAATCCACGCCAGGAAAGACATCTGGCAGACGATCCTGGAGTTGCCCCTGACCGACGACCGTCAAAGCAGGGTCGAGTTCGCGTTTTACAGCGAGCTGGTACCCAGCTACTATCTGTGCGGGCAGTTGTCGCAGCTGTATCTTACCGCGGCGCAGGCGACTCTTCGCTGCCTGTCGGCCGGCATGGACGAAGCCGTTATCTATTCACTGGCCGCCATCGGCCTGCAACTGGCCGAGGAGGAAGCGTTCGAGCAGGCCTTCAAATATGAAGACCTGGTACGCAACCTGGCCGCAAAATTTCCCAATACCTTTGGAGCCGCCCGGGGGATGAACGCCATCGTCTGGGCCCTGATGCACTCTCGCAGCCATCCCCAGGACATTGCGGATTATTGTCTGAAGTCCATCCAGTGCGGCAAGAACTGCGGCGACCTGTTTACCGCTGGCGCGGCGTACGGCCCGCTGCTGTGGAACCTGCAGATCCAGGGCGCGGACCTGCGGGTGATTCAGGGTTTCGTCGAAGAATTCGCCGAGTTTTCGGAAAGGTATCATCTGCCTTTCTCGGCTGGTCTCGCCCGGGCGACCCAGGCGGGCTGGCTCGACCCGATGAAAAAGGCAGGCGATTTCCCGTCCATGACCGATACCATCGCCCAATGGAAACAGTCCAAGCATTTCGCTTCGGCGGGCAGTTACCATGTGCACCGGGCAGTCAGCCATTATTTCTTCGGCGAGCATGAAGCGGCTGAACGACACCTGGAGGAAGCCCTGCCATACCTGATGGGTCTCACCGACAGCGTATTGAAAAGAGAGTGGCTGGTCTTCCGCATTTTGAACCTCGTCAAACGTTATGAAGAAGAGATTGACAATTCCGGTGTCTCGGGCCTAGCGGAGCAGATCCGGCCGCAGATCCGTAAAATCGAGCATTGGACCGCCCTGGGGCCACTGCTGAGACCGTACCTGGCATTTATATACGCCGAACTCGAACGGGTCACCGGCGATTTCAGGCATGCCCGAAGTCTTTACCTGGATGCTATCGCCACTGCAGGAGAGCAGAACTATGTGCTGCTGGAAGGCCATCTCAACGAAGTCCTGGGCGAATTGCTCCGCCAGGCCGGCCATCACTCCGCCCACGTTTACTTCAGCGAGGCGGCCCGCCTCTACCGCACCTGTCATGCGGAACGCAAGTATGCAGGCCTCGTCGCGAAATTTCCCAAGCTTGTCGAACGGGAGAAAAGCCTGCAGCTGCAGGCCGAAGGCGAATCCTCCCCTTCATATACGCTGCCCAACCTGGATATCGGCTATCTGATGAAATCATCTCTGGCCATTTCCGCCGAGATCGAACAGGATGCCCTGCTGAAAAAAATCATGCAGGTGGTGATCGAAAGCTCGGGAGCGCAACACGGATTTCTGCTGGTAACCGATGACAATGACGCGTTGTTCATCCGCGCCGAATGCCATGCGGCGGCGCAACAGACGGTGGTCATGCAGCATCGGGAGCTGGAGGAGGCCGAAGGGCTCAGCAAGGCGATCGTCCGGTATGTCTATCGAACGGGCGAAAAAGTAATCCTGCATGACGCCGCCAGCCAGGGCATTTTCAAGGACAACCCCGAGGTCCATGAGATGCAGTTGCGCTCGGTGCTCTGTCTGCCGGTAATAAAGCAGTCGAGGATGATCGGAATACTGTACCTGGAAAACCGGCTGTCAAGCGGCGTATTTTCCGCGGAGCGGATCCAGATGACGGAACTGCTGACCTCCCAGGCCGCCATCTCCATGGAGCACGCCACCCTGCTCGGCAAACATCGGGAGGCCGAAGGGCAGATCAGAAAATCGCTGAAAGAGAAAGAAGTGCTTCTCAAGGAGATACATCACCGGGTCAAGAACAATCTGCAGATCATCCACAGCATGCTCAACCTGCAGAAGCCGCACTTCAAGGACGCCAAGGCCATCGAGCTGTTCAAGGAGAGCCAGAATCGGGTTTACACCATGGCCCTGATCCACGAGAAACTGTACCAGTCCAAGTCGCTGGCCGGGATCAACCTGTCGGAATACGTGCACAGCCTCATCGCCTATCTGTTCCTCTCCTATGGTGCGGCTGAAGGGGCTGTCAGGGCAAAAGTCTCCATCGAGGACGTCGACCTCGACCTCGACAAGGTCATCCCCGTCGCCTTGATCATCAACGAGTTGGTCTCAAATGCATTGAAACATGGGTTCCCGGATATCGCCGCCCGCGGTGACGGCGCAGGCGAAATCCGCGTGGATCTCAGCCTCGGGCCGGACCGTCGCGTGCGCCTCTTGGTCAGCGACAATGGCCCGGGCTTTTCAAAGACCTTCGATGTGGAGCAATCCCAGTCGCTGGGGCTCAAGCTGGTCCGGGTGCTGGTCAGACAGCTCAAAGGCGAAATAGAGCTGCAGGCCGAAGGTAAAACCGAATTTGTCATTACCTTTGCCGCCTGAAATGGAACTGCGGGATTCAAGGAAGGTGGGGTGATGGTTATAGGTAATTTGGGAAAGGGCTGAAGGTGTTCAACCCTTTCCCAACATCCTATAGCGCCTGTAGTTTTTCAGTGAGTATCGGCAGAAGCTGCTTCAGGTCGGCCACCGCGAAAACGTCGGCCACATCGCCGATGGGGGCGTCGCGGTCGGTGTTGATCGCCACCACGAATTCCGATTTCTTCATACCGGCCAAGTGCTGGACCGCGCCGGAAATGCCGCAGGCGATGTAGAGCTTGGGAGCGACGGTATGACCGGTCGTGCCCACCTGGCGGTTGTGCTCGACCCACAGGGAGTCGACCACGGGCCGGCTGGCGCCGTATTCGCCGCCCAGAGCCTTGGCGAGATTCGCCACCATGGCGACATTCTCCGGTTTGCCGACGCCGCGGCCGGCACTGACGATGACCTCTGCTCTTGCCAGATCGACACCGCCCGGTTTCGCCGTCTCATAGCCAAGAAGTTTCACCTTGCCCGAAGCCGCGCCGCCCACCGGGATGACGGTCGGTGCGCCCGTCGCAGCATCGGTGGGGGAAAAGGCCCCGGCCTGGGTGGTGACGACGGTAATCTTGCCGCGGCTTTTCAGGGTCCGGCGCAGCTTGCCGTTGCACATTGACGCAACGAGCTGCCCATCCTCCACCGCCACCACCTCGGAGATCTGGGCCGCCCTGAGAGCGACCGCCAGCCGCGGGGCGAGGTCCCAGCCGTAGGAGCTGTGGGAAAGGACGATCATCTCGGGCTGTTCCATTTCCACCACGTCGAGCAGGAGCTGCCTGTGGGTCTCGGGGTTGTATTCGCCAGCCTGAGAAACCTCGGCGAGGTAGAGGCGGCCGTCAAAGTTGGGCAATGCGCCGGCGGCTTCGGCCACCGTAAACATCACGCTCTCCGCCCCCATGATGCCCGCGAATGCCAGGAGTTCGGTGTAATTATCGAGCAGCTTTCCCTGCCGGTATTCGGCAACAAGAAGTATCTTCATACGTCCCTCCTACGCCAGCACGGCGGTTTTTTCTTTGAGAATGCCGATAAGCCGGTCCGCAATCGTCGACACCTCGCCTTCGAGGAAAACGCCTCCGCCCTTTTTCGCCGGGAACTCGATTTTAGCCGTCTCCTGCAGGCCGCTTGCCTTGTGCAGGTCGGCTGCGGGAATGGACAGCAGCTCCTTTTTCTTGGCCTTCATGATGTTCGGCAGGGTCGGGTAACGAGGGGTGTTGAGTCCGAGCTGACAGGTGACAAGCACCGGCGGTGCCACCTCAACCGTGGCCTTCACCCCGCCTTCCAGTTCCCGCTTTACCGTTACTTTGCCGTCGGCATAGGCAAAGCCGACGATGGTCGTCACTGCCGGAAGTCCCATAAGTTCTGCCACCATGACGCCGACCTGGGCGCTGGCCCGATCCTGGGACTGCATGCCGGTGAAGATGAGATCGAAATTCTTGTCCCGGGCGAATTCGGCGATTATCGAAGCGATCTCGTAAGGGTCCTTGAGGTGACTCTGGTCGTCGGCGATATGGACTCCCCGGTCGCAGCCCATGGCCAGGGCCTTTTTCATGGTCTCCTTGACCTGCTCGGGGCCAAGGCAGAGCACCGTCAGGTCGGCGCCGGTCTGTTCCTTGAGCTGAACTGCCTGTTCGACCCCGTACTCGTCGTACTCGTTCATCCGCCAGGCGAGACCCTCGCGGTCGTACCAGCCATCCGTCCCGATCTTGAATTTCGATTCCATATCCGGAACCTGTTTTATACACACCAGAAGTTTCATTTTATTCCTCCAATTTTTCCATTCAGACCTGAAGCCGTTCCGCCAGCACTTCGGCGATATCCTTCGGCTTCAAGCTCTCTTCGATGTTCGCGCCTTTGACCCCGTCCTCAAACATGGTCAGGCAGAAGGGGCAGTTGGCCAGCAGCAGACCTGCGCCCGTGGCGGCGGCCATCTCCACTCTTTTGATATTGATCCGTGTGCCGAGCTTTTCCTCGGCCAGTATCCGGCCGCCGCCGGCGCTGCAGCAGAATGACTGCTCACGGTTTTTCTCCATCTCGGCGATCTCGCCGCCAGCCAGCTCGATCAGCTCTCGCGGCGTGTCATAGATGTTGTTGTGGCGGCCGAGATAACAGGAATCGTGATAGGTGCAGGCAAAGGGTCCGCCGTCCACGAGGAGTTTGCCTTGGGCAATGAGCTCCGCGAGGAAATCCGGATGGGACTGGATTTCGCAGTCAAGGCCGAGATCGCGATAGTCCTTGTTCAGGGTATTGAAACAGTGCGGGCAGGTGGTGACGATCTTTTTGATGCCGAAACCCTGGATGGTGGCGATGTTTTCGGCGGCGAGCGTCTGGTACAGATATTCGTTGCCCATCTTCCTCGCCGGCTCGCCGCAGCATTTCTCCTCTTTGCCAAGGATTGCCACGCGGATGCCGGCGGCCTGGCAAAGGGCCACGAAACTTTTCGCCACGGCGATGTTGCGTTTGTCGAAGCTGCCGTAGCAGCCGGGGAAATAGAGGATGTCGCTCTCCTCGGGACTCGAAAGACCGAGGCCCTCGGCCCAGTCGCCGCGCGAGGCGTAGCCCAGCCCGAGCGGGTTGCCGTTGACTTCGAGCTGCTCCATGGCGGTCATTACCTCATCGCCCGGAAACTCGCCTTCCATGAGCACGAGATTGCGGCGCATTTCGACGATCTTGCCGACATGTTCGATGCCCGCCGGGCAGATCTCCTGGCAGGCTCGGCAGGTGGTGCAGGACCAGATGGCGTTGCGGCCGACCGCCTCAATCAGGTTGCCCTCCGGGTATTCGACAGCCTGCTCGCCGATTCTCGCAATAACCTGCATCGGCGACAAGGGCTTATCCGTGGCATAAGCCGGACACCTGTCCTGGCAACGCTTGCACGAGGTGCAGGCATCCGTGTCGAAGAGATCCTTCCAGGTGAGGTCGGTGACTTTTGCCGCCCCGAAGCTCTCCGCCGCCTCGTTTTCCAGATCGAGGGTGACGAGTTTCCCAGTAGGTCCGCGGTCGGCAAAAAAGGCGCTGACGCCGGTGGTCACGATATGGCGCAGTTTAGTGTAGGGAATCAGACCGATGAACAGCAGGGCAAGCAGCAGATGGAACCACCATAAGCCCCTGTGCATATCAAGCAGCAGTTCGGGCGACATTCCCGCCATGAGCTTAGCCACCGCCAATCCCACCGGCGACCAGCCGGCAATCGGGCTGCCCAGCTCGGTGACCGCCATTCTCGCCCCTTCGATGACAAAGCCGGTGATGAGGATGGTGAGCAGCAGTCCGTGCATGACCATGTCGTCAGTCTTCGATTC
>MGTI01000121.1 GCA_001799365.1 Desulfobacterales bacterium GWB2_56_26 | reverse complement strand
GTTGCGGCGCCTGCGCCTTAGCCTGCAAAACCGAAAACAACACCGCCCTGAGAAAAAACGGCCAAACCCATAACTGGGCGGATTTCGTCCACGAGACCGTGGGCAAATTCCCCAATACCACCTACCGGACCCTGCCGGTCCTCTGCAACCACTGCAGCAATGCCCCCTGTGTCGAGGCCTGTCCGGTCGACCCCAAGGCGATGTACAAGACGCCGGAGGGCATCACCATGCACAACGACGAACGGTGCATCGGCTGCCGGGCCTGCCAGGAGGCTTGTCCCTACAGCATGAGCGAGGTGAAACGAGACGGGGCGTTCGGCGAATACAGCGTGATCAGCTACAACGAGGAGGGGGCTCCCACTCAGCCGTTCTTTGCCGACAAGACTTCGATGGTCAAAGGCATCACCTCTTCAGGAGAGGAACTGGCCAAAAAAGCTGGAGCCATTCCTCCCCACAAGAATTCGTACCTCCATCCCGACTATGAGGCGGTGCGGCGCGACAATATCGTCGAGAAATGCATTCTCTGCGACCATCGGCTGAAGAACGGCGAACTTCCCTACTGCGTCGTCTCCTGCCCATCGGGCGCCAGGAGCGTCGGGAATATCGACGATCCCGCAAGCGACGTGGCAAAACTCCTGAAGAAGCACAAGGCCTTTGTCTTAAAGCCTGAGGAAGGAACCAAGCCGAACGTCTATTACATCCGCGAGTATGCCGCAAGGTAGCTTGCATCAAAAAGCGCGTCATGCTTTAAAGTATGGCGCGCCTTATCCAGGGCGAGCCCTTTGATGAAAGAACGAAGAGAAATAATCCTCCGCAGCAACTGCTTCAAACTCCTGGCCGGCTGCCTGTATGAACCGGACAGGGATCTCCTGATTGAGGCAAAGGTCTGCGAAAACCTCGGGGTTTTGCTGGAGGAATGCGCGCCTGAAGCCGCCATGGCCGCGTCGGCAATGGCGGCCGCCTTACAGCGCCAAGGCCAGGAGCAGCTGAGTATCGATTACGCGGCTCTCTTTGTCGGACCCTTTGCCCTGATCGCCGCCCCCTACGGCTCGGTCTATATGGACCAGGGCCGGCGGGTGATGGGCGATTCGACTCTTGGCGTCCTGCGGTTCTACCAGGAGGCGGGCCTGTCGGTCGATGTCGAGGAGCCGGCCGATCATGTAGTGGTCGAGCTGGAATTTTTATATTATTTGACGGATCGCGAGGCGTCGGCCCTGACCGACGGGCGGGAAGAGGAGGCGACCGGATTTCGGACAATGCAGGCCCGGTTCTTTTTCACCTGGCTGCGGCCATGGATTTTCGATTTTTGCCGCTCGATCCGTGAAGGCAGCACCAATCCCTTCTACCTCTCCCTGGCCGACTGTCTTGCTTTATTTATGACCGCCTGTGAGCGATCCTATGCCACAGGGGCAACTCCGGGTCCTGCCGAAGGCCGGGGGCCGGGATGCTGTCCCTCCTGAGAAATCTCCAGGTCGAGCCGTTGCCGCTGGTGCAGGCGGTGCCGGAAAGATGCCTGCGGCGGCGGCTCTCCAGCTGTGATTGCCGCCTGTGCCTGGATGTCTGTGGTGCCGGAGCCATATCCCCGGACCGTGGGCAGCTGCAGCTCGATCAAAAGAGATGTACCGGCTGCATGGCCTGCGTTGCAGTCTGCCCGAATGAAGCGCTGGCTACGTCATATGACCTGGAAGGTATTTTGCGGGCGGTGCGGGGGAAGGCCGAAAAGCGGCCGGTTATTTCCTGCATCCGCCAGAAACGGCGGTCTGTCGACGAGATTGCCGTTCCCTGCCTGGGCATATTCAGTGAAGAAGCTCTTGTGGCGCTGGGCAGGAGCGATTGCCGGTCGATTGAGTTCGATCTCGGCGGTTGCTCTGTTTGCGAAAATCGACAGGCGGCAATGCGGTTCTTAGCAATTTTCCGACGGGTGAAGGAACTTGCCGCGCCGGTCCTATTCGCCGAGCTTGCCATCTCGGAAATTACCCCGCCGGAGACGGCTAAAGAAGGAACCGACCGGAGATCTTTTTTCGCGGAGTTGCGGGGAAAACTCCCGACTCTGTCCCTGATTTCACCTGATATACCGGAATCCGCTCCCTCTCAACAGGAAAAAAACCGGCGAAGACTGCCGATGCGGCCGAAGCTTATCGACAGGCTCATTGCCGATGCCGCGGCAGTAAGCGATAAGCAACAGCTTTTTACCCTCTGCACCCATCGGGTGACCACCGGCCCGGCCTGCACCTGCTGTCCTCTCTGTACCGGCATCTGTCCGACCGGGGCACTGCGGGTCAGTGGTTCCGGCACTGCGAAACGGTTGCTTTTCTCCGGCACTCGGTGCAGCGGCTGCGGCCTGTGCGTATTGTTTTGCAGGAAAAAGGCGATAGCCCTTGTCCTTTCCCCGCTATCCGGGAGATCAGAAAAGCAGAATTCCGACCAGCACCAGGATCGCCAGACCTACCCCAAAGATTCCGAGAATAACCGAGAAACTTGACATCAGTCCGCCGCCGACTTTAGGCGAGGCGGATATGATCACGCCGACGAGACCCAAAACGATCGCCAGAATGGCGGCAAGAAGACCCCAGACCGGGTTGCCGGCGAAGGTGAGAACGAAACTGCCGATGGCGGCGATGATGGCGATGGTGGCAGCGGTTCCGGCCTTTTGGTTCATGTGAAGACTCCTGATTGCAGTTGTGCTGTTGAACGAATGTTTTCGGGCGAGTTACCTTTGATCAAACTTCCCGGGGATTCAACTGGAGAGGTTTCTGCTCCAAGGGAATGAAATGGTGAAATAAGTTAACGTTGCTTAAAAGTGAGACACTCCGCAGTCCCGCTCTGCATGCCGACTTTGATGTTCTGGGCGTTGCACTCCAATTCCTTGTTGAAAGAGCAATCCGAGATCTTGCAGGCACCGACGCCTGCGGTTACCTCCTTGAGCCCGCCGTGGATGGAGGTTTGGAAGAACGTATCGCATTTCGGGCGATTGGAAATATCGCCTACGGTGATTGCCATCGCGTGGCAGACCTGGCTGGTGTTGTATGCACAGTTCGTTACGGTACAGCTGATTACTTTCGGCATTTCCATCATGATCAGTACCTCCTTTGCCCTTGAACAGAAACCTCGTTTCAAGGCAGAACAGCGCGTATACGGTTGCTAAAACCTAACTCAAAGATGGGTATTTGGCAAGGGGCTTGCCATGGCATTGGGCAAGACATGCGGAAGGATCGCCGAAGACCGCGCCGTAACCGATCAATCTGGTAAAGATAATCGACCGTGGGCAGGAAATTGCCGGTAAGAAAAAATTCTCGATTATGGTAGAGTCTTCTCCTGGAATCACAGTGTCAGACTATTTTCTTTTCGAGTCAGCTCATGGGTATTGCCGCCGACATCATCATCCTCATCGTCACCGCCTTCTGCTGCGGCCTCATCATGCAGCGACTGCACCAGCCCCTCATCCTCGGCTACCTGCTGGCCGGGGTTATTCTGGGGCCCAACACCGGCGGCATTACCATCGCCGAGAGCCATGATATCGAACTGCTGGCCGAGATCGGGGTAGCGCTGCTGCTCTTTGCCCTGGGGCTTGAGTTTTCCCTCAAGGATCTCAAACAGGTCAGGTACATCGCCTTGATCGGTACACCGATCCAGATCGTTATCACCATTGCCTTCGGTTTCGCCATCGGCCGTTTCCTGGGGTGGGACTGGCTCACGTCCCTGTGGTTTGGGGCGCTGATCAGCCTGTCCTCGACCATGGTCATCCTGAAGACCCTGATGAACCAGGGCTGGCTCGGCACCCTGTCGAGCAAAGTGATGATCGGCATGCTCATCGTCCAGGATCTGGCGGTGGTACCGCTGATGATCATCCTGCCCCAGCTGAACGACCCGGCGGCAGGTCTCGGTACGCTGGGATTTGCCTTGGTCAAGGCCATCCTCTTTCTGGCGACCATGCTCCTGCTGGGCACCAAGCTGCTGCCCGTGCTGCTTCGGCATATTGTGAGGCTGGGCTCCCGGGAGCTGTTCCTCCTGGCTATTACCGCGATCGGCCTCGGGGTAGGCTACGCCACTTATCTGGTAGGTCTCAGCTTTGCCTTCGGCGCCTTTGTCGCCGGCATGGTCCTCAGCGAGTCCGATTACGGCCACCAGGCGCTCAGTGACATCATTCCGCTCCGCGATCTCTTCAGCATGCTGTTTTTCGCCTCGGTGGGCATGCTGCTCGATCCCGACTTCCTGCTCGAAAATCTGGGTCAGGTGCTGCTGCTGGTGCTGGTGGTCGCCTTGGGCAAAGGGGTGATTTTTGGGTTTCTTGCAAGATTCTTCGGCTATCGCAATGTCATTCCCCTGGCGGTCGGACTGGGCTTGTTTCAGATCGGGGAATTTACCTTCGTGCTCGCGCGGGTAGGGGTGGGCACCGGGGCGATCGACAGCAACTTCTTCAATCTCATTCTGACGGTGGCCGTCATGACTATGGTGATGACCCCGCTGCTGTCCGGTCAGACGGGTCGGCTTTATGCCTTGAAAAAGAAGTGGTTTCGTCATGAGTCCCTGGAACTCATCAACTTTCCCGACCAGGGCCTGCGCGATCATGTGGTCATTGTCGGCGGCGGACGGGTCGGCATGCAGGTCGCGACGGTTTTGGCTCGGCTCGCCACGCCTTTCGTCCTGGTGGAACTCGATCAGCACCGGGTGGACCAGGCCAAGGAGGCCGGATATCCGGTAGTCTATGGCGACGGCAGTCATGAGATAGTTCAGGAGGCCCTGGCGATGAAGGAGGCCTCGCTGCTGGTCGTCACCACCCCCGGCATTGTTGTCGCCCGGGCGATCATCCAACATGCCCTCAAGGTCAACAGCCGGATCCAGGTGGTGTCGCGTATTGCCGATCCGGCTTTTTTCGAGGTCTTCAAGGAACTTGGCGTATCGGATCTGGTCTATCCGGAATTTGAGGCGAGCCTGGAGATAACCAGGCAGGCGCTCCTTCATCTGCATATTCCGGCGACGGAAATAGAACGGCAGACCGAAGCGATGCGGCACCAGCTGCTTGCCCCCGGTCTTGCGACCAGCAAAGAGTACAAGACCCTTGGCCAGATGCGGGCGGCGGAACAGCATTTCGACCTGCAGTGGGTGCGGCTGGAAGAGCACAACAGGCTGGTTGGCCGGAGTATCGGCGAGGCGGAGATCCGCAAAACCACCGGGGCGTCTGTCGTCGGCATCATCCGGGACGGCCAGTTGATGCCGAATCCGGAGGTTGTTTTCCGCTTCCAGACGGGCGATCTGGTCGCGATTATAGGTTCGGCGGAAGCGCGGGAGAACTTTCTCGGGTTTGGCGGACAAAGGAGCCAGGATGGCTCCGAAGGCTGGGCTCTCATCTAAAACAGACTTTATTTCTGGAGGCAAGCTGTGAGTTCTCTTCTTCTCGCTATCGACCTGGAGGATGTCAGGGATTGGGTCGAGAATGGTACCGGTTATCGCGAAGGCGTGCCGAAAAACACCAGGCGCTATCTCGACCACTTCCGGCGGTGGGGGGTTAAAGCCACCTTCTTCACGGTCGGCCGGGTGGCCCGCCGATATCCCGATTTGATCGGCGAGGTTGTCGCCGCCGGTCACGAGCTGGCCTGCCACGGCAATGTCCATCTGCAGCTCGATAAGCTGTCGCCGCAGCAGTTCCGGGAAGACCTGGAGGAAAACATGCTCGCTTTGCGCCAGGCGGGGGGCGGAGAAATCAAGGGATTCAGGGCTCCCACCTTTTCCCTTACCGAGCGCACCGCCTGGGCTTATGAGATCCTTGCGGATCTCGGTTTCAGCTATTCCAGCTCGGTGCTGCCGGCCCAAAATCCCCTCTACGGCTGGCCGTCCTTCGGCCATGAAGCCCGAAAAGTGACAAAAACGCTCTGGGAGCTGCCGATCACCCTCCACCGGCTACCGGGTTTGCCGGTGCCCATCGCCGGCGGCGTCTATTTCCGGGTTTTACCATTTTTCCTGACCAGATGGGCAATCGGCCGGAGCATCGGCCGCGGCCGGCCGATGGGCACCTATTTTCATCCCTACGATATCGACACCGAACAGGAGAGGTTCATGCACCCTGACCTCGGCGGCAAACACCACCTGAATATGCTGATGTATATCGGCAGGGCGAGGCTCCTGCCGAGGCTCGATGTCCTGCGCCGGGCCTTTCTCTGTGAGTCGTATGGGGAATACGTCAGTCGTTTGCAGACGAGTTCTTCTTGAGGGCGAGGCCGAGACTTTTTCTGATCAGGGCCAGCTGCTCGGCGATGAGGCCGAGGAAAAAGCAGATGAGACCGGTAATGAAGAGCAATTCGGTGCCGACGGAGACACCTTCGCCCCGCAGCAGAATGGGCGTGCCCCAGATCGCGCTGAACAGAAAGAAAAAGAGGGCCGGCGGCAGGAAAACCCGCATCGGGTTGAACATGATCACGATATGCAGGATCTCGAGCACAGTGTCGAAGGCGGTTTTCATGCTGATGGTCGACTTGCCGGCCGTACGCGGCACGACGGTGATGGGATGTTCCAGCACCAGATGACGGTGATTGATGAAGACCAGGGTAATGATATCGCTCAGGGCCATGGTATCCGGACAGAGCTGCAGGTATTGCCGGAAGAGCTCGGTGCGATAGATCTTCATTCCCGAATTGAGATCGTGAATGGGGATGGGCATGAGGCGATTGGCGAAAAACCGGATCAACCACTTGCCGGTTTTGCGGTACAGGCTTTCCTTGTGCCGTTTCCTGCCGCCCACCACCATATCCGCATCACGCTGCACGAGCACATCGTACAGGGCGGTAACATCCTCCAGCCGGTGCTGGCCATCGGCATCCATGGTTACCACGAAGGGGGTCTGGGTGGCGTTGATGCAGGTCTTGATGGCCCCGCCGTAGCCCCGGTTCACCTTGTGGTGGATCGCGGTGAAGAAAGGCAAGTCCTCGTACTGCTTGAGCAACTCCCGGGTATTGTCTTTCGAGCCATCGTTGACGACAATGAGCCGGCAACCCTTGGCCCGGCAGTAATCGAGGAGTTCCGGAAGAAACGAGGTGAGGGAGAGTTCTTCGTTGTATGCCGGGATGGCAATGGTGAGATCGTGCATGGTGAACGGAAGAGGCCGCCGAGGTTGTGGGTTGACCGGTGAATGGGAATAGTTACAGGTTTCACAGCAGGCATACTGTATTCAACGGCGACAAAATATTCACGTAAAATGAGCGGTGGGGTTCTCGCGTTGCCTGATTATGCCGGTTTTTTCGCATATATTTGTGTGTGCATTAGCTGACGATGACTGGTATATTCCGCGCGCAACCGGTTACTTCCGCACCATCAACAACATTGAAACATTAAGTCACAGTCATGCAGGAATATCAAGCCCACGCCGATCAGAGCAGCTCACCCGCAAGGCGGGGTCGGCTGCTCATTTTCATCGTCGCCTACAATGCAGAGAAAACCATCGAGTCGGTCCTCCAGCGCATCCCGGAGCAACTCCGTGACCTGTATGACGTCGAGGTGCTCATTATCGACGACTCTTCCCAGGATGAAACCTTCCGCAAAAGCGAGCTGGTCAGGCGGGCCAAGGCCATTTCCTTCAAGCTTACCGTCCTGTACAACCCGGTGAATCAGGGGTACGGCGGCAATCAGAAGATCGGCTTTCATTACGCCCTGGAACAGAACTTCGATTGGGTCGCTTTAGTCCACGGCGACGGGCAATACGCCCCGGAATGTCTGCCGGAGCTGGTGGAGGTTTTGGCCGACGGCCGGGCGGATGCGGTCTTCGGCTCGCGGATGATGGAAAAACGGCAGGCGCTGAAAGGCGGCATGCCGCTCTATAAATACGTCGGCAACAAGACCCTCACCACCTTCCAGAACTGGATGCTGGGCTCGAGTCTCAGCGAGTTCCACAGCGGCTATCGGCTCTACGCCATCGAGGCGCTGCGGCAGATTCCTTTCCAGAAAAACAGCAACGATTTCCACTTCGACACCGAGATCATTATCCAGCTGATCTTTGCGGGCCTGCGGATCCGGGAGTTGCCTATCCCGACCTTTTACGGCGACGAGATCTGCCACGTCAACGGCATGAAGTATGCCTGGGATGTTTTCAAGGCCACGCTTCTGGCAAGGGTGCAGCCATTCCACATCTTCTACGACCCGAAGTTCGACTGCAAGCCAGCCGGCGCGAAGAGTGAGGAAAGCCTGTCGGAAAGCCTCTACTGCGATGCCCTGCTGTCGGAAAGGATTCCGCCCGGCTCACGCATCGTGGTCGTCGGCCGGGGAGGCGAACGGCTGCGGCAGCGTCTGCAGGATTCCAGTCATACCATCGAGACCATGACGCCGGAGTCCTTCCGGGAAGATTTTCAGGAGGGTCGGGCCTGCGATTTCCTCTTCATGCTCGACGATTCGGGGATGGCGCAGCAGCCGGAGGAGGTGCTCGAACAACTCGCCGCGGTGAGCCGCCTTTCCCCGGATTTGAAAATCTGCGTCACCATCGCCAATGTCGGTTTCATCATCAACAGGCTGCTCCTGCTCTTCGGCCGTTTCGGCTATACCCGCAGGGGCATCATCAATCTCAATGCCTTTCATTTTTTCACCCTCCGGACGGCCAGGAGGATGTTTGGCCAGCGCGGTTTTACCGTCACCAAAGTGGTCGGGCTGCCCATTCCCTTTTCGGGCCTGTTTTCGTCGGACGGTCTTGCCGGGGCGCTGACCCGCCTGCATCGGGGGCTGATCGCCTTGCGGAAATCGCTGTTCAGCTTCCAGTTTGTCTTCTTCGTTTCGCCGCCGACCTCGCTGCCCTATCTGCTGGCTACCGCCGTCGAGTTTTCCAGCAAGAAATCGGCAGTCATCGGGGAGGATGACGCGTAGGGGCGAACCACACTCTGAAAGTCTACTGCACATGAACCCGGTCGACCAGCTTCCCGCTCTTCGATCGGTCGCCGACAATAGCGGCCGCCTTGAAGGTACTCGTACCGGCGGTGCTGATGATCATTCTTTTGCCTTCCTGGGCGAGGTTCATCTCCTCCGCCTCTTTCACTTTCTGTAAAAATCGCGGCATGGCCTCCTGAACCTTGGCTTGCCATTTGTCGGGATGCCGGGTGTTGTCGGCAAAGATGAAAAAGGCAGCCAGTACGACAAAAACCCCACCGAGAAGGTGTTGTTTGGCCGGCCAGCGGGCGAGCATTCTGTCAGCGGTAAAGAGAATCAGCGCCAACCAGAAAAACTGGGCGATGAGCAGATGGCAGGTCAGGATTTTCTGATACAGCAGAATCTTCTTGCTGAGAAACAACGGAGCAAAGGAGGCGACGATGATGATCAGCAAGAGCGTGGCCGTTTTCAGGAAGAGACGGTCCCGCCGCAGGATGATAAAGACGGTAATGAAGGTCACGGCAATCAGGATGAGCTTTTCGATATTGACCGAATCCTTGAAGCCCATGAAGAAGACGTCGGTCACCAGGGTCGATCCCCAGAGCCGCAGGATTTCGGGCTTGAAGATGTTTTCCAGCATGATGGTGCTCTTGGTCACCGAGAGGGTGTAGGCGACGGTAACCAGCAGGAGGCCGATGCAGGTGATCGTCCGATCCCGGAAAAAGACGATGAAGGCGAGCGCAAGAGGCACCGCCAGCACCGAATAGGGACCCGACCAGATAAGAAAGGACATAAGGATAAAGAGCAGCACCTCAACCGGTGCGGAGGACTTAATCCGCCGGAGCATCAGAATGAGGAGCAGCAGGACTACCACGTACATCTGAAAGGTGAGCGAGATGTAGTAGTAGAGGTGGTTCAAGCCGGACAGGCCGAGCAGTAGCGGGCTGATGAAGAGCAGATACCGGTTGGTGACGAGCCCCGAGAACGAAAAGGCGGCGATAGTGAGAAACGACAGGACGATGCAGACCGACTGGTAGATAAGCGGCGCAAGGCCCACATCCGCCTTGGCGGTCGTATAGGCTACCAGGTTGTTGAACAGGTTGTAGTAACCGTTCGGATGCTGGAGGATGTCGGTGAAGGCGCGAACATTTCCGTAATAGTAATTGAAGTAGTGGATCGAATCCTCGGCATATAGGCCGGGCTGGGAAAAGTTGTCCCAGGAGCGGAGCAACACGATACCTGCAAAGATAATGAGTCCTAGGATAATTGTACTTCGTGTCGCGACAACTCCTTCAGCTGGCAAAACATAGGTGTCCCTATTCTTCAGGAACTTTAAGATATTGCTCGTAATCATATTGATGTCTTATTCTTACGTGAAAATTGTAAAAAATCTTCTTATTCTTGGCGAAAATTACCACTCGGGACATTTTCTCAGGAGCGGCCCGCCGCCTGGATGTGGTAGGATGTCTGAGATTAGTAAAAATGTATTACCGGGAAAGGTCCTAATACTACACTTCTTGTTCAGTTATCTCAAAGCCGATTTTTTCCCTGCAGCCGAACCCCCACGTAGACATGAAACTTCTAGACGACAACGCAGTCGGGGTGAGTTCCTGGAATGTTTACGATCGGTTCGGCCTGTCGACCCGTTTCAGGTCGAATGCGAT
>MGTI01000120.1 GCA_001799365.1 Desulfobacterales bacterium GWB2_56_26 | reverse complement strand
TCGCCCGCCGAGACGCCAATGATGATATTCATCTCCGAGGCGCCCTGATTGATGATCCGGACGTTGATCCCGGCATCCTTCAGCGCGCCGAATATCTTGGCGGCGATCCCCACCGTGCGCACCATGCCTTCGCCGACCACGGCGATCAGCGCCAGATTCCTCTCGAGAGACAACTGGTCGGGCTCCAGCTGCCGCCTGATTTCATCGAGGATCAGCTCGTCCAGGCCCTGCAACTGGGCGTCTTCGACGATGACGCTGATCGAGTCGATGCTGGACGGGCACTGCTCGAAACTGACACCCTGCTCCCGCAGGATGCCGAGCAGCCGATGGGCAAAACCCACCTCCCGGTTCATCAGCGATTTCTCCAGATTGATCATCGAGAAATCCTTGCGGCCGGCGATGCCGGCTATTTCCGTTGCGGTAACCGTACTCTCGCTCAATTCCGGGGTGATTAAGGTGCCGGGGTCGTCGGGGCGGTTGGTGTTCTTGATCCGGATGGGAATGCCCGCCTCGCGAACCGGCAGGATCGCCTCGTCGTGGAAGACCGAGGCGCCCATGTAGGCCATCTCCCGGATCTCCCGGAAGGAGATCTCGTCGATGGTCTGCGGCGAATCGACGATCCGCGGATCGGCCATGAGGATGCCCGAGGTGTCCGTCCAGTTTTCATAGAGGATGGCCCCGGCCGCCCGGGCGGCAATCGCCCCGGAGATGTCCGATCCGCCCCGGGAAAAGGTCTTGACCTGACCGTTTCGGTCGCTGCCATAAAAGCCGGCCATGACGTATAAGGCCCGGCTGTCGTCCAGCCGTTCGCCAAGCCGGAGATAACTTTCCCGGTCGATTGTGCCGTTCGCCCGGATGACGATATATTCCGCCGGATCGATAAATTCCCCGCCGAGAAATTCGGCAATGAGCCAGGCCGAAAAATATTCCCCGCGGGAAGCGGCATAGTCGCGGCTGCAACCGGCGGTAAGCTCCTCGCCGAACCTATCGATCAACCGGTTAACGGCCGTGTTCAGGCCAAGGCCTCCGGCGATTTCGGCAAATCGGTCGCGGATCAGGCTGAAAGGCCCGCCGATGTCGGTGGACATGGCGGCCATTTCGTGGCAGAGGTAGAGGAGATCGGTGAGTTTTGCCTCGCCCGGATGTCTTTTCCCCGGAGCAGAAACCACCACAATCCGGCGTCGTACGTCTGCTGCGACAATGGCTTTGACCTTTCTGATCTGACCCGCGTCGGCCACGCTCGATCCGCCGAATTTGGCGACGATCCGCTCCATCTTCATCTCCCTGCGGACCTTCAGCTCGCCAGTTCTTCCCGCTTGCCGGAGGCGACCAGTTTGATCAATTCGAGACTCGAGACGATGCCTCTTGGCTCATTCCGTTCGCCGGTGACCAGCAGATGGTTGACTCCCGCCTCATACATGACTTTGATGGCCGAGATCACGTCCTGATCCTCGTCGAGCTGGATGCAGGAATGTTTGGTGGAGGAGGCGGTATGGAAGTCGCACTTGGTCATGAAGGTTGAAATCCTGGTGTTGTCGAGATCGTAGTCGTTGGCCAGGCCATGCATGATATCGGCTACCGTGACTACGCCGATCATCTCCTCGCCGACCTTTACCGCCAGCACCGAGACGTTGGCCTCCGCCATAAGCCGTATTGCCGACTGCAGGCTGTCATCGATATCGATGACCGGGAACTTCCTTTTGATTGCCTGTCTGACCTTTAGGGAATCTGCCATGGGACCCTCCTGTGAGAGAAAAGACCAAATATGCTGAAGAACGACAAAGTGGTGCCTTGTTCTATCTTATCTTTTTTCCGCACCATTATCAAATCGAACTCCTGATGCCTGGCTTCAGGATTGGGTATGATATTTGCCCGAATAAAGGCATGATCGAGGGAAGTGGTCCAGGAAGCGGGGTTTGTTACCTTGTTTTCCCGATTTTTTTTGCTCCCTGTTCCTTTTTTCGGCGACTGGCAACGGAATGGCCGAATGTTCCCATCGGCTGACGACCGAGGGCAAAATATTCGCCGTGGCAGTAAGCGAGCAGGCCGCTTTCGCCCAGGCAAATTTTGCCGTCCCGGTCGATCAACGATTGTTCCACCTTGTTGCGGACGATCTCTGCCAGGAACAGATCGTGGGTACCCAGTTCGGTCACTGACTTCACCCGGCATTCGAGGGCCACCGGGCTTTTCTTCAGCGATGGCACCGCAACCTCGGCACCGGGTTCGAGTTCCAGGCCGAAGTGCTTGATCTTATCAACTTTGCGGCCGGAGCGGCAGCCGCAGAAGTCCGTCATCTTGAGCATGTCGCGGGTGGTGAGGTTGATGACGAATTCGCCGGTCGCTTGGATATTCTCGTAGGAGAGCCGCTCCTTGCGCACGGCGATGGTTACCATCGGCGGCCGGGAACAGGCGACCCCGGTCCAGCTCACCGTGAAAACGTTGGGACGGCCTTCCCGGTCGACGGTCGTAACCAGCACCGCCGGCAGCGGGCCGAACAGGATCGAGCCCTTAAAAAGTTCCTTGGTCACCGCTCACTCCCTTCTCCGCCAGGAGTTCGTACTGCTCGTCGACCGGCAGATTCCGCTGCCGGGCCATAGCAACCGCCAGGCGGTCGCACCGTTCGTTCTGTTCATGGCCGGCATGGCCTTTCACCCAGTGAAACTCCACCATGAGCCCCTCCAGCAGTGCAAGCAGTTTCCGCCACAGGTCGCTGTTCAGCGCCGCGCGGCCGTCGGACTTGCTCCAGCCGTTGTTCCGCCATTTTTTCGCCCAGCCCTTCTCGATGCCATTGACCAGATAGCTCGAATCCGAATAGAGATGGATGCGCTGCCGGGAGCCCTGCAGTTCTTCCAGGGCGATGATTGCCGCCATCATTTCCATGCGATTGTTGGTGGTCAACCGAAACCCGCCGGAGAGTTCATGACGTTCGCCATCATGTTCGATAATAATCCCGTAACCGCCGGGGCCGGGATTGTTGAGGCAGCCGCCGTCGGTATAGACGAGGATACCTTCAGGCTGCGGCTGCACGGCGGGACCGGCCGGGGGCCGTTTTTTTTCAACATCCCCCTTGCGGTATGTGGGGTCATCCAGCCAGGCCCGGGCCTCCTCTTCGCTTGCAAAGCTCATATATCTGGCGCCGGGAAAGCCTTTGACCTGCGCTTCGGCGGCCGGCCAATCGGTAAAGATCCCGCAAGTGCGGCCCACGGCCACTGCATAATACTTTTTCTTTGCCATTATCTCAAAAGAAGGTTCGCTGGGGAAGATTACCTGGCGAAATGAACCACAGCCGTTACCTGGTTGCCCCGATCGTTGTAAATGAGCTCGTCAAAGCTCATCATGTTGGCCATCGCAATTCCCCGCCCATGATTGTGGGTGACGCGGGCGGTATCGACCTGGAGATAGTCCTGCCAGTTGAAGCCTTCCCCTTCATCCTCGATCTGCAGGGTATACTCATTGTTCTTTTTGCTGAAGGTGACCGTCACCGCCCGGTCCCGGAAGCGCGGGTCGGACAGCCGGCGGTTCACTTCGTCCCTCCAGGTGTTGGCCCGGACCAGCTGGCTTTTCAATTCATAGCTGATGGCCAGGTTGCCATGCTCCACCGCATTGAGAAAGAGTTCGGAGATGCCGGTAAGCGTCAGGTCGGGATTCGGGAAGAATGGTGCGAGAAAGGCTGCCAGCATCTCCCCTTCCTCGACGGTCCTGAAAACGCATTCCATCGAACGGACCATGCTGATGCTTTCCTGGCGCTGCAGGTGCTCATTCTTGTCCTGCCGGTATTTGCGCACCTTGTCTTTCGCCGACGCCACAATCGACAGCAGGGTCTCCACCTCCAAGGGCTTGAGGAGATAGTAGAACACCCCGGCTTCGATACCTTCCCTGATTTCCTGGGGCCGACCGGCTGCGGTCTGCATGATGATCGGCAAAGCCCGGAATTTCTCGTCGGCTTTTATTCTCCTGCAGAATTCGATGCCGTCCATCTCCGGCATGACCCGGTCCAGCAGGATGAGATCGACGGTATCGCCACTCGACTCAAGTACCTCCAGGGCATGCCGGCCGTTGACCGCGGTCAGAACCGTGTAATCGCCATTCTGCAGGATCATCTGAATGAGATCGAGGGAGGCCTGATTATCGTCGACGGCGAGAACTGTCGTTTTGGGGGTCGGCAGAAGGTTTCTCAAACGCATCCTGTCACCTGTTGCGCCATAGTAATTCATTGCGCGACATATATTCTGTCCCGCTTCTCCGGAGTAGTGGAAAGTTCTGTTCTCTGAACGTACCTTACTGCACGGGACTCCTGCAACTTTTTAGTATGAGATATCCCTTTATAAGAAGGCGATAGCAGTGGAAAGATAATCGGAGAAGAAGGTTTTGTGCAGACAGATCAGCAGACTCATGTGGAGGAATAGGATTTCGCCCTTGGAGACGCCCTCCTTCCTGCGATTCTGACTGAGCTTCCGACGGAGATCGGTCAGCAGATTTCGTTCGGCAAGATCGTCTTCCGGAAGATGTTCAATCAGATCCACCAGGGCAAGCTCCAGCGCTTCAATTGCAGTTCCACTTGGAATAACCAACAGGAAACGGGAGGGAGTGATCTCAATCAACTGCAGCCATGAAATGGACTGCAGGTTCCGACTGGACGGCACGATGAGCAGTGCAGCTTCCTTTGAGACCTGGATCACATCCACCTTTTTCTCTTCCGGATGCAACTGACAGATCATGTTGTCAACGCATTTGACGATCGCCTTGGCCCGATCCTCGTCGATATCCTGAAGGTTTTTCACGATTCGATGCGGCAGCGTCACAGTAATGGGGCTGCTTTCTTCGTCAAATTTCGGCGGTCGTCCGCCACCGCTTTTCCTTTTCATTCCACGCTCCCAGATATAATGAAAGAGGTGTCAAAATAACCATCGTATCCAAAATTTGCTACTCATTTCTACGGAGAAAATATATGTTGATATATTAATTAGTTACCTGTACATGCAACACATGCTCCTCCTATCGGGAATTACCCTCAAAACACCGGAACTTACAAATAACATCTTAATATTCAAAATGTTTCCTGATATTCTATTTCAATGTTTAAATTTTTATACTTTTTCCTTTACGAATTTTTAAATAGATTTATGATTACCCATCCCGAAAGGGAGCAAAAATCATCACGCCGTGGCTCAGGACAAAAACCTGAGCGATGGAAAAGGTCCGGGCGACGGGCCGAGCAGGGTCGGATGAAGGTCACGCCGGGAAAGAGCCGCTCCGCCTAAAGAAGTAATCTGGATTATTGCGACTACACTCATATGTGCGGTATCTGCGGTTTCAACTGGAACGACAGGCAGCTGATCTCCGCGATGAACGACAGCATCGAGCATCGCGGCCCCGATCAGGAAGGCGTTTTCTGCCATGACGCCATTTCCCTCGGCTTCAGGCGTCTGTCCATCATCGATCTCAGCGATAACGGCAGTCAGCCGATGTTCAATGAGGACAACACCCTCTGCCTGGTGTTCAACGGCGAGATCTACAACTTTCAGGAATTGCGGCCGGAGCTGATCGCCCGCGGGCATACCTTCCGGAGCAAAGCCGACTCGGAAGTCATCCTGCATGCCTATGAAGAATACGGCAAAGATTGCGTGCAGCGGCTGCGCGGCATGTTCGCCTTCGCGATCTATGACCTGAACCAAAAATCGCTGTTCATTGCCCGGGACCGGATCGGCATCAAGCCGCTCTACTACTATGAAAAAGACGGCAAATTCCTGTTCGCTTCGGAGATCAAGGCCATCCTTGCCGACCGGTCGGTAACGCGGGAGGTGAACGACCAGGCGATCTACGATTACCTGGGCTTCGAGTTTGTCCCCGCTCCCCAGACCATGTTCCGCCATATCAACAAGCTCCCCTCCGGTCATTATCTGACCGTGGCGGAAGGCCGGGTGGAAGTGGCCAGATACTGGGATCTGGCGATGGCCAGTTCGCCGACTACCCTCAGTTACCCGGAAGCTGTCGAACGGCAGAAGGAACTGCTGGCCGAGGCGGTGAAAAGCCATCTGGTCAGCGACGTCCCGCTCGGCGTCTTCCTCTCCGGCGGACTCGATTCCAGCGCCATCGTCGCGCTGATGCGCCGAAATATCTCGGGACCGATCAAGACTTTCACCATCGGCTATCAGGACAAGACCTTCAGCGAACTCGATTACGCCGCCATCGTCGCCAGACACTGCGAGACCGAGCATCAGGTCCTGATGCTCGACGATATCAAGCCGGAGTATGTCGAAAAGACGCTCTACCACCTGGACGAGCCGATGACGGACCTGTCCACCGTTCCCCTCTATCTCCTCTGCAAGCAGGCGCGGGAGCAAGTTACCGTCTGCCTGAGCGGCGAGGGGGCCGACGAAAGCTATGCCGGCTACGACCGGTTCAAGGCCGCAAGAATCGCCTCCTGGTTCAGCCTCCTGCCGCAGTCCCTGCGCAAACAGGTGATCGGCCGCCTGGTCGGCCGGCTTCCCGATCAGGCCCAGAAAAAAGGGGCGATCAACATGCTGAAACGGTTTGTCGAGGGGGCAAACCTGCCGGCCGAGGGCGACCACCTCCGCTGGCAGTATTTCTTGAGCGACAGCATGGCGGAAGACCTCTTTACCAACACCTTCCGGCAGGCCATCACCGCCGAGCCCTTCCGGCTGGTGCGGGAATACGCAGACAGGTGCCGGAATGCCGACCCGGTCAACCGGCAGATCTATCTCGATATGCGCTACATGATGACCGACAGTGTCCTGATGAAAGTCGACAAAATGAGCATGGCCAGTTCCCTTGAGGTCAGGGTGCCGCTGCTCGATCATGTGCTGGTCGAATTCCTCGCCTCTCTGCCTGGCGACTGGAAACTGAAAGGAATGACGACCAAATATATCTTCCGGTCGGCGCTCGAAGAACTCCTGCCCAAAGAAATCGTCCATCGGGGCAAACAAGGCTACAGCCTGCCGGTCAAGCATCTCCTGCGCGGCGAAATGAAACAGTACATGGTGTCGCTCTTGAACGATTCCCCCCTCATCAGGGAAAGGATGAACGTCGGCTTCGTCAATCGGCTCATCGACGAGCACTGCGCCATGAAGCACAACCATAACCATGTACTCTGGGCGCTTATGAATCTATCCATCTGGCATAACAGGTTTTTTAGTTAAGAAATCAGCAAAAGGGACAGTATGAAAGTTTTAGTCACCGGTGGCACCGGCTTTACAGGCAAGGCGCTGGTCCGCCGCCTGCTCGACGAAGGGCACGAGGTGGTCGCCCTGGATTACCAGGAAGGCCTGAAAACCGAAGAGCTGCGGCAGTGGGGGGCGAAGGTCGTTATCGGCACGGTCACCAATCGGGCGATCGTTAAAGAGGTGATGGCCGGGATCGAAATCGTCCACCATCTGGCGGCGGCCTTCCGGGAGATGGACGTGCCGAACAGCTACTACGACGAGGTCAACGTCGAAGGTACGAAAATAGTCCTGGAAGAGGCCTTTCAACAGAAGGTGAAGAAGTTCATCTACTGCAGCACCTGCGGGGTGCACGGCAACATCGACCATCCGCCCGGCGGCGAAGATTCCCCGATCCAGCCGGCCGACTACTATCAGCGGACCAAATACGAGGCGGAGCCGATTGTAGAGGAGTACTTCAGGAAAGGCTTGAAGACGGTGATCCTGCGGCCGGCGGCCATCTACGGCCCCGGCGACCCGGAACGGTTTTACATGATCTTCAAGCGGGTAGCGAAAGGGCTGTTTCCCATGTTCGGCAGCGGCAAGACCTACTACCACCCGCTCTACATCGACAACCTGGTCGATGCCTTTATGCTTGCAATGGCAGAGGGCAAAGGCGACGGCCAGGCCTATCTGATCGCCGATGAGCAGTATTTTGAGATCGAGGAGCTGGTCAAGCGGACGGCGCGCGCCTTGGGGGTGTCGATCCGCATCCCCCATTTTCCGGTGATGCCGGTGGTCATTGCCGGCCATATCTGTGAAAAGATCTGCAAGCCTTTTCACATAACCCCCATCATCTTTCCGAGACGGGTGGACTGGTATCGACAAAATCGCGCCTTCAAGATCGATAAAGCCAAAAAGGATCTGGGCTACAATCCCCATATCGGTATCGACGAAGGCCTGCGGCGCACCGGCGAATGGTATAAGAAAGAAGGGTATCTGTGAATGTATCCCGGTAAAAGAAGCATTCAGCAGTGAACAGCTGAACGCTGACGCCTGGCTGCCCGCAGCGTTCTCTATTCGCCCCGGCTGCTGTCGTGTTGTTCGCGCACCGCGGTCACCCTGGCCGGGATCCCCATGCATATGCTGCGCTCGGCCACGGAGCGGGTAACGACAGCCCCGGCCGCCGCCACACTGCCGCAGCCCATGACGACACCGCCTAGTACCGTAACATTTGCCCCGAGCCAGACATCGGCCTCAAGCTTCACCCCGCCATCCGGTCTGATCCCCTGTTCCCGAATGGGAATATCCAACCGATCGATGTTGTAACTTCCCCCGCCGATGATAACGCAGCGCTGACCGATAATACAGCTTTCGCCGATGGCAACCGGACAGTCGTTGGTGGACTGGATGATCGTTCCCGCGTTCACGCCGGACTTGCCGGCGATGTGGATCGTGCCCTCCTTACAGGACAGCATCACCTGATTCGACAGAATGACCTCGTCACCGAGAACGATGGTTGCGGCTTTGCGTTCGCTTCGTCCATCCAGAATACACTGCTCGCTTATCACCACGTTATTGCCCAGATGAATCCGGGATGGGTGGCGAAGGACCACGTTGCTGCCGAACAGTACTCCCTTGCCGCAGGACCCGAACAACCGCGGCCAGAATATTTTTCGCAGGACCATTCCCAGGGCGCCCGGCAGACTGCCCACCAGCTGGCACCACTCATAGTAGAGCAATTTCGTGAAGGAAGTACTGCCGACAATAACCTTCTGATACTTTGTCAGAGCTGAACCTTTCTCGGTGATCGCGTCGTGCGTTTTTTCCATACCCCCTCCGATTAAAATAAAAAAGGCCAGCTTGTTCGAAGCCGGCCTTTTCTCCTGTTAACGTTCAGCGGATCAGATCATACATCCAGTCTTTCCTGCGTCGATTTTTTCCACCCTGCCCGGAAGGTTCTGCCGACTGTCCAGGCGACCGACAGGACAACGCATGCCACAAGAACCAAGCGAACCGGCAAACCGGTGTGCAGCATGACGTAGGCAAAGGCGATGAAGGGATACAGAAGGATTCGCACGACTGCCCGCAAAGAATCATGCTGAGCGATAAACCCGGCAACAGGCGGCGAGTACCGGTAGTAGAACTTCACGAAGCTGCTGCCGGGGCTGTTGGTCAGCAGGAACCTGTCCCGGAAGTCCTTGAGCAGGATCACTTTTTCTGCCAGACCGGAGCCAAAGGCGGCGGTTGCAATGAAGCAGCCGCCTCCGCCGCCTCCACCGGACGATGCATAGGGAAGAGCTGCATTGAATTGATCGGCCAGAATACTCGATCCCGCCGCATTGGGATGAAGGCCGTCATAGGTCAGAGTCGCCCATTTATCGACAACCGCGCCGAAGGCATCCACCAGGGCGGCTCCCTTGGCGGCGGCCACCGCAGAGATAGCCGGGTTGTACCCGTTCCTGATGGAGACGGTCAAACTATCTCGTGAATTGGGGGTGACTGTGGCGACAATGGGTATTGCACCTGCGGCCTTGCTCTTATCGATCATCACGCCGATGTTGAATTTGATGGTGGAGGTGGAAACTCCCCATATGGCATCGTTCGCCCCTTCCATTATCAGGATGTAGGTCGGTTTATCGGCGGCCAGCACGCTTGAAATCCTTTTGGCGCCGTTGCCGGTCTGCTCGCCGGGTTTCCCGCGGTTGACGACCGTCGCTTTTCCACCGACTTTCTCCTGCAAAAAGCTGGAGTAAGGCGTCGAACCGGTTCCGTAGGTGATTGAATCGCCGAAAGTGACTACGGTATCGGCCGCCTCGGCGGGTACGTTGAAAGAGAGAATACATGCCAAGACCAAAATGCTCCAGCAACCCGAGATTATCCTTTTCATATTTCCGTGTGATCAAAAATAATTGGTAAACGCAAGCAGGTGCGACAAGACAAATTCCGCCGCCATAATCTTTCCGCCCCTATTTGACGATGCTCGATTTATAGACTCTCAGGAAGGCGTGTTCCGGATGTTCGATAAAGGAGGGCATATTGGCGATGGAGGCGTTTGTTGCCGTTTCGGTGGATGTTTCTTCAGTTACTTCAGCTACTTCAGTTTCTTCAGATGCAGCTTCTAGCTCGATCTCTTCCGACCATCCCTCGCCATTCCAGGTACTCTGGAGTTGCACGTAGGTGTCATGACGGTATCCCTGCCAAGTCACCTCAGGTGTTCCCTTGGCATTCAGCGCTATCACCGGGAGGATGTCCGGAACATCGTTACCGCTGTTCACCCGCATCGGAATGGTCCAGTTGCTCCCTGAATACTTGGCAAAATAAATTTCATCCTGCCCGCCATCGTTGGCCGACCAGACGACCCAGGTCGCCCCGGATTTGTCGATCACCACAGATGGTGCAAGGTTTTCCTGCAACTGGGAAGGGATCGACTCCGGTTCCGACCAGGTATCGTCTTTGCCGACCGAATAACGAATGATGTAATCGCTTCCCGAACCGGCCGTCCAGACCAGCATTCTTTTGCCGCTTTTGCCGGCGTCGATCACCGGATGGCCGTTTCGATAGAAATCGTTGGTGACCTTGACCGGCTCACTCCAACCACTTTTGCCACTCTGGTAGGAGCTGAAGTAGATCTGCTGGGCATCCCCGTCTTCAATACTCCAGACGACATCCCCTTTATCAACTTTGACCAGCGTTTCTGCGGAATCATCGGCGAAAACGCCTTGCGGTCGAAACAACAAGCCGGAAACGATAAGAACGAACAGAGACAAAAACCTGATATTTTCCATAGATGCGCTCTCCTGCTATAACCTATTTACCATCATCCCGGGGGATGAATACATCCTCGTAAGAAGAAATTTTCTTATATACCACAGAACCAACGAAAAACAATCATCTGTATTTCGGACGAAAAGTTGGAGAACTCAAAAGCCAGGGGAAACGGTCAGCCGAAACCTCGGCCTACTCGTCGTTCTGCACCTCGTTCTGCGCCCCCGTGCCTTCCTGATCGGGCAGAACGAGCCGGACTCTCTCCGGAATCAGCCGACTGTCGGTCTCTCCGCTGTCGGACGAGGCGACAATTTTTCCCTGCGGCGAAGCGGAAGTGGCAACTGGGGCAGGGGCGGCAACGGCTATTGTTCGATAGTGCGTCGTCTCGCTCATGTCGAGCACCTCGTCCCTGCCGTTGGCACTGAGTACGACCTTGCCCCAGAAAATGCCTTTTATCTGTGCCCCCGCCACTGTATCACCGACCTGATATATGTGCTGAGTATTGTCTTTTTTGTTGAGAATAATCGCTCTGCGGTCCTGAGTGCGACCATCTATGACGCCCATCAGGACGAGATCGAGTGAGGTCGCCGCCGAAGCGGCAAGGGAATTACTGACAGCCGACAGCCCCAAACAATTGAAAACTGCCAGGATGGTGAGAATATACCGAAGTGTGAAGGTGATGCGTGAGATCATGGATGATACCTTGAAGCCCTCCGGCAAGCGGATGCGATCGACAAAGGGAACTGCCGGGCCTCGTGACTTGAGGCAGGGTCGGCCTCAAGCTAGCCGATTCATAATCGCGAATCAATATTTTTCCTCAAGCAGGGAACCACAAATCCCTTGGCTTTACACTCGGGCTACTCCGCCCCGGCAAAAAAAAGAGGCCGGACCACCCTTTTCGGGTTGGTCCGGCCTCGTTCGTTTTTTCCGCGACCTGCAGAACTCTAACAGCCTTTTATCCCTCAGCCTCCGACACTCTTGTTCTCGCTTTTGGCTGGTGCGGCCCCTTCCTTGGTCAGCGAACCGCCGATTGCGTCACGGGATACCTTGACAACCACGTCCTTGGCGATCTCCAGGGAGATGATGTTGTCGTTGATACTGGTTATCACGCCGTGGAGTCCTCCTTTGGTGAATACCTTGTAGCCCTTCTTCAAGTCATTGAGGAAGGCCTGATGCTGCTTGGCCTGTTTCTGCTGCGGCCTGATCAGCAAAAAGTAAAAAACTACAAAGATGAGGATGAGCGGGAGGAACTGGCCCAATGCGCCAAGCCCTCCTCCGGCTGCACCACCAGCCCCCTCTGCTGCGAAAGCAATTCCTGTCATGATAAGCCCTCCGAAAGATAAGATAACTGATATCGGTAAAAATCCGTCCTGATGGAAGTTTTTTTACACACCTGCCCGTTTAAACTGAGTCCATGGTAATCACTCATGCTCGAGCTTGCTATAAAAATCGTGCCGAAAACGGGTGAAACTGTCGGTCTCGATCGCGCCCCGTATATCCGCCATAAGATTGAGGTAATAATGCAGATTATGAATGGTGTTCAGATGATAGCTGAGAATTTCCCGGGCATGAAAGAGATGGCTGAGATACGCCCGCGAATAATTGCGGCAGGTATAACAGCTGCATTCTTCGTCAAGCGGAGAGGAATCATCGCGAAACCTGGCATTCTTGATAGAGATTTTTCCTTTCGAGGTAAAGAGCGCGCCGTTTCTGGCATTTCTCGTCGGCATGACGCAATCGAACATATCCACCCCGCGCCAGACACCCTCCACCAGGTCCGCAGGCGTCCCCACCCCCATCAGGTATACCGGATAATCGGCCGGAAGCGCCGGCACCGTGGCCTCGGTCATCTCATGCATGAGCTGTTTTTCTTCTCCCACGCTCAAGCCGCCGATGGCATAGCCGTCAAAGCCGATGTCGATGAGGGCTGCGGCATGCTCGCGGCGCAGTTCCGGGAACATGCCGCCCTGGACGATGCCGAACAACAGCCGGTCCCTCTTATCGTGCGCCTCGCGGCAGCGTTTCGCCCAGCGAGTGGTGAGATCCGTTGCCGCGACGGTCTCGTCCCGGGTGGCCGGAAAGGGGATGCAGGTATCGAGGCACATCATGATATCCGACCCCAGCGCCTGCTGGACATGGATGGCATTCTCAGGACTGAGAAAGAGCTTGGCACCGTCGAGATGGGACCGGAAGGCGGCTCCTTCCTCGGTGATCTTGGCCAATTCCTTCAGGCTGAAAATCTGGAACCCACCGCTGTCGGTGAGGATCGAGCCCTTCCAGTTCATGAAGGAGTGGAGGCCGCCGAATCGCTCGATGAGCTCATGCCCCGGCCGGATAAACAAGTGATAGGTGTTGCCGAGAATGATCTGGGCCTTCATTTCGGCCAGGTTTTCCGGGGTCACGGCCTTGACCGTGCCCTGCGTGCCCACCGGCATGAAGACCGGGGTCTGGATCACGCCCTGCCGGGTTCGTACTTCGCCTCTCCTCGCCGCGCATTCCGAGGAGCGACCGAGCAGGGTAAATGGTGTGTGTTGTTCCATGAGGTTCACGTGGAATTTTTATGAGGAGTATTTGTCTGTCGATCGGCAGCGGCTGTCACGGGAGTCCCGCGAATCGCTTTCCTTTTTCAATATTTTTCGGCATACTCAGGAAAGATGAATTCCGTGTGGATCATGCTCACCCGTTGCCACCAATCCGGTACCTGCGGATAACAGATTTAGAAGCCGTTGTAAAGCATCCGCTACGCCGTCAACCCTACCTTTTAGAAAAGATGAAAACAGTTGTCATCATTGAAAACGAGGCCGTGGAACTGGAAGCCATGGTCAGCCTCTTCGAGCAGTGGCAGAAAGAGATCAATATCCTGACGGCCTCGGAAGAGAAGGCAGCGATCAACATCATGTCCCAGCACGACGTGGACCTGGTGGTCTGCGACCTGGCCATGCCGAAGAACGAAAATCTGCAAGGCTTCACCCTGCTGACTCACACCTTCCCCTACATTCCCTGCATTGCGCTTTCGGCCGCCAGGGGAGCCTTCCCGGAAGAGGCGATGAAACGGGGCGCCAGCCATTGCCTGGAAAAACCGGTGGATGCCGCCCAGCTTTTACTCCACGCCGGCGACCTGCTGGAAACCTCGACCAGCGGCACCGTTCGGGGGATTCCCATTCACAGCTTTCTCCAAATGCTCGAAACCGAGGAGAAGACCTGTACCCTCCGGATCGACAAAATGGGCGACACCGGACTCCTGTACATCCAGAACGGTGTGCTGATCGGAGCCGAAACGAAAAACTTCGCCGGCGAGGAGGCTGCCCGTCTCATCCTGTCCTGGCAGGAAACCGTCGTCCAGATCCGCCATTTCAACGGCCAGCGGAAGAGGCAGATCAACAAACCCCTGATCTCCATCATCATGGAGGCCTTCCGCATCAGAAGCGAGAAGGAAAAGGAGGAGGCCGCAGCCGCCAAGTCGCACCAATTGCCGCTCAAGCATCTTTCGACCCAGGGCAGGCGCATTCCTCTGGAAATCGGCTCCAGAGTCAAGTTGGAGTTCCCCCATCTCGACTCCCTGGTGGAAAGTGTCATGGTCGGCATGCTGCAGGATCATTTTCTCATTGTCACCAATCCCGAACCCCACGCCGATCTCGTTGAAAAACTCGGGGTGACCGAGCGGGTCATCGTCAAATACGTCCATAAGGGAAGGCTCTGGATGTTCAAGGCCCAGCTGTTGAACAGCGTGGCGTCGCCGTCTCCGCTATTCTTTTTCGAGTATCCCGGAGTCATCCATTTCCACGAACTGCGGGAGGCGAAAAGAAGCTCCATCATCATCCCATGCACCTTCCATCTCCCCGATAAACCGGAACTCTACGGGGCTCTCAGCGATATGAGCCTGACCGGAGCCCTCTGTCAAATCAGGCATAAAGGCGAAACCGCCCTACCGCGGATCGACATCGGCGAGAAGGTCATGCTCCGCTGTCTGCTGCCCGGGGTCAAGGAAGAACAGATAATCGGCGGCACCATCCGCAATCTGCAGGTGGAGACGGGCGAGACCGGAATCGGCATCGAATTCGAGGGCCTGCAGCAGCATCTGGCCGATACCATCGGCAATTACCTTTATGGTATAGACGATCAGGGATAATTAATGCTGACGGGCGGCGGCCGCGATAAGGCGCCGGATATCCTGCTCCTTGGCCGCAATATCCTCGACCAGCCGGAACTGGCGGATCGCTCGTGCCAGATTCTCACCGTCGCTCGCCACCCGAAAATAGGTGTTGCCGCGCAGGTGGTCGGTGAAAAAACGGACGCCCAGCTCGAAGGCGATGAGATAGACCGCCTCGAAGATCAAGTTCCGTTGCACCTCGCCGAAAGTAGAACCGCCGGTGAAGTAGCCTTCAAGAAATGAGCGGCAGTACCGCAGATCGAACGACACCGCGGACGGATCGCTGCCCTTTTCCCCGGCCCGGTTGCAGGAGGACCGCAGGCAGTCGCCCAGATCGTAGTGGATGAGCCCGCCGCCCACCGTATCGAAGTCGAGCATGCCGTCTGGAGCACCCGATTCGGAGAAGATGAAATTATCGATCTTGGGATCGCCATGAACAGGTTGAACGGTGAGGATCCCGGCCTTTTTGGCATCTTCGAGGAGAGTCGCCTGCGGCCTGATCCGGTTGATCGTCCCCAGGCAAGACCGACCGGCCTCATCCAGTTCCCGCGGAGTTCCTCTCAGGACACAATCGAACTCCTGCATATAACCGGGCAGATTGTGAAATCCCGCCAGCGGCTCAGCCAGCTGCGCCACATCCAGATCGGCGGCCAGAGAATGGAAGCGGGCCAGGGTCCTTCCCGCCCGCATGACCTGGCTTTCTCCGAAAAGATTCGCGGCGGGAGCGCCGGCCAGATAGCTCTGGCCCCGCCAGCAGGAACCTTCACTGTCGAGGTGGAACAACGCGCCGCCAAGCGTCCGCACCGGCGCCGCCATCAGAAAGCTCAGGCCGTGTTCCCGTTGTTTTTCAAGGAAGTGTCCGGTGATTCTGGCAAAATTCTCGATGACTGTCAGCGGCTCGGGAAAGACCCGGGCGTTGATCCTCTGCAGCACAAAACAGCCAGTCGCGCTCCGGACCAGGAAGGTTTCGTTGATATTGCCTTCCCCGAGGCGCTCGACCTGGCAGGTCCTGCCATCCCGGCAGAAGGCCGCCGCTGCTTCTCGTAACAGAACCGCACTCTCCACTTGCCTTACCTCTCCTGTAATTCCGACTGGGCCAAACAGGCAGCGCCAAAGAGTGCGGCATCGAGACGGAGAATCAGGTGGACCGGGATCTCGCGCATCAGGTCCGTCATCAATCCCTTGCTGTTGAAACCCTGCAGGAAGCCGGCAAAGGAAACCTTGCCGACCAGACGCGGCAGGACCCCGCCGCCGAGATACATGCCTCCCCGGGCATAGAGCTTCAGGGCCAGATTGCCTGTTTCACTGCCGAGGATCGAGAGAAACAGCTCGATAGCCTGTCGGCACAAGAGACATTTTTCTTCGCCTATCGCTCCATCGACAATGATTGGAATGGTATCGATAGCCTGAGCCATGGCGAGGGCAACAGCCTTCGATTCCGGGATATTGTGATATTCCCTGCAGAACTCGTAGAGGTTGGCGAGGCCTGGCCCGGCAACGAGCATTTCGTAGCTGACAGGATTTTTTTTGCGGCGCATCCAGGCCAGCAAGGCCTGCTGTTCGTCATTCACCGGCGCAAAATCGGTATGCCCGCCTTCGGAACCTCGGGCAAACAGCCGCCCGTGCATCTCCAGCAGCAGCCCTTCGCCCAGGCCGGTGCCGGGGGCAATAATGCCGCGAATTTCGCCGCAAGAGGGCCTTCCCGCCTGTATTTCCAGGAGATCAGTTGGGACCAGCCTGGGAATGGATCCGGCCACGGCGGTTAAATCGTTCAACAGCAGGACTCTTCTGAACCCGAATCGCCCTTCGAGCAGCCGGGCGTCGAGCTGCCACGGCAGATTGGTGAGCTGCGCCCGGTCGTCCGCGACCACCCCGGCCACCGCAATACTGGCATATTGGGGGAGAATGTCGCAGTCGGTGAGAAAACGTTCGATGATTTCTTCGGCCGACGAATAGTCGGCATTGATGTAGCGCCGCTGGAGAAGCGAATTGCCGCAGCTATCGCCCAGCGGAAAAATCGCCAGTTCGCTTTTGGTGCCGCCGATGTCTGCGGCGAGAAGTGTCGCTGTTGTTTCCTGGGTTTTTTCCATACTGCACCCCACTGCTGTGCGTTACCCCTGTCGGGGAAAACCGCTGCCGCCTTGCAGGAAGAGGGCCGTGGGCAGCGTGCTACCCGTCGATCGATTGAATGTCCCAGGCCTCCGTCCGGCTGTTGTCCTGATTCTTCATGATCGAAAACTCAAAGATGTTGGAGGAATCGAGAAACAGCGAGTCGTTCACCTCGGGGGCTTTGGAACAGTGAAAAAATACCGATTGCGGGCTCAGCCCATCCTTATTGAGATTATAATACCGCATGAAGCCAAAGCCCCGGTCGGCATTGTAATTGATGGGAATGCCGCGGTAGCGCTGCTCGGCGCCCTGGGCGGAGATGGGCAAAAGACCGGGAATGAGGAAGCCCGACAGGAAGCTGTCCGCCGCCTCCTTCAATTCGTTGCTGACATGGTGAAAGCCGATCACCTCCACCCGGCTGCCCATGTTCTGCAGGGCAAGCACCAAACGGATGAAGTCGCCGTCGCCGGTCAGCAGGATGATCCGGTCGAGATTTCGCGCCTGCAACAGGGCGTCGATGGCCAGATCCATATCGGCATTGGCCTTGGTGGTCAGGATACCCTCATCGTCGACGAAATGTTTGACGAACTTCTTGATAACCTTGAAGCCGCACTGGCGGATGACATCGTGATACCGGTAGAGTTTCTGCCGGTATTCGGGGTCGTCCTTAGTCCGTTCCCGGTCCTCGGCGAGGTAGGAATTCGCCCGGAGCAGGATGGATTTGCCGACACTCGCCAGCTCGACCAGAACGTCGTAGCGCATGCCGTAACCGCCGCACATCCTGATGTTCTCGGCATCCACATATATTCCGGTTTTCAACATACTCATGGCTACTCTCTAAAAAATGCTTACTCCCACTCGATGGTGGCCGGCGGCTTCGACGAGATGTCGTAGACCACCCGATTCACCCCGCGCACTTCGTTGATGATCCGGCTGGAGATTTCGCCGAGGATCTCGTAGGGCAATTTGGTCCAGTCGGCCGTCATGGCGTCGCGGGAATCCACCGACCGGATGGCGATGACATGCTCGTAGGTCCGGCCGTCGCCCATGACTCCCACCGTCTGGATGGGCAGCAGCACGGCAAACGACTGCCAAACTTTCCTGTACCAGCCGGCCTTGCGCATCTCCTGCCGGCCTTGCGCATCTCCT
>MGTI01000119.1:9345-10593 GCA_001799365.1 Desulfobacterales bacterium GWB2_56_26 | reverse complement strand
CATACGTCCCGAAGACCTGCGCGAGTATTTCCGAGTCGATCTTCGCACTCACATTGCCGTCCGCTTCTATTCGCAGCAAAATGGCGAAGAATCACTTGAATGGGAACTGGCCGGAGAAACGGTGGATATCTCACAATCCGGGGTGCTGGCCTTTTTCCCCGATGAATGTCAAGACAAACACCCGATCGAAATCGAGCTGTCGCTTGTCAATCCAGCGGAAACAATTTTTTGTACTGGTCATATTGTCAGGACCAAACGCGTTCGAAAAAATCGCTGGCTGACTTCTTTTCATTTCGATGAGATTTCTTCTCGCTCGCGGGACGCTATTGCTATGAACTGTTTTTCCGAGCAACGCCGGCAAATACGCGAGAAGGTTGAAACCGCAAGGTAGCTCTTGGGGTTAGCTCTCCAGATGGATGGCATGCGCCCGGAAGCACTGTTTATTGCCTTTGCTGCGATGCTTTCTATTAAGATTACCCGCGGAATTCCGATAAAGAGGCATGGACAGCATCAATCCTCTTTCACCTTCATCCCTCATCGGCCCTGCAAACTCGCAAGGCAGAGGCTGGAACAGCCAGAATCAGCAACTGCCGGCATTAGGACAACTCTTGAAGGCCCTGATTGTTTTGGCCCAAGAAGGAGGCCATTTCATCCTCGACATTGGCGGTAATCTTTAAGATGGCGGAAAAAGCAGTAGTCAATAAGGCGGTTGCCATCGTCTACGATGAAAAGGAGGCCGCTGCCCCCAAAGTCGTGGCCAGCGGCAAGGGTGTAATCGCCGAGAAGATCATTGCCACGGCAAAGGAGGCGGGCGTCCACATTCAGGAGGATGCAAATCTGGTGGAGATCCTTGCCAAAGTTCCCATTGGCGAAGAAGTCCCGGTGGAACTGTATCAAACAGTCGCGGAGATACTCGCCTTTGTGTATAAGGTGAACGAAAAATTTAAGCAAAAACTCGGCGAGCGCTGATAAAAAAAGGGTTGCCACGTTATGCAGCAACCCTTTTTCTTATCTTATTGTGGCGGAGCGGACGGGACTCGAACCCGCGACCTCCGGCGTGACAGGCCGGCATTCTAACCGACTGAACTACCGCTCCAGCATTTTAGTACCTTAGAAATTCATTTCTTGTTTTTAAGAAAGAATTTCGTGAAGATACTTATCCCCCTTGTGGGGGGCTCGATTGTGGTGGGCGACACAGGGCTTGAACCTGTGACCCTCGGCTTGTGACGCCGATGCTCTCCCAGCTGA
>MGTI01000119.1:0-9306 GCA_001799365.1 Desulfobacterales bacterium GWB2_56_26 | reverse complement strand
CGAACCCGCGACCTCCGGCGTGACAGGCCGGCATTCTAACCGACTGAACTACCGCTCCAGCAATTTCTTTTTCTTGATTGTGGTGGGCGACACAGGGCTTGAACCTGTGACCCTCGGCTTGTAAGGCCGATGCTCTCCCAGCTGAGCTAGTCGCCCCCTCTCAATCAATTGTGAAGGACTATTTACCAATTCCCCCCTGCTACGTCAAGGAAAAACATCAGCCCTAAAAATATCCTGCAAGAATCAATTCTGCTTCAATTTCAAATTCTTGCCAAGCGGATAGAAGGCCGGAGAAACACCGACAACAAGGATGGAAGCCTGACAAACAGGTGACAAGAAACTGTTCGCCACCGGTTTTAGGGCGAAAAATTCTTCGCCCCTACCGCGAATCGGTCGCAAATGTTAATTTGGTACTAATTGTCAAGAACAGCTTTGCCCAGTTCCTTGGCCAGAGCATAGCCGAGAACTTCATCCATGTGATTCACTACGTGGATCGTCAAAGATTTCCGTATCTTGATCGGAACATCCTGCAAATCCCGCTCGTTATCCTTCGGGATAAGCACATGGGTGATATTGCCCCGTTTCGCCGCCAGCAGTTTCTCAGTCAGCCCGCCGATAGGCAGAACACGGCCTCGCAGCGTGATCTCGCCGGTCATGGCCAGATTATGTTTCACCGGCACTTTGACTAAGGCTGAGACCAGGGCGGTGGCCATGGTAATACCGGCCGATGGCCCATCCTTGGGGATAGCCCCCTCCGGCACATGGATATGGATATCGAGTTTCTGATAAAAATCGTCTTCCAGGCCCAGGACCTTTGCCCTCGAACGGACGTAGCTCAAGGCCGCCTGAGCCGATTCCTGCATGACGTCGCCCAGCTTGCCGGTGATGATGAGCTTGCCGGCCCCAGCCATCAGCGTTGCTTCTATCTGCAGCAGTTCTCCCCCGACTTCAGTCCAGGCAAGACCGGTGGTGAGACCTATTTCATCGTTTTCTTCGGCGAGGCCATAACGGTATTTGGGCGTGCCGAGATAGGTTACAACCGACTGGGCATTGACCCGATATTTTTTGGTCTTTTGATTTTTCTTGAGTCTTTCCCGGGCAATCTTTCGGCAGAGAGAGGCGATAATGCGTTCAAGGTTCCTGACTCCCGCCTCACGGGTATATCGCCTGATAATCTCCAGAATCGCGCCATCGGTCAACTGGATGTCACCCGCCTTGAAGCCATTCGCCTGGAGTTGTTTCGGGATGAGATACCCTTCGGCGATTTTCAGCTTGTCTTCTTCGGTATAGCCGCTGATCTGGATAATCTCCATCCTGTCCTGCAGCGGTACAGGGATGCCGTGGAGATTGTTGGCGGTCGTGATAAAAAAGACCTCGGAGAGATCGTAATCGATATCCAGGTAATGATCGTTGAACGCCACGTTCTGCTCCGGATCGAGCACTTCGAGCAGCGCAGAAGACGGATCGCCGCGAAAATCCATCGACATTTTATCAACTTCATCCAGGCAGAACACAGGGTTGGCCACGTCGACCTTCTGCATCGACTGAATGATCTTGCCCGGCATGGCACCGATATACGTCCGGCGATGGCCGCGGATTTCGGCTTCATCCCGCACCCCGCCTAAGGAAAGACGGGCGAATTTTCGGCCCATCGCCCTGGCGATGGATTGACAGATCGAGGTCTTGCCGACGCCGGGAGGACCCACCAGACAGAGAATAGGCCCTTTGATCTTTTTCACCTGACTCTGAACGGCGAGATACTCAAGGATGCGCTCCTTGGTTTTGGCCAGGCCGAAATGATCCTCATCGAGAATTTTCTCGGCCTTGTTGATATCGATCTTCGACTTGCTTTTTTTGTCCCAGGGCAGGCTGACGATGCAGTCGATATAATTGCGCACAACTGTGGTTTCGGCCGACATGGGCGGCATGCTGCGCAGCTTTTTGAATTCCTTGAGGGCCTTTTCCTTGGCCAGGGCGGGCATGAGCTTGTTCTGAATGGTTTTCTCGAGTTCCCCCATCTCATCGAGACCATCGGCGCTCTGCCCGATCTCGGTCTGGATTTCCCGCACTTTCTCACCAAGGTAGTAATCCCGCTGGGTCTTGCCCATGCGCATTTTAACCTTGGCGTTGATCGTCTTTTCAAGCTCCGCCAACTCGATCTCACGATTCAGTATCTCAAGCACCTTCTCCATCCGGACGGACAACGGCTCGGCCTCGAGAATAGCTTGTTTTTCATCGCTTTTTAAAGGCAGGTGCGCACATATCACATTCAACAGCTTGAACGGATTATCAATGGCCTTGATGGAGTTCAGCACCTCCCTGCCTATTTTCTTGTTGCTTACGGCAAACTCGTCGAAAAATTTTCTGAGTTCGCGCTCGTAGGCAATGATGGCGGTCGCCTGTTCCGCTGTTTCAAGGCGCTCCTCGACTTCAGCCTGAAGGAAATTGTCATTGGGAAGATAGGAGACAATTTTCGCCCGCGATTTTCCTTCAACCAGCGCCTTGATTGTGCCATCGGGAAGCCTGAGCAACTGCATCACCGTGGCCAGCGTTCCAAAATCATACAGATCCTCACCGTCGGGATCGTCGATAGCCGCCTTTTTCTGCGTCACCAGAAGAATATCCGTCTTCTTCTCCATGGCATCTTCCAGCGCCTGGATGGATTTCTTCCGACCGACGACCAGCGGTGCGACCATATGAGGAAAAATCACCAGATCCCGAAGTGGCATCAAGGGGTAAAGCTTTGTCACAAAATCTCCTTTAGATTCTACAGCTTGGTCAATGAGGTTTATTCATGACCTTTGGCAATCGTGCGTTTACATCGGGCGAAAAATTTTTCACCCCTACGGTCGCAGAGACCTTCTTGCGATTGTTCAGGCAGTCTTCAATTTTTTTTCTTCGACATGGTTGTGATACAGGATGACCGGGTAATCGCCCTGGGTTATCACCTGCTCACTGATGACGCATTCCTGAACATCCTGTTTCGACGGCAGATCGTACATCACATCGAGCATGGCTTCTTCCATCACCGAACGAAGCCCGCGGGCGCCGGATTTTCTCTTGAGCGCCTTCCGGGCAATAGCCACCAATGCCCCTTCTGTGAATTTGAGGCTGATCCCGTCGAATTCAAACAACTTCTGATACTGTTTGGTGAGCGCGTTCTTCGGTTCTTTGAGAATACGCATCAGGTCCTCTTCCATCAATTCTTCCATGGTGGCGATAACCGGCAACCTGCCTACCAGTTCCGGAATGAGACCGAATTTCAACAGATCTTCCGGTTGAACCGCCTTGAGCAATTCGCCGATTTTCTTTTTCTCGTCGCCGGTGACCTTGGCGCCGAAACCGATGGATTTCGCCCCCTGCCTGCGACTCACGACCGAATCGAGGCCGACAAAGGCCCCGCCGCAGATGAAGAGAATATTGGTGGTGTTGATCTGAATCATCTCCTGCTGCGGATGCTTCCTGCCGCCCTTTGGCGGAATCGAAGCGTTGGTACCTTCGATGATCTTCAGCAGCGCCTGCTGAACGCCTTCGCCGGAGACATCCCTGGTGAGCGATGGGCTGTCGGATTTACGGGCGATTTTATCGATCTCATCGATGTAGATGATACCTCGCTGAGCCCTTTCCACATCGTAGTCGGCGGCCTGCAAAAGATTCACCAGGATATTTTCCACATCCTCGCCGACATACCCGGCTTCGGTGAGTGTGGTGGCATCGGCCATGCAAAACGGCACGTTCAGGATCCTGGCGAGCGTCTGGGCGACGAGCGTCTTTCCCGATCCCGTCGGACCGATCAGAATGATGTTGGATTTCTGCAGTTCCACAGAATCGTCATCCACCGGCGCCCCGATCCGTTTATAGTGGTTGTGCACGGCGACCGACAGGACCTTCTTGGCGAACTCCTGGCCGATGACATAATCGTCGAGATGCTTTTTGATTTCCATCGGCTTCAGGGAAACCGGCTTCTCCATCGAAGTGATCGGGACCACCGTTTCTTTGTCCTGCACGATCTCGTTGCACAGCTCTATGCACTCATCACAGATAAATACATCCGGTCCCGCAATCAACTTGCCGACGTCATCCTGATGTTTGCCGCAGAATGAGCAACTGCATTCAGGGCCATTGTTGTTGTTGACATCGTCCATACTATTTTTCCTCAGCTAACTCTTCCCGGTTGGTAAGGACCTTATCGATAATACCGTAGCTCTTCGCCTCACTGGGTCCCATGAAGAAGTCGCGCTCGGTATCGGCACTGATTTTTTCGAGCGAATTCTTGGTATGGTGGGCAAGAAGGTAATTCAAATCCTTTTTCATTCGTAATATTTCCTTGGCCTGAATGTCGATATCCGTTGCCTGACCCTGAAAACCGCCCGCCGGCTGGTGAATCATGATTCTCGCGTTGGGCAGCGAATACCGTTTGCCATCGGTTCCGGCGGCAAGGAGAAAAGCACCCATCGAGGCGGCCTGACCGATACATAAAGTGGCGATATCGGATTTGACATACTGCATGGTATCATAGATGGCCATCCCCGCGGTAACCGAACCGCCGGGAGAATTGATGTAAAAAGTTATATCCTTGTCGGGATCCTCAGCCTCAAGAAACAGCAGCTGGGCTACAATGACATTGGCCACGTCATCATTTACCCCGGAACCAAGAAAGACAATCCGTTCTTTCAAGAGACGCGAATAAATGTCATAGGCGCGTTCGCCACGGGGACTCTGCTCGATGACCATCGGCACTAAATTCATGAGGCACACTCCTTAAAACGATGCGACTGCAAGAGGAGTCGAGCCTCTTGCAGTCGCGATTTGTTTGAACAATTCTTGAAGGCTATTCTGTGAGGCCGGCCACAGTTAACATGCTCATTATAAGCAATTTTCAGCCGGATGCAAGCACCCTCTATCAGCTTTTTGCAGCGTCCTTTTCCTCACCCTCCTGGGACTCGGATTCGGCCGGTTTTTCCGCCGCCACGAATACCGACTCCTGCCGGAGGAAGGCCAGAATCTTTTCATTCAGCAATTCATTCATGAGCGGCAGCAAATCGTCGCGGTTCTGGAAAAACTCCTTCACCTTGGCGACCGGCATGTTGTACATGTCGCCGATCCGTTTGAAGCCGCGATCCATATCCTCATCGGCAAGCTTGATCGCTTCGACCTCGGCAATTTTCTTCAGGATGAAGTCGCCTTTTACTCTTTTCTTGGCCAGCTCTGCATTTTGCTCGGCCAGTTTCTCCCGGCTGAGACCGGCCGCTTCGAGACTCATGCCGTTCTGCTCGAACTGCTGTTCGGTCTGCTTGATCATCTGCTCGATTTCAAAAGCCACCAGTCGCTTCGGCACCTCAAAGTCGTGATTTTCGAGAAGTTTTTTCATAATCCGGTCGGTCACGGTGCCTTCGGCACGCTCTTCCCGCTGCTTGGTGAGCCGTTCCCTGATCGATTTTTTCAGGTCTTCCAGGGTATTGAATTCTTCACCCGCATCTTTGGCAAACTCGTCATCCAGATCGGCCAGGACCCGTTCTTTTATATCCTTGACCTTGACATGGAATTTAACCTTTTTGCCCTTCAGGATGGGATTGGCATGCACCTCCGGGAAATCCACTTCATGATCCGCCTCGTCATCCTTGTTCAAGCCGATCAGCATTGCTTCGAAATCCGCGCCCATTGCCCCGGAACCGACATCGACGGAATAGTTTTCGTTTTTCACCTGGGGCATGATCACATCGTTGTGATACCCCTGGAAGTCGACAACGACCACATCGCCCTTCTGCACCGGCCGGTCGGAGACCGAGGACAGCGCCGCCATATTCTTGCGCATCTCTTCCAGTTCGAGCTGCACTTCCTCATCGGTCACGAGAACTTCGACCTTTTCCACTTCCAGGCCTTTATACTGACCTAAAGTGAAGTCCGGACGAATCTCCACTTCGGCAATAAAGGTAAACGAGCCGTCATCATTATATTTGACATCTTTGATCTCCGGGTGAACGATGGGATCCACGCCGTTTTTTTCCACAGCCTCAAAGTAATTTTCCTGTACCAGTTTCTCGCTGGTCTCCCCTTCTACCTGTCCCTTGAAATGTTTCAGGATGATAGCCTTGGGCACCTTGCCGCGACGAAAGCCCTTCAGCTTGACTTCCTTTCTGAGCTTTTCATACGCTTCGTTCAATTTGCTCTGCACCCCTTCAGCGGGCAGTGTTACGGTAATTTTTCTTGCCAGAGTACCGATTTGTTCGACATTTACATCCATTGAGTCCCATCCTTTCAATTAGATTATAATAGACACCCCGAATTCGCCGTCACCTCCGGATTTTTCGAAATGCTTCGAGAGACCGGAGAGATAACGCAGCTTGAAGATAAGAAGCAGGAAACGGCGGATTTTCTGTTGCAGGTGAGGATTACAGCGTATCTCGAGTATTTTTTGCGGGCGCGGCAAAGTCAAACCGACAGGAAATCTATCGGCAGTTTTTCCGTTTGCCCATCTTACTTGATTATATGCTCACCTATCAGCTTTTTGTGGCAATTTCCCAAGGCTCCCAAGAGCAAAAGAAACTTCTAAGGGAAAAAAGGGAAATTTTGTTGGAGAGATATAGACAGATTTTTGGTGGTTGTCAACAGGAATGGGGCAATTTTGCACATCATACCATTACTTAGGAAGCCGCGATGACAACAAGACAGCAATCTTTCTTATTTCGTTACGGCTCCCTGAAGTGGTTTCCTGCGGCCGATTCCCAGCCTTTTCTAGCCTTTCCCGTACTGGGATTTCACCTGCTCCCGGTCTATCGAACCATCATTTCGTGCGGGCAATGCTTCGACAAATTCCACGTATTGGGGTTTTTTAAAGCTGGCAATTCGCTCCCCGACAAAACGAATCAATTCGGCAGCGGTCAACTTTTGCCCTTCATGTAGCTGGCAAACCGCTTTGATCCCTTCCTTCCACTTCGGGTCCGGCACGCCGATCACGACCGTCTTGGCCACGGCGGGATGGAGGAGGATGACCTTTTCGACTTCGGCAGGATAGACATTCTCACCGCCGGGTTTGATCAGTTCCTTCTCTGCCTTCCGGCCGGCATAGAAGAGATACCCGTCGGCGTCGAATCTCCCGAGATCTCCGGTATGATGCCATCCTTCCCGGAAGGTATAGGCGTTGTCCTCCGGCAGTCCCCAGTAGCCCTTGAAGACCATGGGACCCTTGACCGTTATTTCCCCGACAGATCCCTTTGGCACCGGCCGGTCGTGCTCGTCGACCAGCCGCACATCGGCCAGCATGACAGTCTGTCCCGCCGAACCCGGACGGTCGCGGTACTTGCCCATCGTGGTAAGACACGAGGTCTCGGTCTGCCCGTACATGCAGTAGTAGCTGCCGTGGGTCTCGGCGTGATACCGGTCGATCGCTTCCGGCGTTCCGAGCCCTACCACCGCCCGCAGCGAGGTGAGATCGATATGCTCATCGACCGCGGCCTTCAGGAGAGTGTCGAGAATAGGTGGAAAGTCAAACATCAGACCGATTTTCTTCTCCTGAATAAGCTTTGCAGCACTTTTTGCCTCGAATTTGCTCATGTTGACATTCATGGCTCCGGCATGGAAGGAACTGGTCGCCATGAAGAGTCCTGCCACATGGAAAAGCGGCAGCAGGTTGAGATGGACGTCACGGGGAGTAATTGCCATATAATAACTGAAGTGCAGATCGGCGGAAAGCACATTGCCATGACTGAGCAGCGCTCCCCGCGGCCGACCGGCCACGGCCGCGGTATGAATGATGACGAAGCCATCGGTGCTCGCCACCTCAACCGGGGCAAACCCATCGGCCACATCCAGCAATGCGGCAAATTTTCCGGCATTGCCGAGATCGCCTTTCAGGTTATAGACGGCGGCAATCGAAGGCAGCGCAGCCCGTTTTCCATCCATCATCTCCTGATATTCCGCATCGGCAAACAGGATCTTCGGCTGGCAATCGTTCAGGTTATAGCAGACTTCATCCGCAGAAAGACGCCAGTTTATCGGCAGGACAATGGCCCCCAGGGCCGCCGCTGCCCCATAGACCAGGAAAAACTCGAGGCTGTTTTTACCGAGAACGCCGATTCGGTCCCCTTTATCGATTCCCGCCTGACGGAGGCCGGTGGCTAGCAGATCGACTCTGGTTTTGTACTCGGCAAAGGTGAGCGTCCGGCCGTCGTCGATCTCCTGCCAGCACATTCGATCACCGTGCATGACGGCATTGCGATTGATGAGATCGTAAAAGGTGTAATCATAGAGTCCCATATTATTCCCCCGATCTTATTAAAATGAAGAACTCACAGTAAAAAGCAAAAAGAAAGCATGCCCAGCCCGACGACGTACCACAGGTATTGCCCAGAGTTGTGGGTCAGGACGGATTTTCAGAAGCCACACCGAAGTGACGGAATTACGACTGTTCTATGTTGTCCACCGGTTAACGCTCACTACCGGACAGGGAGCCTTCAGAATTACGTACTGCGCCGTCGAGCCGAGAATGATTTTCTGAGTTCGCGATTTCTTCTGCACACCCACATAAATCTGGTCGATCTCATTTTCTTCCGCAAAGCTCACCAGGTCTTCGCCGGCCGTCATGCCGCGGGCCAATTGATGGACTTCACAGGCGATCCTCTTTTCACTGAGAAACTGTTCGGCATCTTCGAGCTCTTTGGTGGCCTTGGCGATCTCTTCCGGTTTTTCCGCTCGCCCCCCACCCATCGAAGTTACCACAAAAACCGACGCCCCGAATGTTTCCGCATGGGTCCGAGCCAAAGAGAGCGCGGCTTTTGACACATCGGAACCATTGTATGCCACCAGGAATCTCATTATCCCCTCCTCATTGCAAGCGTTTGCGGGCTCACATCCACCTTTTGCGCCTCTTGTAGGATTTGACCTCTTTGAAGGACTTCCTGCCGCCCCCCTGGGTTATCCCCATATAGAACTCCTTGACGTCGGGATTCTCCTGGAGTTCCTTGGAAGGTCCTTCCAGGACAACCTTGCCGGACTCCATAATATATGCGTAATGAGAAATTCCCAAGGCAATCTTTGCATTCTGTTCCACCACCAGGATAGTGGTATTCAAGGTTTTATTTATGAGTTGGATGTTCTCGAATATTTCCATGACGAGCAGCGGAGCGAGTCCAAGAGAAGGCTCGTCGAGCATGAGCATCTTGGGTGAAGCCATGAGGGCTCTGGCGATGGCGATCATTTGCTGTTCGCCGCCGGAACAGTAGCCCGCCATGCGATGGGTGATATTTGCCAGCCGGGGAAAGTGGGTATACATCAGTTCATGATCGGCCCGGATTTTTTGGGCGCCGT
>MGTI01000118.1:16338-20799 GCA_001799365.1 Desulfobacterales bacterium GWB2_56_26 | reverse complement strand
ATGCTTGCCATTTCGCCCAAGGCGATCATCGGCGAGGCGGCGGAGGTGGTTCCGCAAGGGGTGAAAGTTGTTTCCGCCGTTGTTTTGCTTGCCCTGTCGGTCAAGCCTCTTGCCGGCTTTTTGCGCAAGAAGCTGGCCCCAAGGCCGGCGCCGAACGTCTTTTTCAGCGAATTTCCGTCAATGCCCGGGCAGTTGCCGAAGGCCGGACACCCTCACGGCACCGTCGCCGAAAAGGCGCAATGCGGCTGCGGCAAAAAATAAGACTACCTGAAGACAGCCGGTTTCACGTAAGATTGATTGAAGAAAAGGGTGAGACCGGGCATAATGCGCGGCGGCAAAGCGGCATTATCCGTTCGTTAATTGAAACTTATCCGGCATAGAGAATAATGAGTAAACATATTGGGATATTGACTGCCGGCGGGGATAGTCCGGGCTTGAATGCGGCGATTCGCGCCATCGGCAAGTCGGCTTTGTCGTCCGGCATGCACGTTCTGGGCTTTCGCGACGGTTTTCGCGGCCTCCTGGAGAATCGAACCATGCGGCTCGAACGTGAAACCCTGTCCTCGATTCTGACCCGCGGGGGGACGATTCTCGGCACCAGCCGCGATAAGCCCCATAAGATGCCGGTCGGCAGCGAGGTCATGGATATGACCGAGGCGATCTGTGACAACTACCGGCGCCACAATCTCGATGCCCTGGTCTGCATCGGCGGCGGCGGGACCCAGAAAAACGCCTATCGCCTGGCCCAGAGAGGCCTCAATATCCTCACCTTACCCAAGACCATCGACAACGACGTGGCGATGACTGACGTTACTTTTGGTTTCCATACCGCCATGGAAATTGCCACCGAGGCCATCGACCGGCTCCATTCAACCGCCCACAGCCATCACCGCATCATCGTGGTCGAGATCATGGGCCACAATGCCGGCTGGCTGGCCCTGGGCTCCGGGATCGCCGGCGGCGCGGACGTCATCCTCATCCCGGAAATCCCCTACGATCTGGTGGCGGTCAGCAATGCCATCCGCAAGCGCAAGCAGCGGGGCACCAACTTCAGCATCGTGGCGGTGGCCGAAGGGGCGTTGTCCGTCGCCGATTATCGGCGCTACAGCGAGCTGAAGGAGGCCAAAGCCCGGTCAAAGGAAAAAGACGACGCCAAGGCCCTGAAAAAGGTGGAAGAGGCCCTGCAGGAATTCTCCGTCCAGCGCAGCAACAATACCCTCAGGCTTTCGCAGGAGCTGGAGAAATTGACCCAGCTCGAATCGCGAGTCACCATTCTCGGCCACTATCAGCGGGGCGGAACACCTTCCGCCATCGACCGGCTGCTTGCCACCCGCCTCGGCAGCGCCTGCGTTGACTGCATTGAAAAAGGCGTCAGCGGGATAATGATCGCCGTGGACGGCGACGGTACCAAGACGGTGCCGCTGGAAGATGTGGTGGGCAAACGCAATCTTGTACCAAAAGACCATCCCTGGGTGCGTGCCGCCCGTAGCGTCGGAACCTGCCTGGGCGACTGACGCAAAAGCTTTAAAAATAGCTTTTTTTCCTTGGTGCGCGGAGCACCCTACATCATCCCCGCATCCTTGCGACAGCGTCGTATCCTGACGTAATAAATACACTCATTGTTTGACAGGGAAAAAAGGAGGAAGTAATATCCCTGTGGTGCCGCAGTCTGTCTAACATGCCGAGTCCAAATCCAGCATTGCTTTACGAGCAGAAATATTCTGTCGCAACCACCGGTGATATCCATGAAAAAAAGAATCCTGCTGATGGATGACCAGCAGATGCTGAGAGAGGCGACCGGCCTGATGCTGGCCTCCCTGGGTTATGAAGCTGCCCTGGCTGAAGACGGTGAGACCGCGCTCGCCATGTATCGAGAGGCCATGGAGGCCGGCAGGAAATTCGATCTGGTGATTCTCGATCTCGTCATTCCCGGGGGTATCGGCGGTAAAGAGGTGGTCGGGATGCTTCGGCAACTCGATCCGGAGCTGAAAGCTGTCATTTCCAGCGGGTATACCAATGATCCCGTCGTTGAAAATTTCGCCAGGTACGGCTTCGACGATGCCTTGTCAAAACCGTACAGTCTGTCGGAACTGGGAGACAAGCTCGACAAGATGCTGAACGGGAAACACTGACCTCAAATCAGAGTTCATATTTGTTGCCGTAGCCCCGCGGGGTGATGATCAGGTCGTTCCAGGTATAGGTCTGGCTGTTGCCGATGATGAGGGTCGACTGCATGGTGATCTCGTGGTCCAGCATGTTGGCCAGCGTGGTGATGGCGATTTTTTCGTTTTCACGGGTCGCCGCGGTGACGATGCCGACCGGCGTTGAAGCGTCGCGATGGGCAAGAAAGATTTCCCTGGCCCGGACGATCTGGTCGGTGCGCCGTTTTGATTTTGGATTGTAGATGGCGGTGACAAAATCTGCCATGGCCGCGGCGCTGAGGCGTTTTTCGATCAGCTCCCAGGGGGTGAGGAGATCGGAGAGGCTGACGGCGGCAAAGTCGTGCATGAGCGGGGCTCCGAGGCGGGCGGCGCAGCTGTTGATGGCGGCAAGCCCGGGAACGACTTCGATGGTCCCGGCAAAGCCCGATTCGCGGGCCAGCTGGTAGACGAGTCCCGCCATGGCGTAGATGCCTGGGTCGCCGCCGGAAACCAGAGCGACCTGTTTGCCTGTCTCAGCTGCGGTAAGCGCGATGCGGCAGCGTTCCACCTCTTTCATCATTTCCGAGGAGATCACTTCTTTGCCGACCAGGAAGTTGGGGATCAGTTCGAGATAGGTTTTATAGCCGACGATGACCTCCGCCTTTTCCAGGACCTCGCAGGCCGCAAGCGTCATCTGCCTGACGGCGCCGGGACCTGTGCCGACAACGAAAAGGGTGCCTCTGCCACTGCCATAGTTACATTTTTCCATTTTCTTTTCCTGCTGAGAAGAAGAGTATTTTTGGCGCCGAGTAAGGCCGAAGGTTCGGCCACGCCGATGGCGCCGACCGCCTTCAGGGCGGCCTGGGAAATATCCAGGTTGATAAGGCTCGAAAGATTGTTGATTTGTTCACCGGTAAAAAAGTCGATCCGCCAGTGATTGTCCAGAGCAAACTGCAGGAGTCCCGGCTCGTCGTTTTTCTTGTCGATAGAGGCGAGACTGCGGATGCTGTGCCTGCTGAGTTGCAACTCGGTAAAGAGCTCGCTCAGGGCCTCCTCGAATTCTCCGGCGGGCGTGCCGCGGTTGCAGCCGATGCCGACAACCAGGTTGCGGGGCCGGAAGAAAAAGGCCGGTGCGGCAAAACGGGTGGAGCTGGAGACGGTCGCATCTGCGAAGGCCGCCTCGTCCGCCGGGATGATGCCAGGCGGCAGGGAGTGGACCGTCACCTCCGCATAAAGCCGCAGCTCGCCGCGGTTGACCAGGACGGCTGCCGCCGCGGTCAATGTCTGCCGGTCGGCAACCAGCTGCTGCTCCTTGGCCCAGAGATCGAGAGCGACCAGCCCTTGCGTGTCGGAAGCGGTGGTAATCACCGCCTCTCCACCGGTATGTTCGGCAATTGTATTGGCCAAGGCGTTGCCGCCGCCGAGATGGCCGCCGAGAAGGCTGATGGCATGGCGGCCTTTCTCGTCCATGACGACTACGCAGGGGTCGTGTAGTTTGTCCCGCAGGAGCGGGGCGATGGCCCGAACCACGATGCCCGCCGCCATGATACAGATCAGCGCATCAAAATTCTTCCAGGCGACAGCGAGAATCTCGGCAATCTTTTGTCCCTCCTGAGGATCAAGAAGACAGGCGCCCTCGAGTGTATCGGCCAGCTCGCCGGCCAACTTTTTCCCGCCGGCGGTTATGGCGACAATGCCGATCTTCATCCACCGGTGCCTTGGCGATAGCCGTGGGTGAAGGCGCTGTCGTAGAGTTTGGAAAGCGCCGGCGGCGGGCTTTCGGCCAAAACCCTGCCGACGGCGATGATGGCGGTCTTGGTGATTGCCGCCTCCTTCACCTGTCTGCCGATCGTGGCAAGCGTCCCGCGCAGCTGCCGTTCGTCCGGCCAGCTGACCTTTTCGACCACGGCCACCGGGGTGTCTGTCGGATAGCCGCCGGCCATAAGCTCGGCCACCACCTCGTCGATCATCCCGACGCTTAAGAAAATCATCATGGTCGCCTGGTGGCTTGCAAGCGATGCGAGATCTTCTTTTTCCGGAACCGGCGTCCGTCCACCGCGCCGGGTGAAGATAACTGTCTGGGAGACCTCGGGCAGGGTGAGTTCCGTTCCCAGCGCCGCGGCTGAGGCGGTACCGGAACTGACCCCGGGGATAACCGCAAAGGGAATATCGTGCTCCCGCAACAGCGCGATCTGCTCGTTGATCGCTCCGTAGATGGCTGGGTCGCCGGTATGCAGACGGACAATTTTCTTGCCCTCCCGCCAGGCCTCGTTGATCTTCGCAAATACCTCGTCCAAGTTCATTCCGGCGGAATCGTACA
>MGTI01000118.1:10861-16311 GCA_001799365.1 Desulfobacterales bacterium GWB2_56_26 | reverse complement strand
GTTCCGGATCGCCGGGGCCGGCGCCGACGAAATGGACGGTATGCCGGGTTTCTTTTTCGTTCATCGTCTTCCTGTCATGATGGTTATGGGATTGAATCTTCTTTCTTCACCGTCAGGCTCCGTCCTGGTCACGCTGATGACGGAACTGCTCACGGTAAAGCCGAACTTTTTCATGAGCGGCGGCGCCTCACGGACGGTCCTGTCGATGACGCCGTTGACGACCAGTATGCCGCCTTCGGCGAGACGGTCGGCTGCGAGTTCAACGATTGCCGGCAGTGACCCGCCGCTGCCCCCGACAAAGATCCGGTCCGGGGAAGGCAGCCGGTCAAGCGCCTCAGGCGCTGTCCCTGCGACCGGAACTATATTGAAGCTGCGGAATTTGACAATATTCTTTTTGATATTCTGCAGTTCTTCATCCTTTTGTTCGACGGCATAGACAGTCAGCCGAGGATTGGCCCGGGCCGCCTCGATGGACAGCGAGCCGCTGCCGGCGCCGATATCCCAGAAGATTCCGGCGGGCGGCAGACGCAGGGCATGCAAGGTCGTTGCCCGGACCTCGTTCTTGGTGATCAGGCCCCGGCTGTGAAAAAGATCATCCTCGCCAAGACCAAAGGTAAAGTTTGGCAGACCGGGCGATTCGGGCACGAGCAGGCAGAGGATGTTCAGCTCGGCAAACTGCCGGATCGCCGCCTCCCGGAGGGTGCCGCGAAAGACCCGTTCGTTGGGCAGGCCGATGTTCTCCGCGACCAGCATCCGGATGGTCTGTACCAGGTCCGTCTCGCCGATCGACTGCAGATATTTGAGAAGTTTTCCCGCGATGCGGGCCGGGCTGTGATCGGCATCGGTTAAGACCAGATGTTTGCCGTGGCCGAGCAGGAGGCCGGGGAGGTGGGAACAGGGGCGGCCATGGAGGCTTACGACCACCGCGTCGTCCCAGGGCAGCCGGAAAAGGGCGCAGGCCCGCTGGACTGAGGAGAGGGCAGGGTGGATTTCGATCGCTTCCGCCGGAAATTCGGCGAGCAGGCGGCGGCCGATGCCGTAAAAGAGGGGGTCCCCCGAGGCAAGGACCGCCACGTTGCCTTGCGGCAGGTAAAGGGCAATTGCCGCAAGGGCTTCGGCGAGCGGCGTAATGTACTGGAATGTTGCCGAAAAACGGTCGGTCAAAAGCTCGAAGCGCCGAGTTCCAACGATGAGGGTGCAGGTGGCAAGCAGGCTTTCCTGCCGGGCCGAGAGCACCGGGTCGGCCACGCCGATGACGAAGAGCTTAAACATGGCTGATGACTTCCGCCTTATGGTTGATCAGGTACAGCCGCACCTCGCCGCCGGTCACCTCCCGGCAGTAATCACGGGCCTTGAGGCATACTGCCAGGATCAGCCCGCTTTCACCCGCCTCTTCGAGGTGGGAGTACATTTCTCGCGCGGTATTGGCGCCATCGAGTTTTTCGAGCAGTTCGCCGGTCGCACCCAGGTTTGCCAGGAGTTTCGCCCCTTCGGCAACTTCCAGGGCGCCGTGGCGGACATGGGTCTGGGGGATGCGGAGTGCGGCTTTCATGATCTTGGCCCACATTCCAGCTACATGCACCGTGCGAAAACCCCTCGCTGCCGCCTCCTTCAGGGAAAACTCCAGGTAGTCCCCCATCATCGCGTAGGCCTCCTCCGGCAGGTCGAGGAGCTGCTGCGCGCCTTTTTCCGAGGTGCGGCCGGTGGAGAGCACCACCTCCGCGAGCCCCGTTTCTTTTGCCACATCGAGCGATGCCTTGATGGTCGCCGTCCAGGCCTCGGCGGAGATCGGCCGAACGATGCCGGTGGTGCCGAGGATGGAGAGACCGCCGACAATACCCAGCCGGTGGTTGAGGGTCTTTTTCGCGAGCTCTTCGCCGTTCGGCACCGAAATGGTGACGGTGACCTTCTCGCCGGTCGCCTCGCGCACCGCCGCCAGAATCATCTGACGGGGGACGGGATTGATGGCCGGTTCGCCGACGGGGACCGAAAGTCCAGGTTTTGTCACCACGCCTACGCCAGCCCCGCGGCAGATCCGGATATTGTCCAGTTCCACGCAATCGGTGTCGGTCTGGTCGTGGCCGGAACCGACGGTGGCGACGATCTCTGCGCCGTTGGTGACATCGGGGTCGTCGCCGGCATCCTTTATAACCGAGGCGGTGGCGGCGCCCTCCGCCGTCCGGCAGGAATGGACCAGGAAGATTTTTCTGGACCCGTCGGGAAAGGGGATGGCGATTTCCTGAGGATGGATGCCTTCCATCAGCGCCACGGCGGCCGCTTTGGCGGCAGCGGCGGCGCAGGCCCCGGTGGTGAAGCCGCTTCTGAGTCTTCTTGTTCTCGCCATGGCTACTCGGCCGCCAACCGCAGCAGGGCGTTGACGATGGCCGCCGCCACAGGACTGCCGCCCTTGCGGCCGAGACTGGTGATGTAGCAGCCGTTTTCTTCGACAAGCAGGGCCTTCGATTCCATGGCGTTGACAAAACCGACCGGCACCCCGACGATCAGGGGAACGGGACCCGGTCCGGCCACCAAGCGGATGGCCTGGACCAGCGCGGTCGGTGCGTTGCCGATGGCGATTATGCCGATATTGCTGTAAAGACTTTCCGCAATGGCCACTTCGGAGCGGGTCTTGCCGGCCGCTTTCGCGAGAGCGGCGATTTCCGGATCGGCCACCCGGCAGATCACCCGGCCGCCCCACCTGCCGAGCAGCGTTTTGCCGATGCCGGCCGCCACCATGGTGACGTCGGTAAGGATATCCTTGCCCGCGCGGATGGCGGCAATGCCCGCCTCGATCGCTCCGGGGGCAAAGCGCATGTTGTCCCCGAAGGAAAAATCCCCGGTGGCATGGATGACCCGCTGCACTACCTTGAAGGTCCGGTCGTCGAAGCCGTGGGCACCGATTTCCTCGCTGATGATGCGAAAGCTCTCCCCCTCGATATCCTCAGGGGCAATTTGCTGAAGTCGTACCGCCATAATAATTTTTCTTATCCCCGGCAAAAATTGATAAATTCCCGCACCGCCGCAGGCGAAAAGCCGAAATGGAGATGCATGTAGCCGCCCAGGGTCTTCCGATAACTGTATCCTTCCCTGGTGCCGTTGTTGACTGCGTAAGTCCGGACGATGTGCGCGGGCATCGCGTCGATGGTCGAATAGTGGAACTCGTGGCCGCGCAGGACGGTGCCGGCCAGCCCGAAGCAGCTCGCGGCCTCGGTTTGTACCTCGCGGTAGCCTAGGGAGGCACGCTTCTCCTGCATCCTCGCCCGGACCGGAAAAGCTCCGACCATTCGGTGAAAATCTCCTTCATGGTCCACGATTCCTTCCGTCAAATACATGAAGCCGCCGCATTCGGCGTAGACCGGGCGGTCGTTTTCGATCCACTCCCGGAGTGCCGCGCGCATGGTATCGTTATCGCTGAGCTGCCGGGCGTAGAGTTCCGGATAGCCGCCGCCGAGATAGATGCCGTCGAGGTTTTCGGGCAGACGGCCGTCGGTCAGCGGGCTGAAGAAGACCAGTTCCGCGCCCGCCGCCCGAAGCAGATCGAAATTGTCCTCATAATAGAAACAGAAGGCGCGGTCCCTGGCAATGCCGATCCGGCAGAGCGGTTCTGCCGCTGCCTGCAGCACCGTGGAGTCTGCTGGCGAAACTTCCCTTGCCAGGCACATGATCCTGTCCAGGTCGATGTGGATGGCAACAGCCTCGGCCAGCAGCCCGATCGCCTCGGGACCGATCGGCGCCTCGTCGCCGGTGAGAAGACCCAGGTGCCTGCTGGGAATGTTGAATTCCAGGCTCCTCGGCAGGTAGCCGAGCACCTCGGCCTGGCAATGGGCGCGGATGGCGTCCGTCACCAGCTGCAGATGCCGGTCGCTTGCCACCCGGTTAAGGATCACCCCCCGGGGGGCGGCCTCCGGCAGGATCGTCTCGAATCCTTTGACGATGGCCGCGGCGCTCTCGGCCATCGATCGTACATCGAGCACCAGGATGCCGGGGAGGCCGAGCGTTGCCGCCAGCGACCCGCTGGACGACAACCCGCCGTCGAACATGCCCATCACCCCTTCGATAATGGCGATATCCGCTGCCCTGCCGTTCATGGCAAACGTTGCCCGGGTGAAGGCTTCGCCCGTCATCCACAGGTCGAGGTTGCGCGAGACCTTGCCGGTCACGAGGCGATGCAGGCCGGGATCGATAAAATCCGGCCCGCACTTGAAGGGCGCCACGGACAACCCCTTCTGCCGGAAGGCGGCCATCAGCCCGAGGGCCACGGTGGTCTTGCCCGAGCCGCTGGAGGTGCCGGAGATGATGAAGGATGGGGTGGTATGCATCGTTTTCCCTTTCAACCTTTGACCTTCGGTGGAAAAAAAATCCGGTTGAGCTGCTCGATGCCGTCGAGGATTCGGAGCGTCGGCCGGGAGACCAGCGCCTCTTCGATGAGGAAGATCTTATCCTCCCGCACTGCCTTGATCGCCTGAAAGCCGGGCTCCTTGCGGATGGTGTCGAGGTCGACGGGGTTCATCCGGCCCTGCTGGGCGAGGTAGATGTCGATCTCCTCGCCCCGGCTGAGCAGGCGCTCCTTGCCGTAGGCGGCGATATTGGTTTCCCGGACCTGCTCAGCATCGGCGGCCAGGTTGATGCCGCCGGCCTGTTCCAGGACATAGGCGCCGATGCTTTCCGGGGCGAAGGTCTTCATCTTGCCGTGGATCGATTCGAAGTAGACCTTCGGGCGCCGGGCCGGGTCGACGGCCTTCAGGCTGTTTTGCACCCTGGTCAGGCGTGCCGTGAAACTCTTGATCATCTCTTCCGCCTGCGGTTCGCGGCCGGTCAGCAGCGCGAGGCTGCGCCAGTAGGCAAACATGTCTTCAACAGTATTGGGCTGGAGCGAAACCACGGTGATGCCGGCCCGGCGGAGCTTGCCGACGAATTCCGGGGCGGAGCGCTCGATCATCGGCCGTACCAGCACCAGATCGGGGGCGGCGGCGAGAAATTTTTCCGGATCCTCCCGATAGGAAAATTTCGGTATTCCGGCTGCGGCGGGCGGCAGTTCATCGCTGCCGTCGATGCCGACGAGCTGTGCCGCAGCTCCGAGGCTACAAAGATTTTCGGTATGGGCAGAATAGAGCGAGATGATGCGGATGAAGGGTTTTACGATATTGACGGCCTGTCCACCATTGTCGATGACTGTCTTGGTCGTGTCGGCGTCTGCCGGTCCGGCGAGACAGGCCAGCAGCACAAGGATCAGACAAGCGAAGCGAAATCTACCGGAAGAAAATTCTACACGTATCATCTTCTGTCACTCCCCATAGTGATAGCTTACCTGCAAGGCCTGGTTGAACGGGTCCCGGGTCACCTGGCTTTCGACCCCGAACACCTCGGCGATGGTCTCGGCGGTCATGGTCGAAGGTGTCGGACCTTGGCGGCACAGCCGGCCATCCTTCATGAAAATGAGTTGATCGCAG
>MGTI01000118.1:0-10841 GCA_001799365.1 Desulfobacterales bacterium GWB2_56_26 | reverse complement strand
GGCGAGGTTGAAGATCTGCAGGGTGTATTTGATGTCGAGGCTGGCGGTCGCTTCGTCGAACAGGATTACCGGGGTATCCTGGGCGAGCGCCCTTGCCACCACCGTCCGCTGTTTCTGGCCGCCGGACAGGGTGTCGGTGTAGCGGTGGCGCAATTCGCCTATGCCGATTGCCGAAAGCGCATTATCCACCGCCTGCCAGTCGGCGGTTGAAGGGGAGGCGAAGCGGTCGATGTGCGGATGCCGGCCCATCATGACGATTTCTTCCACAGTAAAGCCGAAGCCGGTGTCGAATTCCTGGGGCACTAAAGCGAGCTCGCGGGCGAGATCCCTCTTGCCGTAGGCGTCGAGCCGTTGCGATTTATAACTGATCGTTCCGGTGCGGGGCTTTTTGCAGCCGACGAGCAGATCGAGCAAGGTGGTCTTGCCGCAGCCGTTGGGGCCGACGATCCCGTAAAACAGGCCGGCGTGAAGGCTGAGATCGATGCCGTCAAGCACGACTGCACCATCATAGGCGAAGGAGACCCCCAGGGCGGCAAAGAGTGTCTTACTCATAGCTTCTGCCTTTCTGTTTCTGTCGGAAGATCAGGCAGAAAAACGGCCCGCCGATCAGCGCGGTGAGGACGCCGATGGGCACCTCGACCGGCAACACGGCGCGGGTGACGGTGTCCGCCAGGAGCAGCAGGATAGCACCGGCCAGGATCGAGGCGGGCAGCAGCCTGCGGTTGTCGGGTCCGACCAGATAGCGCATCAGATGAGGGACGATGAGGCCGATAAAGCCGATAATGCCGGTCACCGCCACGCATACCGCTGTCACCAGCGAGGCGATGAGCAGCAGCGTTATCCGGATCCTGGCCGTCTCGACCCCCAGCGAATCGGAGGACCGCCTGCCGAGACTCATGATATTCAGGTCGCGACCGTAGTACATGGCGATCATGGTTCCCGCCAGGACCACGCCGCCGACCATCAGGACCCCGGTCCAGGTGCTGGCGGCAAAACTGCCCATCAGCCAGAAGATGATGATGGCCACCTGCTCGTCGGCCAGGTATTTCAGAAAACTGATGCCGGCGGAGAGGATGGCGCCGACGATCACTCCGGACAGGATGAGGGTCTGGGCCGAGATCTGGCCGTTGAAGGTGGAAAGCCGCATGACGATGAAAAGAGTGGCGATCGCCCCGGCAAAAGCGAAAAGCGGCACGGGGAAATGGCCGAGACCGGCGACGCTCGCCAACAGGGCGACGGACGCCCCGAAAGCCGCACCGCTTGAGATGCCCAAAGTATAGGGGTCGGCCAGCGGGTTGAGGAGTATGCCCTGGTAGATTACCCCGCTCATGGCCAGCCCCGCCCCGACGAGGGCGGCGGTGAGGATGCGCGGCAGCCGGACGTCCATCACCACGTAGGGCACCGTTGATTCAAGTCCGGCCAGCAGTTCCCGGTCGCCCAGGAGATGCGCGCCGATCACCCGGAAAACATCTCCGGCGCCGATGTTCATATAGCCCATCCCCGTCGACACGACGATGGCGGCCGCTGCGCAGAGCGCCAGGCTCAGGGTGAACAGCAGAAATCTCTTGTCGGAATGGCGAAGCATTGTTCTATCGTGAATCTCAGACCAGATAAAAATAACCGACCGTCACCAGGACGATGCACAGAGCCCGGACCACCTGGCTCACCCCGATCAGCTGCAGCGCCATTTGCGGTGAATAAATCCCGGTGTAGTAGGGCAGCTGGTGGCGGATCGCCCGGATCGGCGTCGAGAGAATATTGCCGACCAAAAGCGCCAGAACCACCTCTTTTGTTGTCAGGCTGTTCTCCGCAAGCAGCACGCTTGCCGCTGCAAGACCGGCGGAAAATTCTGTGGTTACATGCAGAACGACAATGCCCAGGCTCTGCGGATTGAGCCAGGCCAGAAACCAGGCCTGGGTGGCAATGTACTCTTCCAGCCGGGCAAATAGACCATATTTGTTCAACAAAAAAAAGAGGATGTAGACCGGGATCATGAACAGCAATACCTTGCCGATCCGCTTTTTCAACCGTTTAAGGCTTTTTGTAAAGGCATCCCCCCAGGTGATTTTTGCCTGTTTGGGGAGTGTCAGAGTGGCGGAATCTTCGCGGTGCGGAAGAAGGAACCGCCCGCAGACAACCACCAGAACGGTTTGCAGGATGGCGGCCGCAAAGGTGAGACCGACGTAAAAAAAGGCGCCGGTTCTGATCATCGGCGCCGTGAGAAAAAAGACAGTGGGCAGGTGCAGGAAAAACCTGGGCACAGTATTGAAGAGGTTGGCCAGGAAGAGTTCGATCCGGCTCATCTGCCCCTTGTCGAAGGCCTCGGCCAGCATGGTGTTGGAGGAGACTCCCGAGATGAAGGCGACGGAGAAGCTGGCCCCGGTGACGGCCGACAGCCGGCTCATCCGCAACAGGGGACGAACCACAACCGCCAGTTTATGGGTCCAGTTGAGGCTTTCGATAAAATTGGCGATAAAAAGCCCGATGGTGATAAACAAGGCAAGCCGTGCGATCGGCAGGATGATCTGCGGCCAGATCTGGGTGAGAATTTCCTGGTCCATGGGTCCTTGCGTCAGGGTTACCGTTTTCCCTCATGCCGGCCTACAGCTTGACCAGTCATGCGGTGAGTAGATCGGGTTATTTTCGGGGGATACTACACCTCATCGGCGAGAAAGCAAACAGATATTCTTGCTGCTGCTGCAGGGCGGGCGGGCCGATGCCTGACCATTCGTGGAGGAACAGCCCGGCAAAAAAAAGTTGACGCCGACGGATACCGGGGAGTAATGTGCGACCACATTTCAGGTGCTTTTGCAAAAGAGCTAAAAAGGGAACCTCGTGCAAGTCGAGGACGGGCCCGCCGCTGTAACCGGGTACAGATTTCACGTAAAACCACTGGGAATTTTCCTGGGAAGGTGTGGAAGATGGACGATCCGGGAGTCAGAAAACCTGCCTGAGATGACGGTACAGCAATCCCGTGGAAAAGGATGCTTCATCGATACGAGGAAACAGGGAATCCCCGGATCATCAACGATTCGGGGTTTTTTTATGCTCCGGTTCAAAGCTCAAGGAGGATATTCCCATGTTTCCCGTTGTCGGTAAAATTATTCTGCTGTCCCTCTTTTTTCTCATCCTGAATGTCGGCTCGGCGGTTGCCTCGGGCAAGACGGCCAAACCGGCCGAAGCGAAGACGGCAATCCTGCTCGCCAGTTTCGGTACCACCGTGCCGTCCGGCGTCCTGGCCCTCGACAATATCGCCAGGCAGGTCAGGAAAGCCTACCCGGGCACCGAAGTCCGCATCACCTTTACCTCCAACACGGTCCGCTCGGTCTGGAAAAAGCGGCGGGAGGATGCGCAGAAGTGGCTCGATCAGGGCATTCCCGTGGAAATCCTGGAGGTCAGGAACATCCTTCAGACCATGGGCGACCTGCAGGAGGACGGCTATCGCGATATCATCGTCCAGCCCACTCACATGTTCTTCATGGAACAATCCCACGATCTGGCCGGGTACATCGGCGCGCTTGCTTCGATCAAGACGCTTAAGGCCAAATGGCGGCCGTTCGACAACATCGTCATGGGCCGGCCGGCGCTCGGCATGCCCGGCGACACCTACAGCTACCATACCGATATCGACCGGGTGGTGAAGACTCTCGGCGCCGACGCGGCGATGGCCGAAAAGGAAGGGGCGACTCTTCTCTATATGGCCCACGGCAACGAGAACTGGTCGACCGGCATCTACGCCGAGACCGAAAAGCGGATGCGGCAAGTCTATCCGCAGGTGGAGACCTTTATCGGCGTGGTTGAAGGCACCCCCAGCCTGGACGAGCTGCTTGCGGGACTGCAGCGAGCCGGATCGAAAAAGATTTTGCTGCGGCCCTTTTTGATTACGGCCGGGGATCATGCGGTGAACGATATGGCGGGAGACGGCAAGGGCTCGTGGAAGTCGATCCTCACCGCGGCAGGTTTTACCGTCCAGCCCGTCCTCGCAGGACTGGGATCGAACGATGCCTTCGCCGCGCTCTTTGTCGAAAATATCGCCGATGCCGCAAAAGAACGGGGTTTTGTTCTCAAGTAAGTACAACAGGCAGAAGAAGAGTCTTTGCCGGAAATGACCGGACATTCCGGCGGGCGATATCGCCCGGCCGTATATGTACCGAGGAAAAATTAAGCGGAAGGTGGATGATGCAGGGAACATTTTATCTGGTTGGCGTAGGACCCGGAGATCCGCAGTTGATGACTTTGAAGGCTGCCGGAATCCTAAAGAAATGCGACATCTGGTTTGTGCCTTCAGCCTTTGAGAACGGCGGCAGCATGGCCCTGAAGATCGCCGCCGGCGCCGTCGAGCAAAACGGCAAGACCATTCTCAGCCACCGCTTTCCGATGAAACAGGTGCACCGGGGCCAGCCGGCCGATCCGGAGGTGAAGAGCGCCTGGCAGGAGGCGGCGAAAACGATCATGGGCCATCTGGCCGCGGGCCGCGACGTAGTCTTTCCGACGCTTGGCGATCCGGCCATCTACTCCACCGGCTTTTATGTCTGTGAAACTCTGCAGGAGTACGGCTCGCCTTTTCAGGTCGAGATCGTTCCCGGTGTGTCCGCGGTGGGGGCCTCGTCCGCCGCCTCGGCCATGCCCCTGTGTCTCGGCGACGAACGTCTGGTGGTGATCCCCGCGACTTTTGCCAATGAACGGATCCGCGAGCTGCTCAACCTCTGCGACGTTGCGGTCTTCATGAAGGTTCATAAGGTCATGCCGCGGCTGGTGGGTCTTCTGGAGGAAATGGGACTAGCCGGTAATGCAGTCCTGGTCGAACGGTGCAGCCTGGAAGACCAGAAGATCTGGACGGATGTGCGCGAAGCGGTGGGTCGGGAGATCCACTATTTTTCGACCATGGTCGTCCGGAAACCATAAGAGAACCCAGTCCTCTTGATGGCCAGCGTCAGGGAAAGCAGATCGGCGATCCTTGACTAAATATAAAAACTTCATACGGTCTTCCTAGCAACAACTATCTTCTGACTGCTGCAGAGGGATAGTTGTCGTCTCCATCCGGTAACTTGAAATCATTTCTCAATTCGAGAAGATACTCATGTGCAAAAGGAGGACAAAAATGAAAAAAGTCATTTTTCCCGTCTTTTTTGGCATTCTGCTGGCGATATCGAACCTTGCCTTCGCCGCCCAAGCGGAAGATTATTCAAACACTATCGATCTCTTTAAAAGTTCGCCTGTGGTAGCAAAATTTTTCAACAACTCGTATGGCTATGCAGTCTTTCCGACGATCGGCAAGGCCGGCTTTGTAGTTGGTGGTTCATATGGCACGGGGCAGGTCTACCAGGCCGGCAAGATAACGGGAAAAACATCGGTGATAGAAGGTTCGATCGGCTGGCAGGCGGGAGGAAAGGCCTTCAGTGAAATCATCTTCTTCCAGGATAAAAGGGCTTACGACGAATTCATTACCGGTAACTTCGAATTCGACGCCACCGCTCAGGCCACGATCATCACGGCCGGTGCTCAGGCGCATGCCGGAACGGCCGGGGTCAGTGCCGGCGCCAGTGCCGGACCGAAGACTGACGTCATGGCAGATGTCAATTATGTCAAAGGCATGGCCACCTTTGTCCACACCTTGGGCGGACTCATGGCCGAAATTTCCCTCGGCGGACAAAAATTCACTTTTCAGCCGTTGTAGGATGCAATAAAACCGTCCCCTTTGAGCAGAAGTGCGCCGGCAGCCGGCGCACTTCCATCTTTAGTCGGCGCTTTTGATTTCAACTTTCTTCACCTCGACTTTCGGTATTTCCCGACGGGGTACTCTGAGGGTCAGCACACCGTTCTTGAAGGTTGCTTTCACATTCTCATGCGCGGCATCCTCCGGCAACGACAGTACTCGCTGGAAGGACCCGTACGCCCGCTCCATCCGGTAGTAGTTCTCCCCTTTATCTTCCTTTTCCTGTTTTTTCTCACCCCGGATGGTCATGACGTTTTCGGCGATCTCCACTTTTACATCCTTTTCGCTCACTCCCGGTACTTCCACGGTGATGCAGTACTCCTTGTCGGTGGCGCTGATATCCACCTGAGGTTTCAATTGCCCCGAGGCTGTGAGCGGGGTGAAAAGCTCCGAGCCGAACGGCGACAGACCGAATCCCCGGAAGGCTGAATCAAAGATCCGATTCATCTCCCGGTGCAGGTCGATCATCGGACTGAGCGCTGCGCTCTCGGGGAAAAAAGTCTGCCCCTCCGCCCGTCGTACCGGAACGACGCTGCTTTCTTCTTCGTTCTTAAACCAGTTCCATGGCGCAAGTTTTTTGAGATCCATATTCACGCCTCCCATTTGTCAGAATCCACAGAAGAAAAGAAGCGGGAAATCATCGCTGATTTCCCGCTTCAATATATGTCGCTATGCCGTTATCAAAATCTCAGGAAATCATGAGATAGTTCCTGTTTTCCAGCTGTTGCCTTAGGCCGATTTGATTTCAATCTGTCTCGGTCTGGCCGCCTCGGACTTCGGCAAATGGAGACAAAGGACGCCGTCCTTCAGCTCAGCTTCGATCTTTTCCACATCGATCGACTGAGGTACCGAAAATGTCCTTTGAAACTCCACGCTTTCAAATTCTTCCCACTGGGCGGCGCCGGTCGTTTCGACCTTCCTGACTCCGCCCAGGGCCAGCTTGCCGTTGTCGACATTGACGGTGATGTCCTTCTTGTCGACGCCGGGCATATCCGCCTGCAGCAGAATTTCGTTGTCGTTCTCAAAAATATCGACAAAGGGTGCAACCGCCGGAATCTCACGTCTCCTTTCCGGCATCGATTCTTCCCTCTTGACCATTTCTGTTTTCTCGTCCATGGCAAACCTCCTCTATCTGTTATCTTTAAGTCAGATATCCATTATTGAATGGCGATCTTCTTCGGTTTGGCCGTCTCGGCTTTCGGCAGGATCAGGCGCAAGATGCCGTTGGCCAGCAGCGCCTCAACCTTGGCAGTATTGACATCCGCAGGCAGAGTGAAACTTCTGGTAAAAACGGTTGCGCCTCTTTCCATCCGTTGCGCCGAATACCCTTCGGGAACGTTGGAGTTGCGGGAACCGCCGATTTCTAGATAATTACCCTGGACCTTGATGTTGAGATCTTCCCTGGCGACACCCGGGACCTCGACTGTCATCTCCAGATGATCGCCGCAATCGTAAAGGTTGGTGCTTGGGCCGCTCTGGGCGACTCCCCAGGCGGATGGAATTGCCCGCATCCTGTCATAATCGGAGTACAGCCTGTTCATTCTGTTTTGCAGCATGTCTATGGTGTTGAACACTCGCTCGATATCACGTACTCTTGTCCACATAGTCGACCTCCATCTGTTTATGGTGAGTTGGTTGCCTGTCCGCTGGATCACTCCTTTCCGTTTCAATTTTAGGATAATTACGATATAATCGATGTCAACATAGTGAGTGCAGGTTAATAGTATTTTTTGTTCAGTATTACTAATTATAGATTACTTGACAAAGTAATAGTCCGAGTTATTTTAAATTGAAAATCTCATTATATTCATGTGCGGTGCGAGCGGCGGCATTTCGTCGGCCGGCGCGAGAGCGGCCAACCAACAACTCGACGGTACTCTATGGAATTTCAGGATTATTATAAAATTCTCGGCGTGAAAAAGGATGCGTCGCAGGAAGAGATTCAGCGCGCTTACCGCAAACTTGCGCGAAAATTCCATCCCGACGTCAACAAGGACAAGGATGCCGAAGAGAAGTTCAAAATGATCAACGAGGCCAACGAGGTTCTGAAGGACCCCGAAAAGCGGAAGCTCTACGACGCCTATGGCAAAAACTGGCAGCAGGGAGCGCAGCAGCCGCACTGGCAGCAGCGGGAGTATTCGCGGCGGCCGGGAGAGGAGAGTTCTTCCAGGACCTTCCGCTTCGGTAGCGGCGGCTCCTTCGAGGAGACCTCCGGGTTCAGCGAATTTTTCAACAGCCTGTTCGGCGAGTCTGCCAGCCGGCAACAACGACAATATGAGTACGATATGCCCGGTGAAGCGGAACTAACCGTTTCCCTGGCCGATGCCTTCCACGGCGCGACCAAGGCCATCTCGCTGCAGACCTATGAGGCGGACGGCAAGGGTCAGGTGCGGCCCGTAATCCGGACCCTGCAGGTCAGGATTCCGATAGGGGTGACGGACGGGGCGGTCATCAGGCTTTCCGGCCAGGGCCCGGCCGGCGACGTGCTGCTGCGGATTCATATTGCCCCCGATCCGCGGTTTCGGGTGGAGGGTCACGACCTCTACACCTCCGTGGCGGTTTCGCCGTGGGAGGCTGCTCTCGGCGCCAAAATCCCGGTGCAGATGATCGACGGCACCGCGACCCTGTCCATCCCGAAAGGATCGCAGAACGGGAAAAAGCTGCGCCTGCGCGGCAAGGGGCTGCCGAAGCGCGGCGGTTCCGCCGGAGACATCATCGTTGAGCTGGAAGTGAGAATGCCGGATCATTTGACCCAGGAAGAGGAACGGCTGCTTACGGAAATTTCCCGTAAATCGTCGTTCAATCCGAGGGCAAAACATTCTCAGAGGGCGGGAAGACATGGGAAAGCATGAACTGACTATATATGAGCAGAAGGGCAGCAGGACTCTGTTGAATATTCACGAAGTCAGCAGGTTCGTCGGCCTGCACCCGGAAATGATCCACAGATTCTTCATGCTCGGTCTGATAGATCCGCAGGTGGAGACTCCGGACATGCTTTTCGAAGACAGCGTTGTTACCCGGATCGACAAGATCATGCGGCTGAAGAGCGACCTTGGCGTCAATCTGGCCGGCTGTGGGCTGATTCTCGATCTGCTCGACCGAATCGAGGCGATCGAGGAAAGACTGGTCTACTATCAACTGAAGCATGATGAACTCGCAAGACATCTTGGCAGTCGCTCCGGCGGCGACCAGGATATTTGAGAGTCTTTCGAGGTAAGCAAAAAGGAGATTCGAACACGTTTAGTTAGGAGGATCTGTCATGCCAAAGGATTATTATTTGGTACTGGGGATACCGGCAGATTCGACAGAGCGGGAAATCAAGGAGGCCTACCGCAGGCTCGCCAAGGAGTTTCACCCGGATCGCTGCCGCGACCGGCATACCCCTTTTCTAGGCATCCAGGAAGCCTATTCGGTGCTGGGGGACCCTATGCGCCGCCAAGAGTACGATAAAACCCGGCGGGCAACCTACACAAAATCGGTGCCTCGCCGCAATGTCTCCCCCTCATCCCCGGAAAGAGTCGAACCGCTTATCCCTGAACAGCCGCCGGCTTTTGGCCATGCGCCATCACCGCGGCCGCATGGCCAGAACCTCGACAGCCTGTTCGGCGACGCATCGGGATATGACCGAAGGCAGGAAAACCCGACGGTGGTGGTCCATTTAACTCCGCAGGAAGCGCATTTCGGCGGGGTCATCCGTCTTCCCGTTACTGTGCGATTTCAATGCCAGGCTTGCGGCGGCAGCGGGGAAAGAGGCCTTTTCTTTGCCTGTCCGCAGTGCGGCGGCACCGGGTCCAATTACTACGACTATCCCCTCCGGCTCGAATTTCCTCCCGGTGTCCCCGACAACTCTATCCTCAGGGTGCCCCTCGACATCTTCGGCCGGCGCAATTCCTGGCTCACCGTACGGTTCAGGATACGATCCTGAGCTGTCCGGAGTCTTTTTTTCTCCTCAGCGCGGCTTGATATTTCGGTTGGTGCGGAACATGTTTTCCGGATCCCACTTCGCCTTGATCTCGGCGAGCCGGGCGAGGTTGTCGCCCAGGGCTGCCTGGATGCGCTCGGAACCTTCGTCCTCGGTCAGAAAATTGATATAGGTGCCGCCGGTGGAAAAGGATTTCATGTCGTTCCACGCTTGCCTCGCCCAGGCGATGTTTGCCGCATCGTCTGCCGCCCGCTCCCAGGAACCGGCAATATTGAGGACATAGCGAGCGTCGCGATTGCCGACGGCGGAGTGATCTGTGGCAAGGTCGTTCAGCGCGCCGCCGATCTGGAAGAGGATCACTGCCGAGAAAGGCGAGGGGATTTTCGCTGCGTGGATGATGGCCTTTTCGGCGAGAGTCGGTTCGATTCGAGCGAGATATTCGCTCTTCCAGTAATAGCGCCTGCCTTTCGGCTGGGTGGCATCGAGCAGCGCCTGAATCTGGGTGTACGGCCGGCGAATAAGCACGTCGCCCACCGGCTTGCCGAAGGCTTTGATGGGGGCGACCACCTTTTCGCCCTCTTCCGGGTTGCCGCTCCAGCAGGCGAGGATCGCCACGATCGGCGTGCCGTGCACCTCTTTCGGCAGCCACGGGGCCGGGGGTGCGGGCCGCATGATGGCCACAAGGGTCAGTTCGGCCGGGGCCGCCTCAGCCATCGTCCGGTACAGTTCGAGCACTTTGGGCGCCTCGCCGGCTGGCCAGGCGACAAGGCCTCCGACGATTTCCGGCCCCACGGGAAAGAGGGTGTAGTCGATGCCGGTGACCACCCCGAAGTTGCCCCCGCCGCCCCGCAGTCCCCAGAAGAGGTCTTCATTGTCGTTGCTCGATGCATGCACCAGCCGGCCATCGGCGGTTACCAGATCGATGCCGGTGACGGTATCAGAGGTCCAGCCCCAGCGTCTCGTCAGGTAGCCGAAGCCGCCGCCGAGGGTGAGACCGGTGATGCCGGTGAGCGAGACGAAGCCGAGCACGGCGGCTAGCCCATGCAGCTGCGTTTCCCGGTCGACGTCACCTAGCAGGCAGCCGGCCTGGGCGTGGGCGATCCTGTTGCTCGGATCGATCCAGACGCCGCGCATAAGCGACATGTCGAGCATCAGCGAACCGTCGGCCACGGCGAGACCGGCAATATTGTGTCCGCCGCCTTT
>MGTI01000117.1 GCA_001799365.1 Desulfobacterales bacterium GWB2_56_26 | reverse complement strand
AGCCAACGAGGAAGGCATCCATAATCAGATGCACGATATGATGGATGACGCAGACCACCAAGGCAATAGCGTATTCGGGAAAAAGCGAGAGTTGCAGAACCACTGATAAGGCGAGAGTTTTTTGGCCGCCCATGAAGATAACGCTTTCCCTTCGGCCAGCATTCATGCCGGCCATGCGTGTGGCAAGCAAGGCTGTCCCTACAAGAACCAGGTGAAAGAAAAACACCGTAACGATGACGGTGCCGAGGGTGTCCACCCCGGCGATGATGGCTGCACGGCCGGAGCACATCGCCATCCAGACGACGATCAGGATGGCTATCTGGTTTACGGTTCCCGTATAGGGCAAGAGAAAGCGACAGAGCCAAATGAAGCGATTGCGGAGGACGATTCCACCAAGAAGCGGCAAAAGGACAAAGCCGGCGATTTTCAACATGATCGACAGCTGGTCAAAGGCAACGACCTTGATATCACCCCGGGCGCCTGCAAGGAAGTCGAGGCTTACCGGTATTGTCACAACCGCCAATGAGTTGGCGATAATGGTGATCAGCAGGGCATGTGCCATGTTGCCTCCGGCGCTACCGGTCATCACCACACCGCTGGAGAGCGTTGAAGGCATGACCGCCACCAGGTAAAGGCCGAGGACGATTCCCGTTGCCAGGGGAAGAAGGGCAAAGACCATGGCCAGGGCCGGGGCAATGCCGAAGATCAATATCAGGGCGAGGAGAGTGCCGGTATAATCGGTAATCCCTTTCCGGATTTGTCCTGCGTCGAGGGCGATACCTGAGAGGAAAAAAATCAGGACGATGGTGGTGTCCGCCCCCTTGTGTGTCGCCAGCCAGATCCCTGGGGTAACGGACAGGCCGCTACTGTCGGTTACGGCCAGTACAGCGACACCGGCAAGACCCAGCAGAAACCAATATTTTCTCGCAAAAATAATCATATCCGGTAACGGTACATCGTTGATGGGCCAGTCGCCTGGCCACTGCCGGTCTGGCTCAAGCCATTCTGCAAAGTATTGCAACGACTATACTGAGCTGCTGACAGACATTCAAGAAGCCTTTCCGCAAGCCCTTTAGAAGATGCCTGTTGGTTGGCAAACGATGGTGTAAAAGCGGAGAAGGACTGTGTTCAGCAAAACTGTACTGGCCTTTGAAAAGAGGACACATATCGGCTATAGTACTTTTTGCTTCGTATGGGTAGGTTGTAAGTTGCAAAGAGCACAATTTTAAAAAGAGCATCATTATGATCGATATCCCCTTGTATATGTTCGCCAATCTCGTCGTCACCGACGCTGTAAGCTACCAAAAAAATGAAACGGACTTTTTCCCGCTGTTGAAAAAATCCTGGGGCGAGTTTGGCACCTGCGAAGATCAGCCGTTGCGGATGGAATTTCTCACCTTGATGCACAGCTTGCTTCCCGGGCAATAACATGCCTTCAACCGACACTCCTCCCAAAAACTGCAACGGCGCCGTTTCCGAAGCACAGCAAGAGCACACACTTTTCCGGGAAAAGGATAGAGGTACGACCGTGCCTTTGCAAATTGAAGACTGGCTGACGGTCATAGCTATGGCTCTTCTGGCATGCATAACCTTCGCCAATGTATTGATTCGCTACTTCACCAACAGTTCCTTTGCCTGGACGGAGGAAATTTCCATTTTTCTCATGATTGTTCTCGCCCTGGTGGCTGGTTCCGCCGCCGCTGCTCGTAACATCCATATCCGTATCGAATACTTCGCCGAGAAAGGGACTTCCCGGCGGCGGCGCCTTCTCGCGTGCTTTGGGGCAATGCTTGTTTTTCTTCTCTTTGTTCTGCTGGCGATCCTCAGTGGCCGTTTGGCATGGGACGACTTTCGCTATGGTGAAACCTCACCGGGAATAGGTGTGCCGCAGTGGTGGTATTCGCTGTGGTTACCACTGCTGTCGAGCGCCATTGCCCTGCGCGCCCTGGGACTCTTTATTCGTAAGAGGCGCAAGAAATGATCGGTACAGTTCTCTTTCTTCTCTTTATCGTCCTCATGCTTGCCGGGGTTCCCATCGGTGCGGCAATGGGTTTTTCCGCCGCGGTCGCCATTGCCCTGGCCAATCGCGATGCCCAGTGGTTCGGTCTACTTGCCGTACCGCAAAATTTTTATGCGGGTCTTGGCAAGTATCCACTCCTTGCCATCCCCATGTTTGTTTTGGTCGGTTCGATCTTCGACCGCTCCGGAGTGGCACAGCGTCTTGTCACCTTTGCGATAGCCGTGTTGGGGCGCGGTCCAGGGATGTTGCCTGTCGTCGCCATCTCGGTGGCCATGCTCCTGGGAGGCATTTCCGGTTCCGGACCGGCGACGGCTGCAGCCGTAGGCGGGGTCATGATCCTGGCGATGGGTCGGTCCGGGTATCCGCCTGCTTTTTCGGCAAGTGTTGTCGGCGCCGCTTCCGCCATCGATATTCTCATTCCCCCGTCCATCGCCTTTATCATTTATTCGGTCTTGGTTCCGGGAGCCTCTGTCCCCGCCATGTTTGCCGCCGGCATGGTGCCGGGCATCCTCGTCGGCTTTTCTTTGATGGTCCCGGCTGTCTGGTTGTCGAGAAAGTATCGCATGGGGCTGCTCGAAGCCGATCTCGGCAAACCGCCCTTTTGGCGCAGTCTGCGCGAGGCATCCTGGGGCTTGGTCGCGCCGATACTCATTCTCGGCGGTATGCGAGCTGGCTGGTTTACACCCACCGAGGCCGCCGTTGTAGCTGTATTTTATGGACTTTTTGTCGGGATGGCAGTGTACCGCACCATAGGTGTCCGTGATCTCTTTGAGATTCTCCGCCAGTCGGGGGAGTTGTCGGCAATTATTCTTCTCGTGGTGGCGCTCGCCGGAATTTTCGCCTATTCGCTTGCAACCCTCGGCATTATCGATCCGATTACTACTGCTATTGTTCATTCGGGACTCGGCGAATACGGCATTCTGACCCTCTTGATTCTTCTGTTGATTACTGTCGGTATGTTCCTTGATGGTATTTCAATATTTCTCATTTTTACCCCGATTCTTTTGCCGATTGCCAAATTCTATAACTGGGATCTGGTGTGGTTTGGAGTATTGCTGACGATCATGGTGGCCATCGGTCAGTTCACCCCGCCGCTGGCGGTTAACCTCATGGTTTCCTGTCGTATCGCGCAGATCAGCATGGAGGAAACCGTACGCTGGGTGCTGTGGCTTTTAGCGGCGGTCAGTTGCGTCTTGCTTCTTGTTATCATTTTTCCTGGACTGGCACTCTGGTTGCCGCGTTCTCTGGGGTATTGACGCGTCCTATAGCAGCCAAGTGAACCGGTGTTTATCTCAACAACCCACAACCGAAGGAGACCGAAAATGAGATTCAGTTTCACATTCAAATCAATCCTCGTTGCAACAGCCATTGCCATTGCAACCGTGGCGTCGGCACAAGACTATAAATCCGAATATAAGATGTCGCTGGTCCTGGGGACAGCCTTTCCCTGGGGGAAAGGCGGGGAAATCTGGGCCGATATGGTGCGAGAGCGGACGGCGGGGAGGATCAATATCAAACTGTATCCCGGGACATCCCTGGTTCAGGGGGACCAGACCCGCGAATTTTCAGCGCTCCGCCAGGGCGTCATCGATATGGCAATCGGTTCGACCATCAACTGGTCCCCTCAGGTCAAAGAACTGAACCTCTTCTCCATGCCCTTTCTTATGCCGGACTTCCAGGCTATCGACGCCCTGACCCAGGGCGAGGTCGGTAAGGATCTCTTCTCCATTCTCGATAAAGCCGGAGTTATGCCCCTTGCCTGGGGCGAAAACGGTTTCCGCGAGGTGTCCAACTCCAAGCATGCGATCAAAAAACCCGAAGACCTCAAAGGCATGAAGATCCGTGTCGTCGGATCGCCGCTTTTCCTCGATACCTTTACCGCCCTCGGCGCTAATCCGACCCAGATGAGCTGGGCCGATGCCCAACCGGCGCTGGCCAGTGGCGCCGTCGACGGTCAGGAGAATCCGATGGCCATTTTTACCGCCGCCAAGCTCCATTCCGTCGGCCAAAAGCATCTGACCATGTGGGGTTATGTCGCCGATCCTTTGATCTTTGTTGTCAATAAAGAGATTTGGAATTCTTGGACAGAGGCTGATCGCGCCATTGTCAAGCAGGCGGCAATCGATGCGGGCAAGCAAGAGATAACCATCGCCCGGACCGGTCTCATTGAAGCCGATAAGCCGGTGCAGAAGCAGATAGAAGGCCTTGGGGTTACCATCACTACCCTAACTCCGGAGGAACGTGATGCCTTTGTCAAAGCGACCCGTTCTGTATATGATAAATGGAAGGCACAGATCGGGACCGGTCTTGTCGAAAAGGCGGAAAAAGCCATTGCCGCCCGTACCAAGTAAGTAAAGTTCAACCGGCAGGGACTGTGAGAAGCGGGCTCTGTCGGTTATTGGTGTGTCGCAGGATGTACTGTCGTTTTAAGAAGCTACTTCCGACGGGGAACATTCCTTTGGATTTGTGGGGAAACGCTTCCGAAGTTAGAGATTTGCCCTGGCAAGGCTTGGCCCAAGAGCGTTCCACCAAGGTCAAGACTATTCCTGAGCCTGTCGAGTGTCCCCATCAAGAGTATGCTTGTATCCAAGGCATGTTTCCCCAACGACCCAACGACAGGAGGTGCACCATGAACAGAAATGAGTCAGACCACAGTAGCCACATTGACACAGAGGGCAGCCTGTCGCGCAGAACGTCAGGACGGAGTATGAATTCAACACGGGATACAGCCACTGACATTTGCCCGATGATTGGCCCACCTTTCCGAGTCGATCTTCCCACCCGCTAAACCCTTCGATCTCGCTTAGTCGCACTTCTTTGGTGCCACTTATTTAAAATTACTTGTTATTCCGCTTACCCCAGGGATTGATTTGTTCAATCAGTTTGAAGGGTGCTGCGATTGTCCGTTTGGCCAGATTGTAAAGACTAGAGCTGACCGCTGAGGCTGACATAACCTCGACTTGGGGATCGTCCAGGGTTCCGGTGATGCTGACCGGAATCGCGACCAGACTGCCGCCAAGGAGGTAGTTGACCCCGGGAATATATTTTACCACGGTATCGACTGTTTTGAGCGGCGCTGCCAGCAATTGGACTTCGAGAGTTTCATCCTCCAGATCGATTTCACCGTAACCGACCAATTCGAGGGTTTCTCCATCCATGAATAGTTCGTGGATGATCAGTTTGCCGTTTTTGAACTCGCCCTGCAGAGTCATGGTTGTGTATGCAAAGCCTTGGGTGCGAAGGTCCGGAAGTCTGCCCTTGACGATCTCGGTAACATTGAGCACCTCCAGGGTCCTGGACACCCATTCGGCCTGCTTTATCACGCCGTTGCTGAGGGTCAGCTGTAAAGGGCCTTTCAGGTTCTTGACCAGTTCGTGCATTTTCCCCTCGGCGGTGACTTTGCTGGAGAAATCGAGGCTGCCGGTTGCCCTGACCCTGCCCTCGGTCAGGCAGGTGTAGCTGGTGGCAACGTCGAGACCTTTGCCGGCCAAATTCAAATCAAGAGAAAACTCATCCTCGGAAAAGGAAAACCGGCCCGGTGAGTTTATGCCGCATAATTTGGCTCCGGCAAGCCTGATTTCGGTTCTGTCGCGATCGAAGGTTACAGTACCCTCGACAGGTTCCCAGGTAAGGTTTTTCCTTGTGAGTTTCGTGATATCGAATTTGACCTGCGAGCCGTCGGCTGCCAGTTTGATCTGCTCAATGTCCACTTTATCGTCCGACGACAAGGGAATCAGCAGGTTCTCCCCAGTCAGCTGTCCCGTGGTGGTGACTTTTGATTGTTCGCTTTGCGGTACAGTCACGGAAAAATCTCCCTCCAGTCGGCTACTGCTGAATTGATTATCGACGAATATGTTTTGCAGGGTTTCATGCTGCAGTTGGCCGATAAACTTGAAGTCGTGTTGCTTCTTATCGAGGTTGAAGATTATGTCGGCATCGGAATACTGATCCTTGATATGCAGCCGGTTGACCTGCAATTGTTTCGGCTGATAGTCGACATCGGCGGTGATCGCAGGACCTTTGTCCAGAGTTACCAAACCATTGAATGAGGTCGTGGAGTCCGACTGCCAGGAGATCCGGGCCTTGCTGATACTGAGCGGAGCACGGATCGCATAGGATTCCGGCACCTTGAGCCTGCCCGAGAGCCATTTGACCGACTTTGGTCCCATGGAGCCATCCAGCGAGAGTTCGATTTTCTCGAGTCGCTGGGGAAAGCCTTTGATACTGCCGGACAGGGTGAGTGCTGCATCCTGGCCGGAAGTCCGGAGTTCTGCGAAGGTCAGTTGCTGCGTATCGATTGTAAATCCTCCGCTCGCAATGTTGATGATATCTGGGAAGGCCTCCGTATCGATTGAGAGGTCTTGCAAGGTGCCGGTCGAGGTGAACTGCCATGCAGATGGCCTGGAGACCTCGCCTTTGAGAAGCAGGGTCGACAATGCGAGTCGGCCGGTCACCTTTTTATTCTTTTGCAGCGTATCGCGCAGACCTTCCAGTGAGGCCAGCCACGGATAGAGTTCCGTCATGTCCGCATCGAATCGGCCGGAACTGATCTCGATTGAAAGATCATTTTCCCAGAGGAGTCGACCGGAGAGACCCGCAAACTGCGACTTCCCCAATGAGCCGCTGAACTGAGCAAGATCGAGCCGTTCTTTCCCGAAGGTGAACTGCCCTTGTTCTACGGTAATAGGCAGGGGCACCCTCTGATAGTCGGCGGACAGCTTGATCTCGCTGACCTCGATTTTGGCCTTGATGTCGTGCAGACTGTCGCCAAGGGTTAGTTTTCCCTGGCCGGTGCCCCGCAGGTTGGCGATCTTTTCCAGTTCGGCAGTGAAAGCCGGGGCGCGGATCACGCGATGAAGGATCGACTGGGTCTCCGCCAGGTCGACGCTCATCATCAGATCCAACTGAAACAGGTCGTTCCCTTGAGTCAGGCCGATTTTCAACGAACCGTCCCGGCCGGTAGATTCCTCCATACTGGCTGTCAGCCCAGTACCTTGCAGTATGCCCTTGTCGATGACCACCTCGCCGAAGACCTCGGTCAGATCGAGACTGATCCCCGGTACTGAAACCTTGCCGTCCTGCAATTGCCCCTTGATCAGGATGTTATTGAGGTCGCCCAGTTCAGACAGGGTTCCGCCGTGGGAGGTGAAGCTGATATGTGACACCTGACCACCGCGCAGGTAGTCGAAGATCTGCTTGATGGGAGTAGTATCGCCTGCCAGGGCCAGTGCGGTTTTGCGGGTCGCATCGACATCGATATCGGCCCCGGACAGGTTGAGCGAGATTGCCGGCGTGGTCGGTGCCAAGCTCAGGTCGCCGGCCAAGGCAAGGGCCGGTTCCGCGAGAGCCAGCCGGTCAAGTTTGACGGTCAACCTGTCGCCCGCCATTTCGGCATTGCTGCTCAAACTGAGGCCTTTTGCCGTCTCCGGGTGGCCGTTGCGATAGATTTTCAGTTCAGCGCATTTCGCTTGCAGGCTCGCCTTGACAGAGTCGGAATCCGCCATCGACATTTCAGCTTCCAGGTTCAGACCTTTAATTTCGACCAGCTTTTGTTTAGTCCGAGCGATCGCCAGTTGGCCGTTGTCGACCTGCAGATCCAGGCTGGGTATCGCCTGGCCGAAATATGCAACTGCCACAGCCAGGCTCTTTCCCATGTCGGTCAACCTAGAAGGCCGGGCGGAGGGTTCTTTAGGCTCTTTTTCAGGAAGTTGCAGGCTTAACTGCGGCATGTCCAGCTCGATCCGGGCCAGGCGCAGATCACCGATCAGCAGGGGAATGAGTTCCGGAGAGATACGCAAAGCTGCAACTCTGCCTTCTGCCAGTTCCGGAATGGCCAGGGTGACCTGACGCAGTTCGATAGACAGCCGAGGGAAATAGGAGAGACCAATTTCCTGATAATCAATCGTACCACCCGTCTTTTCAGTCACTCCTGTCTGGATTTTTTGTTTGACGGAGGCAAAATCGATGAGCCGCGGCACGATCAGCATTGCCGCCATCATCAGGAGCAACAGAATTGCAACACAGCCCCACAACCAGGTGCGAATGCGGTTTCTGGTGGGCACAGGGGATTGGCTATTTTGTTGATTTGTAATTTTTTTACTGTTCATGGTTGGGATTCGGCCAATTCGACAGTTAAGGTCTAGCGGCTGACGAATGCCTTCAAGACAGGTACCAGTGAGGTGACTACCCCAGCACCTTGGTGTGATTGATCCGATATTGCGTGGGTATTCGCTGCTTTGAAGCGATTTTTCAACTGGTCATAAATACCCAAGTGATTGTAGACTTGGTGGTCACCTGGGCAATAGATGGGTCCCATGACATCGCTGACACTTCATTTCTCTTCAACCGTCCAAGGCAGCTCCATGGCAGGATCGGTCATTGTGGTGCGCCATAAAGTTTATAATGGTAATGTAAGGTGAATGTTTGACAAATCAAATTGATGCTTCCTGATTATGGTTGGGTTCGTCAGAGTCCATGTATATCAGCTGGGAAGACTTCTAAATCATAATCAAATTCTCGAAGCAGATCCTGCCAGAGTTCCTTTTGAATTTCTTCGTTCATGTCTTGGTATTCGACGGCAAATCCGCCTTCGTCAGTTCTGACAACATTTGCCTTGGTGCTGAATGTCCTTTGAGCGGTTTCGGGGGCATTAAATGAAATCGTAATATGAATTATTGAACCAACTTCAGGAGGAAATGCAGGTGTGGCGATTTTGCATCCAACCGTCGATATGTCAAGGATATGCCCCTCTCCCCGAGCGATACTGGCAGAATATTCTACTTGAAGTTTGCCAGCAAAATGCAACCGGAGTCTGTTCCTCTTATCTGTTCTATCAAGCAGCTCTTCCGCTTCTTCAAGGGTAGAGGCATACATGGGAATATATTCTGCAAATCTTGCTGCAAAATTCAGAAATTGTCTGAGCACCACACTATCTTTATTTATTATTCGAACAACATCCTTTACCCCATTTCTGACAAGATAGTTCGAAATCTTCTTGTATGTGGCAACAGCGCTGAGATGACAAAGGTCACATTCGGTAAGATCGTTTATCACACTGAATCCCGGTAGCATATCAGCAACAGCGAACCGGACGTCGGTATAGACTTTGTCTAGCTCTTTTTTAGAGACACTGCCAGCAAACTTCAAAATCAGACGATTCTTTTTTGTATCAACCTTTACTATCATGACATTCCTCGACTTCAATTCAGAGAAAAAGCAGAAATATTCCTGAATAAAATATGGCATAGGAATTTAATCTTATCAAGAAAGTTTGCTGAATACAGCATTTAGGGGCTACCGTCGAGAATTTGATGAGATGTGATTTGGCAAGCTCAAATCGGTGAAGTCTGGAATTATCTTGCGCCGAGACAAAAAATTCCCCTTTTTCGCTTAATCGTTTCCGTCACCGGCAGTACCCTTCGTCGAATGATAGCCGGAGGGCTTCAGTTGAAGCTAAAATGAAGAGTCTGCTCCCGGTTGTTTATACTGCCAGGTCGCAACAATTTTCTTCTTTCAATCCTTCTGAAGGAAACCGGGTATGTCTATTCGAGCCAGTTCTCCACTGATAACCCCGGAATGCGGGAATATTCTCTGACATTCGCGGAAGCGAGGATCAGGTCGAGTGACACTTAAATTGCAGATACCGGGAGATCACTTCACCACTGCCCCGCACGCTGCTCCGCCACTCTCATACATATCCTGCAGGACAATGGTGGCGGATACCGTCTGATCGTCCCGCCGCACCTTCATCTCGACCTTGCTGCCGGGGGCTCCCCGGAGCAGTTCGCGCAAGGGCAGGACCGGTTGGTTGGGTCCGATCGCTTTCCCGGCCATCTCGACGATGATATCGCCGGCCACCAGTCCCGCCTTGACGGCCGGGCTATCGTTTGCCAGAAAAGAGACCATCGGCTGGTTGATGCCCGATCTGCCGATGAGCAGGCCGGATCGGTCCGGAGGGAAGGTCTGGTTGTAATAGGCGCCTTTCTCGAAGATCAGCTTCTGCTCCGGGTAGTGGAGGAAGAGGTGGAAGTGCCTGAGAGTGGAGTTGCCGAGATTGCCGCCCACTTCGCCGAGCGCGGTAGCCCCTTTGCCCTTTTCCTTGGGGATGCTGACAATGGGCTTATCGAGGTGGAACGGGCCGATCGCCAGGCAGTCGAACCGGACATTGGTTTCGTGGGAGAGGCCCGCCATGCCCTGACTGACGATATCGACCCCTTTCCTGGTGAGCAGGCCGTGCTTTTCCGCGAAGGGATAGTGGATGGAACTGTGATAGGAGCCGAGATCGATGGTCCACAAACTTTCGTACTTGCCGTCAAGGGTGACCGGCAGGCTGAAGGTCCGGTATTTGAGGGGGGCGTCGATGGTCACGCCGGAACCTTTATAGCTGAAGGTTTCCGGGGCATGGAAAGTCACCTTCTGCCGGTCGTAATCAACCTCCACCACGAAGCGCGACAGAAAGTCATAGCCTAAAATGCCGAAGATCTGCGGCTCATAGCTCCGCGCGGTGAGCCCCTTGGAGACATAGAATTTCTGGCTGCCGAACAGGATGGAACCGACCTGGTGCTCGGGAATCTTGACGAAATTCAATTCAAAGAGATCGCCGAAGCCATAGCCCTTGATGCTTCCCTGGATGTCGAGCCCCAGCTTTTCGGCATAGTCCGAATCGATCAGCGACATCGAGGCGCCGCTGTCGAGCACCCAGTAGCCGGTGCTGCCGGCGACCGTCACCGGCAGGTAGATGAGGTTTTCCATGAGTTGGAAGGGCACTGTGGCCGAGGTTCCGCCTTCCAGGAAGGTATAATCTTTCTTGACTTCCGGCGGGTTGAAAAGATCTGCCGCCACCGGTTCGTCGAGGGTCTGGCTGGTCACCCAGGTCTCTTCCTCCTTTTCCCAGGGGAGAAAGCGGGAATGCTGGTAGAAGGGGAGCATCAGCCCCTGAACCTCGCGGTAATCGCCGTACGTGCTGTGGATCTCCATGTCCGGCTGCTTGTGGATCGATTTCACCATGTACATGGTGTCGGTGTCGTAGAAAAAATGGCCGACATCGCTGTTGATGGTGTTGGTCAGCGCCAGTTCGTAACAGGACTTGCCGTCAACGTCCACTGTGCCGGTAACTTGCACATCGAAGTAGGGGGAGTCCGGGTCGAGATGCTCATAGCGGTCGAGGCGCAGGGCGATCTGACGACGCTTCAGGGTTTCCTCGTCCCGCAGGATGAGGAGCTGGCCGTTGGTGTCGAAAAGCCAGGTGAATTCGCCGGAATCGCCCTCGATCTGCGAGATGACCGAATAGTCTTCCTCGGTGCGGTATTGCATTGGTCGGGCATCCCAGTGCTTGAATGTTCCTTCCAGGCCGTCGTAACGGACCCGGCCCTCGCTGCGGCTGGAGACGAGTTTTTGCAGGCGGTCGAGCCCGCCGACCGCCTGGTAGTGGTTGCGCAGAACCTGATAAGGATCGGTCAGGTCGGCGGCATGTCCCTGGCGCAGGAGCGGCAGGAAGAGAAAAAGGACCAGAACGAGGCGAATGATGGCGGCCGCCGAAGCCGGTAACCTGCGCATGGCCGGTACCTAGCGGACCATGACTTCGACGCGGCGGTTTCTCGGCTCCGCCACCTCGTCGGCTGTCGGGATCAGGAGGTTGCCCTCGCCGTGATAGAGGATGGTCATTTCCTCTCCCTTCACGTTCTGGGCGCGGAGGATGTCATAAACCACCTGAGCCCGTTCCATGGACAGGATGCGGTTGTACCCATCTTCCCCTTGCCGGTCGGTATGGCCGACAATGGAGATATCGCGCGAATCACGTTTACGCACGGCCTCCAGGATGTACGGGATGAGCTTTTGCGATCCTTCGGTCAACTGGTCGGAATTGTGTTTGAAATAGAGAAGAAAGCTCTGCGGCATTAAAGGGTGGACCCGCAGGGCGTCCTGAAAGAGCGCTTGCGTTTCGGCCCGGTTGACGGCTGTCGGATCGGAAGGGACCGACTTGCGGTCGTCGATGAAGATGGCCTTGCCTTCTTCGTCGAGGACGGCGGAACCTTTTTCCGTCTCTATCTCCAGCGCCCCGACCTGTCCCTCTCCCGAAGGGCTTAAAATAATAAAATTGTCTTTCGAGCCGCAGCCGGCCATCAGCAGGGGAAAGGACAATAGAACGATGACGATCTTCCAGTTCATATGATGCTCCATGGGCATTGACTATGAGGCTGTCCGAGAATGCCCTTTTTTCCCATATCTTCGTTAAACTCGAAAAAATTATCCTCGGAATATTAAGTATATGTCTCCGGTAATTTTTTCGAGTTTGCCTCGATCTGAGAGAAAATTGCTATTCTCGGACAGCCTCCTAGCGAAATTACTCGGAAAACTTTGCTTTAAAGTCGGTTTCTTTCAACATGCTGATTCGGCCGACCGGGGTATCCAACTCGACCGCATGGGGGGCGAGCTTGCCGAGCAGGCCGGATTGATAGACGAAGGTGCCGTGCATCATGTGCAGGCGCAGTTCGTATTCGTTTTTGGCCGGGGCGAATTTGAATTTATCCATGGCCAGCCGGCCGATGGGGCCCATCGAGATCAGGGTGTTGTCCTCAAGCAGGATGCCGATGGCCCCATCCGAGCCGGTGAGGATCGTGTCGCTCTGGTAAATCTTGTCATTGGGAAAGGCTGGCTTGGTCTTGCCGTCGCGTAAGATGCTGACCATGCTGCCCCGCGTGCCCTTTACTTTGCCGATGACACGTTTTTCTTCGGCCAGGGCTGAGAGCGGCAAGAGGATGAGCAGAATCAGGGCAAGACAGCAGATAGCGGTCTTTTTCATTGAGTTCTCCCGTATCGGGTATGTGTGGTCACATGTGGTGTCGATCCAACGGTAACACGGTTTACAGTTGATTCATGCTTTTTTCGGCATAACCTCTCAGCTTTTTATGCGGGGCATCGCTTGCCACGGCACTGAGGGTCGATTTGTATCTTGCCGACCCCGAAGCCCCGAGAGCCTTGCACAGCCAGGCCATGGCGTCGATATGGTTGCGGTCCGGACTGTCCTGTTTATACCCCCGCAGGAGAGCCTTTTCTACGGCGTCAAGCACCACCGGATCCGATGCGCCGGCTCGGATAAAGAGTCTCGCCGCATCCCGCTGATCCTGGACGTTGTTCGAGCCCAGCATACGCAGGAATTTTGCCTGTTCGGAATTGATGGCGGGACGCGGTTCCGGTTTCGGGTCGGGCGGATAGGTCCCTCGTGCGGGAGGCGAATACTCCTGCCTGGCCATGGAGGCCGCCGGCTTCGCCGGGGCAACGGCCAACTTGATGCTCACGGTCTTTTCCTCATTCTCGCCCAGACGGATTTTTTCGACTTCCGTCAAGTAGCCCGGTGCCGAAACCTCGATCGTATACGAGCCGGGGGCGAGAGATATCCCCCTGACATAGGAGGGACCGATATTGAGGATGCGGATTTTTGCTTCCGCCGGGGTAGCATCTACATAGAGCCGGCCATCGTTGGCTTCCTTTGCTTCTTTTGTTTCCTTCACTCCCTTTGACGCCTTTGTCTCCATCATGCTTTTTACAAAATGGCCGTAATTGATCGAGCCGGGCTCGGACTCTTCTTCGATCTTGGCCGTACTGATCTTCTGCGAGATGTCGGCAATGGTCACGGTGCCGGTCTGGATCCGCTCGACATCCAGGACTTCTCCGGTCTTCGGATGCTTGATGACCTGACCTTCCTTGAAGACGATGAACCGCATGCCTTTCTTCACCCCGGTCCTGAGACCCAGGTCGATGGTGACGGAATCCCCGCTCCGGTTGACCACATAGCCCTCCAGCGGGAAGTTTTTCATGATTTTCTGAGACATCTCCACGACCATTTCCTGCAGGCCCGAGGTGGCGGAGCTCTTGATGTTTTCCGCGGCGATGATCGAGGCGGACTCCACATCGATGATGCGGGCGTTGATCTCGGTCACGTCACGCAGTTTCATGACCGAGCCGGTAATGATGACCTTCACCCCGAGCAGCTTGCCGATCTCGGTAGCGCTCGAGGCATCGACGACTCCGGACATGGCCAACTGCTGCTCGCTCAGGACCTTTTCGAGCAGTCTCCTTTCGACGACGTCGAACCGTCCCTCCCGCACCATGGCGGTGATGAACCACTCGGCGACAATGGTGCCCATATCTTTATTTTCGAATGCTTCGCCCTGCAGCTGGAAATCGAGCACGGCAATCTTGGTTTTCTTGAATTCGGCCGACGCCGAGATGGGAATCAGCAATGCGATCATCAGCAGATACAACAACCTGGTACAACGTCTCATTTTTACACCTGTTCGAAAAATTAATCGTGCGTTTCGTTATTGCTGCAGATTGATGGCGACCCGGTTGCCGGCCACATCGGTCACCAGCAGCTTGGCGTTGTCCACCGGTTTGCTGTCGACCCGGTCGCAGAAGGCGTCGACGCTGCCCTTAAAGAGTACGGAGAGTTCCAGCTTGCCGTCGCCGAAACTGCGTTTGGTGACGGAAACCACCCCTTCGGTATCTTCAAGGATCTTGGTGGCACTTTTCTGCAGGCCGTAACTCTTGATGCCGGAGATGACGATATCGTAGTTGGCGCCATTGTTGACGGTATCCTGAAAAGACTTGACGATGGCCTCGAAGAGCTTCTTGTCCATGAGTGTTTTGGCCGCCTTGATGGCCGCCTGGGACATGGCGACCTCGTCGGCAATGTGCACCGCGGCGCCATTGGCCGTCTTAGTCGCGACGATCCGGCCGTTGGAGCAGTTGACGACCTTGACCGCAAGGCTCGCCTGGCCCGATTTCATGCCGGTACCCTTGACCACTTCGCCCCCCATCAGGCTCTTCCTGACACTGCCCACCACCACATATTCTGCGCCGTTTTCCGCCCCCAGCTTGGCGGCCGCTACCGGGTCGCCATCGACGGCCTTCTGAATGAAAGGATCGTCTTTGTCCTTCAGCGCCGCGGCCTGAGCCGGGTCGACCAGATCGAAGCCTTTGTTCTGCAGATAATCGGTTATTGTGCTCTGGACGTTCTGACCGTTTTCTTCCTGGATCAGCACCATGGTCCGCGGCTTGTCCATGGAGGCCAGGAGTATTTTCAGGGCCATCAGGTCCTTGGTGATCGAATCGAGGGAGACCACGGCGCTGATCTTGACGTACCAGGTGGAGCCTTTCTGTTCCTCTTTCATGACCTTATAGCTGCGGACCGCGCCGAAGCTCTGGGTAATGACGGTATCCTTTTTGAGCATGAAGTTTTCTACTTCGGTTTCCGAACTGAGCACCACGCCGATGCCTTCCTCGACGGCGGACCGTTTCGCCTGAAGCAGGGCGTCCTGGGGCGAGGAGCCGTAGCCCTCGGCAACGATGGTCTTGTCGCCGGTGGGCTGGGCTGCGCCGAGCGCCACGGACGGCAGAAAAAGAGCAAAGAATACAATCAGCAATACGTTTCTCATTGAGGGGCTCCGTTATTCGTACCAAAGTTGTAGTGATCTTTTCTCACAGGTGAGAAATATTTGCACACACAAATAGTATCATAAAATTACAACGGTCAATATCTTTTTCCCGCCGGAAAACCTCTCATGAGACAAGATGATTTGTTGTTATCCCGGATTGTTGCTTGCATGACTCTTTTTTCGGTGAAAGAAAGTTACCGGTCGCTTGACACGAACCCGTCCCTCCCAGCGGCCCGACTTGCGGCTGTAAACAGCGGCAAGCCGAATTGTGCGCTTGCTTTCTTGTTTCTCGGAATTCCTTTCAAGACCTTCATCGGTGTGGAAGCCATCGATCTGGTGAAGATGCCGTTCAGCCTGGATCTCCCGGTTGGAGCCACGCACGGGGCCGGGACGGTTGTGCTGGTGGAGGGGATCAAGATGCTGCAGGCTCCCCTCTGGCGTCGCCGTGGCCATCGCCACGGCGGTCATGCTCTTCGGCCATTCAGGGGTGGCGCTGGCCACGGTCGTCAGCGTCCTGATCGAGGTGCCGGTCATGCTGATGCTGGTCGGCATCTGCAAACGGACCACCGGCTGATTTGCCGGGAGGTAAAAGTATTTAGCCCGGCTTGGATTTTCCGAGCCGGGCATTTTTGCCGGACGATCAGCCGAGCAGGCAGTGCTGATCGATCTGGAAGACCTGCATCATGATGGCGTGGTCGATCATGCCCACCCCCTGGGCCAGGGCATCGACCATGTCACGTTCTTCGTAGCCCAGTTCCTTCAATCGTGAAATATTCTCCGCGGTGATCGAACTGGGTTGTTTCATCGCCCGGATAACGAAATCGAGCATGGCGCTTTCGTGTTCTTCCAGCATCGACTTGCTTGGATCCTGTTCCATGGCGTGGATGGTGTCGTCGTCATAGCCCACCTTTTTCAAGAAATGCCGGTTGAGGTCCATACAGTAACCGTAGTCCAAGGTTGTAGCCGCGAGATAGCGGATATGGGCGAGCAGGGCAAAGCTCAGTTTGGGGTGTTTGCTGAAATAGTGGATGCGCTTCAGCTGCAGTTCGAACAGCGCCGGGCTGACGCTCAACAGCTGCATCGGCTGGGGGATGGCGCCGACATTTTTCATGAACATTTCGTATCCTTCCTTGATGATACCTTCAGCTTTTTCCGTTGCTACGGTCGTTACCAGTGCCATGATTTCTCCTTTGACATGTATTTGAATAATGAGCCCGCCGCTGCCATTACCATTACCGCCGGGCCTGTCTGAATTATCTTGGAAAATACCGGAAGAGCATGTATAAGTAAAATTAATATATATAATAGAATCGATAAGGAGAGGTAATTGACAGCCGATGAATAACCTTGAAATCAAACACCTGCGGATGATTTGCGCCCTGGCGGATAGCGGCAATATGACCCGGGCGGCGGAAAAATTGTGCATCACCCAGTCAGCGCTCAGCCAGCAATTGAAGGATATTGAAAACAAACTGGGCACGGACCTGTTCTTCAGGACCCGCAAGAAAATGATCATCACTGAAGCGGGCAGGCAGCTTCAGGGCACGGCCACCGAGGTGATCGAGGCCCTCGATTCGGCCGAACGGGCTATTGCCAGGAAGATGAAGGGTGAAAAAGGCGAGCTGCGAGTCGGTACCCAGTGCATCTTCTGCTATAAATGGCTGCCCCAGGTGATGCGGCGCTTTCAGGTCAAGTTCCCCAATATCGCTATCGAGGTGGGGAGTTCCACCGAGCTGATCGAAGAACTTGAAGGGAAAAAGTTCGATATGATCATCTCCGGGGCCATTTCACCCAATGAAATCAGCACCTCCGTGCCCTTGTTTGCCGACCAGCTGGTCTGTGTCATGCCGGAGGACCATCCTCTTGCCGCCTGCAGTTACGTGCAGCTGGAGGATTTTGCAGGCAGCAGCCTCATCTCCCATGCCGACCAGTCCAGGAATCGTTTCTTTCAGCAGGTCCTGAAACCGAGGGGCATCGAGCCGAAAAGGCTGATGAATGTCGGCGCTCCCCAGGCGATCATAGAAATGGTGGCGGCCGGTTTCGGCATCACCGTCTTCCCCCGCTGGGCGATAGCGGAAGCCCTCAAAACCTGGCGCATCGTCGCCCGCCCCATCACCCCGAAAGGCTTTCCCCTGACCTGGCATGCGGTCTATCTGACCCACAGCAACATCCCGCTATACCAGCAGGAATTCATCAGAAGCATCAGCCGGTTGAATGTCACGGAAGAGAGCGTTGTCGGGGATCGTCTGGCGCGGGTTGGCTGAAAGAATTTCGAACGGGGGAACGGCAAGCGAAATCGGTTGGGGGAAAACAGACGGGCATGCTACAATGGCAGAATTTCGCAGGCTCACATTCTCGTTTTCATGTGAGACACCCCCAACCGGCAAGAGGTATATAATGAACGACAGAGCCCAGATACTCATCGACATCCTCGAACTCTCCCCCCATCCGGAAGGCGGGTACTTTAAAGAGGTCTACCGTTCCGCAGGCACGGTGGGGTCACCCGTAAACGGCGCCATGCGGAATTGCCTGACCGATATCTACTTTCTGTTGACGGCCGGGCAGGTGAGCCGGTTTCACCGGGTGCTCCACGATGAAATCTGGCATTTTTACGAGGGTGATCCCCTGGAACTGGTCGAGATACAACCGGATTTGTCCGAGATAACCAGAATTGTCCTGCATGGGGCCGGCGATAGGCCTCAATACAAACACTGTGTCAAAAGTGGCAATTGGCAGGCGGCGTACACCAAAGGAGAATATTCCCTGGTCGGCTGCACCGTTGCTCCCGGATTCGATTTCGCCGATTTCGAATTCATGGAGCAAAATGCTGCCGTGCAAACGACTCTTCTTGGTAAATTTCCCGAACTCTACAAGTTGATGTAAAAATGATGTTCAGCCAAAATCCCTTTTCTTTATGATATGAGTCTCTTAAAAGAACACTCTGGGAAGATCTAAGAAAACCGCCGGAAAAATGATGGGAGTGGCTGCTCGGCCACCTTTTCATTCGGCTTTGTATGATTATTTATTGTTCAATTTAATGCTTAAACATTCTGGGGCGGGATGTGGACTCATCCTGTAAAATCCTTCGGAATACTACCCATCGCTGCCTAAGGTCGTCGGCAGGCAAGAGCGATGGATTGCGGCGAGGTTCGTCATGTCAATCATCACCATTTCACGAGGCTCCTACAGTCGAGGTAAGGAAGTCGCCGAGAAGCTGGCCACCGCGCTCAATTATCAGTGTATTTCGCGGGAAGTCATTCTCGAAGCATCGGAGCAGTTCAATATTCCCGAACTGAAGCTGATTCGGGCCATCCATGATGCACCGACCATTCTGGACCGGTTCACCTCCGGCAAGGAGAGGTTTATCGCCTTCTTCCGGGCGACGCTTCTCACCTACCTGCAGCGGGACAATGTCGTCTACCATGGCCTGGCCAGCCATTTTTTTCTGCAACAGTTTCCACATGTTCTGAAAATCAGAATCAGTGCAAACCTCGAGGACCGGGTCCGCGAAGAAATGATCCGCGAGAACATCCCGGCGGACGAGGCCCGCATGATTCTGGTCAACGACGACGCCGAACGGCGAAAATGGGGACAGCAGATTTTTGGCCAGGACACCTGGAACGCACAACTCTATGACATGATCCTGCATATCGGCAACATGAGTGTCGATCAGGCCGTTTCCGTCATTCTTCATGCCGTGGCCCAACCTTGCTTCCAAAGTACCCCCGAGAGCTGTCGCATGCTGGCCGATGAAGCTTTGGCCGCCCGGGTTGAAGCCGCTTTGGTGAAAGTCTTTCCTAAAGTGATGGTCGATGCCGGCAACGGAGAGGTGTTTGTCAATATCCGCGGTTCGTCGGCGGACGAAAAAAAAATCGCCGAAAAGGTCAATCGCTTGACCGAAAAGGTCGACGGGATGAAAAAGATTCAGGTCAACATCGTGCCTTATATGGTTGAAGATTGAATAACATAACGAACACAGGAAGGAGAAATAGTACGGCATGATAAACAGGTATAATGTGAAGCCTCGGCCGACCGGAGCCATATCCTGGTTGCGCAAGTTGTTTCCCTTTCTGCGCTGGTGGAATTTCATCGGCTGGGACACCTTGAGAGCAGACCTTCTGGCCGGACTGACCGGGGCGGTCATCGTCCTGCCTCAGGGGGTGGCCTTTGCCATGATTGCCGGACTTCCCCCGGAATACGGACTCTATACCGCCATCATTACCCCTGTCGTGGCAGCGCTTTTCGGTTCTTCCCTGCATTTGATCTCCGGTCCGACCACGGCTATCTCCATCGTCGTGTTCAGCTCCATCAGTCCCCTGGCGCAGCCGGGTTCCGAGGCGTACATACGGCTCGTCCTGACCTTGACCTTTCTGGCCGGTGTGCACCAGCTCGCTTTCGGGTTGGCCAGGTTGGGAACGCTGGTCAATTTCGTCTCCCATTCCGTCGTCATCGGTTTTACCTCAGGCGCCGCCATCCTCATCGCCACCAGTCAGTTGAAGCATGTCCTTGGCCTCAGCCTGCCGGGGAGCAATGACTTTCTCGAGGTCTGGTTAAATATCTTTGGCAGACTGAACGAGATCAACTGGTATGTGTTTGCCGTGGCGATGGTCACGTTAATGGCTGCGATTTTTTTCAGGGCCAAGATACCCCGCTGGCCGGGGATGCTTTTTGCCATGATCATCGGCAGTGTGCTTTGCCTCCTTATCGACGGCAGTGAGCACGGCATACGTCTCGTCGGCCAGATGCCGGCCAGGCTGCCGCCGCTGTCGATGCCGGACTTGTCTCTTGAAACCGTTCGGGAACTGGCGCCCAAAGCTCTTGCGGTTGCGCTTCTCGGCCTTATCGAGGCCCTGTCCATCGGCAGATCCATCGCTGCCAAGTCCCATCAGCCGATCGATGGCAACCAGGAGTTCATTGGCCAGGGGCTGTCCAACATTGTCGGCAGCTTTTTTTCCAGCTATGCCGGTTCCGGATCGTTCACCCGTTCCGGCATCAACTATCAGGCCGGCGCGATTACTCCCCTGGCTGCCGTATTTTCTGCGGTCATGTTGGCCCTGCTCCTGTTGCTCATCGCCCCGCTGACCGCCTACCTGCCCATTGCCGCCATGGGCGGCATCATCATGATGGTGGCCTATTACCTCATCGACGTCCACCATATCCGGACAATCATGAAGACCAGCGGAGAGGAAACGGCGGTGCTGCTGGCCACCTTCTTTGCCACTCTTTTTCTCGATCTGGAGTTTGCCATTTATATAGGAGTACTGCTTTCCCTGGTGCTCTACCTGAATCGCACCGCCCATCCGCGTATCGTCAACATGGTGCCGAATACCGACACCGCCGGGCCGCCGCTCATTGAGACGGAAACCGAATGCCCCTACCTGAAGATTATCCGCATCGATGGCCCGTTGTTTTTCGGCGCGGTCAATCATGTGAGCGAATACCTGTACAATATCGACAAGAGTCTCATGCGAAAACGCAACGTGCTGATTGTCGGCTGCGGGATCAATTTCATCGATGTGGCCGGCGCCGAGATGCTGGCGCAGGAAGCACGACGACGTCGTGCCCAAAGAGGGCACCTCTATCTGTGTGAGTTCCAGCCGAAAGCATACGGCGTTCTGGAACGGGGAGGGTATCTGCAAATCATCGGCAAGGAGTACATCTTCGCCACCCAGCAGGAGGCTATCGCCAGGATAATCCCCGAAGCCGATGCCACGATTTGCCGGTATTGCAAGGACCCTATTTTTAAAGAGTGTCCCGTCTCAAAACGATTTGTATTCGGCGCAACAGAGGGAGGGTCAGCCGTTGCACCGACCTCGCCATCCATAGAGAATCCGGGAAGTAAGATGTAACGGGACTGCCTGTTTTTCTCCGAAACTGTTTTGCTTCTTGTTGCTCCCGATGTTGTCTGGTAATATCCATGGTCAATTCCTTCCCTGATAACACATTGATTTTTCTATGAAAGATCACGTATCGTGCAAGGAAGATCACTCCCTTGCGGGACAAGCGATGAACAACAGGCTTCTGCACATCCATGGTTACATTCCTGCATACCGCCGACATCCACCTCGACAGCCCGCTGAAAGGCCTGGAAGCCCATGACGGGGCACCCGTGGCCGAGATTCGCGGGGCGACCCGGCGGGCCTTCGACAATCTGATCGAGTTGGCAATCGAGGAGAAGGTCGATTTCCTCCTTATTGCCGGCGATCTCTATGACGGCGACTGGAAGGACTACAACACCGGTCTCTTTTTCGCTGCCCGGATGGGACGCCTCTTGCGGGCCGGGATCAGGGTTTTCATCGTCTCCGGCAACCACGATGCCGCCAGCCAGATCACCAGATACATGCCCCTGCCGGAGAATGTGACGCTCTTTGCAGCCAAGAAGCCCCAGTCGGTCCGGCTTGACGATCTGGGGGTGGTCATCCATGGCCAGAGTTATTCGACCAGGACGGTCACCGAGAATCTCGCCGCAGGGTACCCGCCGGCTGTGGCCGGCTATGTCAATATCGGTCTGCTCCACAGCTCGCTCACCGGCCGCGCGGGCCATGAGGATTATGCCCCCTGCACGGTCGACGATCTCCTGGCCAAGGGCTACGAGTACTGGGCTTTGGGCCATGTCCATCAGCGGGAAATCGTGGCGGAGGATCCCTGGATCGTCTTTCCCGGCAATGTTCAGGGTCGTCATATCCGGGAAAGCGGGGTGAAAGGTGCGACGCTTGTAACTGTGGTCGACGGCCAGATCGCTCACGTCGCCTTTCGCGAGCTCGATGTTCTGCGCTGGGACCTCTGCCAGGTCGACTTGACCGATTGTGCGACCGTCGAGAGTGTCCACGATGCCGTCCGGCTGGGGCTGTTGCAGGGGCTGGATCAGGCTGGCGGCAGGACGCTCGCGGTGCGGCTGGTGCTGAGCGGCAAATGCCCGGTGCACAACAGGCTGATGGAACGAATCGCAGAATGGACTGAGGAGTTCCGGGGGATTGCGGCAGGGCAGGGCGAAGTATGGCTGGAAAAGGTTGTGTTCCAGACCGGACGGGCGGGCAATGCAGCCGAGATCCCAGACGACGATACGCCGATTGCCGGGCTGCTGCAGGCGATCGCCGGGCTTGACATGGATGGCGAAAGTCTGCTTGGCATGGTGCCGGAACTGGCCGTTCTGAAAAGCAAACTGCCGCCAGAGCTGCACGTAGGTAAGGAAGCTCCACTCGATCCCACGGCCGCCGGCACAGCCGATTTACGTTCGGCGGTACAGGAACTCCTCATCGCCAAACTGCTGAACCATGGAGGCCACAAATGCGCCTGAAGCGCCTCGAGCTGAAGGCCTTCGGCCCCTTTACCGACCGGATTCTCGATTTTGACGGTGCCGTTCCCGGCCTGCATGTCATTTTCGGCCGGAACGAGGCCGGCAAAAGCAGTTCCCTACGTGCCCTGAAGGCTCTCTTGTACGGCTTTCCCCAGCAGACCCCGGATAATTTCATCCATAACTACGACCAGTTGCTGGTGGGCGGCTGTATCGTAAGCGGTACCGGCCAGGAGCTGGTCTTCCAGCGCCGCAAGAAACGGCACGGCGATGTGCTCGATGCGGCGGGCAATCCCGTCGATACGGGGATACTCACGCCTTTTCTCCACGGCGTCGAGCCGGACATCTTTGCCTCACTTTACGGTATCGATCACGACTCGCTGATACGGGGCGGAGAAGAGATCCTGGCCCAGAAG
>MGTI01000116.1:14946-19536 GCA_001799365.1 Desulfobacterales bacterium GWB2_56_26 | reverse complement strand
CACCCCGGTGGAGGCGGCGAGCAGGGTCCCCACCAGCACGGTGCTGATGGCGAGCCCGCCGCGGACCTTGCCGAACAGAATCCCCATCGACTCCAGCAACCGTTCGGCCAGCTTCGATTTTTCCAGGATGATGCCCATGAGGATGAACAGCGGTACCGCCATGAGGATGGTGTTGGTCATGATCGCATAGATCCTGAGCGGCATCATCGAGAACATGCCGAGAAACTCTTCGGCGAAAAGGGCGAAAGCCGGATCGGGCAGCACCTCGACCAGGGCGGCGACAGCGCCGAACAAGAGGGCCACGGCGCCGAAGGTGAAGGCCACCGGGTAGCCCACGGCGAGCAGCAAAAGGCCTGCGCCGAACATGATTATTCCTGTCATTTTCCTCTCCCGATCCGCTGAATATTTTGAATGACGTAGCCTGTCGCACTGATCAGGAGAAAGCCGAAAGAGAGCGGAATCATGCTCTTGATGATCCAGCGAAAGGGCAGGCCTCCGGGATCTTCGGAAATTTCCTTTGCCACATAGGCATCTCTGACATAGTCGATCGAGCCGAACATGATGAAGAGACTGAGCGGCACCAGAAACAGCACCGTGCCGAGCACATTGATGATGGCCTTGTGCCGGACGCTCAGGCGGTCATAGACGACATCGACCCGGACATGCCCCTCGTGCCGCAGGGCTACGCCGACACCGTAGAGGATGACGAAGGAGAACAGATGCCACTCCATCTCCTGCATCCCCACCGAGCTGTTCCGAAACATATAGCGCATCAACACATCGTAGCTGACGTTGACGACCATCAGGAGCAGGACGATGGCGAGGACAAGCCCCATGCCGTCGACAAGACGGCCGATAGTTTTTTCGATTTTTTCTAGCATCGCAGGGAATCTCGTAAAGTTTTGGAAAGGTGCCGTCCCGGTCGAGTCGAGGACCCGGGACGGCACGCGGGGCGTATGGCAGTCCTGCCGCCGGCGCCGTTACTCGGCCAGCTCCTGCAGGGTTTGAATATAATTGTATTCCGAGATATTGGTCCAGGCCCTGGCCTTTTTGGCATAGGCCAACTGCGAGTCCATCACCTCCTTGAACACCGGATCGCTGGCGGCGTATTCGTTCATCAGTTCGTCGGAGGCCTTTTTCATGACCTTCAGGACCTCCTTGGGAAAGGTCTTGACCTTGATGTTAGGGAATTCCGTCTGCATCTGCGACCAGGCCTCGGCGCTGCCGGCGAAATTGTCGATGAACATGTCGGCTGTCGCCGCCTTCATCGCCGTGACCAGCATGGTTTTGTATTCCGCCGGCAGCTTGTCATAGGCCTTTTTGTTGACCAGGAACTGCAGTTCGGTGGCCGGTTCGTGCCAGCCGGTGTAGTAGTAAGGGGCGATCTTATGAAAGCCCATCTTGATATCCATCGCCGGACCAACCCATTCCAGGGCATCGATGGTGCCGCGGTCGAGCGAGGTATAGAGTTCGCCCGGCGGGATGTTGGTGACGTTGACCCCGAGTTTGGCGAAAACCTCGCCGGCCATGCCGGGAATGCGCATCTTGAGGCCCTTCAAGTCTTCCAGTGAGTTGATTTCCTTCTGGAACCAACCGCCCATCTGGACGCCGGTGTTGCCGCCGGGAAAGTTCATCACACCGAATTTGTCGTAGGTCTTGGCCATGAGTTCCATGCCGCCGCCGTGGTAGAACCAGCCGTACTGCTCGTCGGCGTTCATGCCGAAGGGCACGGTGCAGTAAAAGACGGTGGAGATGTCCTTGCCCTTCCAGTAGTAGGAGGCAGAATGGCCCATCTCATACTGGCCGCCCTTGGTCATGTCGAGCACCCCGAGCGGGGCCTTGTGTTTTTCAGCCCCTTCCACCCGAATAGTGAAGTTACCGCCGCTCATCTCCTCCACCATCTTCGCCACACTGTTCGGGGCGTTGACAAAGGGAGTAAGGGTGGACGACCAGGACATGGCCAGCTTCCAGTGGACCTTTTCCGCGGCCATGGCCGGGGCGGCGAACAGCGCCAGGGCAATCGTTGCGGCTGCAACACGAAACACCGATTTCATTTTTTCCTCCTTGTATTGAATGAGCGGATTCCCTCCCTTTCGAGGGTTTCCCAGATGATAGCCGACCCGATTGGCCGGAAAAACCACAGGTTCGGCAAGCGGTCGGATAATGAAATAAGCGGTTCTGCGGGGGAGTTATCCGGCCTTGTGAGTTTTCCGAAAACGGCTGCAGGAAGTCCGAAGGTCTCTACCGGCGGGTGAGACGAAGCACAAATAATAGTGGGAGAGAGCGTCGGTTTGCGGGTATTATTCCTTTTTACCGGCAGAAGTGCCGCAGTGACGTATGGTTAAGTGGGCAGAGTGCCCGAAAGCTGCGCAATCCCAACCGCTCTGGAACCAAGGATGACCAAGATTACCTTCATCGTACACGAACTCCTCACCTGGCAGGCCATTCTCGATATAATTCTGATCGCCGTCGCCCTGTTTTTTCTCTACCGCACCCTGGTGCGGCTCGGCACCTGGAAGATCCTGCTCGGCATCCTGGCCGCATTTGCGGTCTTCTCCGTGGCGAGTGTCCTCAACCTGGAGGGCATCACCTGGATCTTCCAGAATGTCAGCCAGGTGGCGGCCATCGCCCTGATCGTCATCTTTCAGCCGGAGCTGCGCAAACTCCTGGAAAAGGTGGTCACCCTTCAGAAGAGAAAATCGGCCGGCGACAGCGGCCAGATAGAAACGGTCGCCCAGAGTCTCTGGCAGCTGGCAAAACAGCATCGCGGGGCGATCATCGTCTATCCCGGCCGGGAACCGGTGCAGGAAAAACTCTCCGGCGGCCACCTCTTGGCCGCGGAACCGAGTGTGCCGCTGATCGTCTCCATCTTCGATCCCAACTCCCCCGGCCACGACGGTGCGATGATCATCGAGGGCAACAGGCTGACCAGCTTCGGGGTCCGTCTGCCCATGTCGCAAACCTCGCGCCTGCCGGAGGAGTACGGAACCCGGCACCATGCGGCGATGGGCCTGGCCGAACAGACCGACGCCCTCGTACTGGTGGTCTCCGAAGAACGGGGCGTCGTTTCCGCCTTCCGGGACGGCACCATGCGGCCGCTCGGATCTGCTGCGGAGGTTGCGGCGGCAATCGTCGATCATACCCAGCGGACCGGCTCGCTTGCCGTAGAGCAGCTCGGTCTGCTGGAACGGCGCACCGCAATCCCGGTCGTCGCAAGCCTCGTCGTCGCCACGATTTTCTGGACTACGCTTGCCTCCGTCAACAGAGAAGTCGTGGTCAAATCTCTGTCCGTGCCGCTGGAATATATCCCGCCGGCCGAAGGGTTCCAACTAATCGGGGAGAGGCCCGAGGAAGTCCGGGTGCAGCTGGCCGGGCCGAAATCGGAAATCGACAATTTCGCCTCTTCCCAGCCGACGGTAGAAGTCGATCTTTCCGGCATGGTGGAAGGAAAGCAGACCATCCTGATCACCCGCGACCAGCTCCAGCTCCCCGAGCGGCTCTCGATCCTGGACGTCAAACCGGCTCAGATCGTGGTCAACCTGGCCGAGATGATCAAAAAAACAGTCCCGATCATCCCGCAACTGCTCGGCAGCCTGCCCCAGGGCCTGAAACTGAAACAGGTGAAGGTTATCCCCAATGAGCTGGCGATCCTGATGCCTCCCCCGAAGAAGGGCGACAAGCCGCCCACCGTCTCCACCACCCCCGTTTATCTGAATTCCGTGGCCGAGGAAAGCCGGATACTCTGCAAAATAATCGCACCGCCGACCATCCAGCCGGCAGTTAAACCCTGGCAAGATGTTGAGGTAATTATAGAAGTATCGGAGAACGGCAAATAAGCCGCTGCATTTTATATATTGAAAAGCTGTACTGCTGACCAGGACTTGTCGGCAATGTACGTATTTTTTTATTGAAATGATCTCTCATCTACTGTAGCGTAGATGCATGCCTAACGTTTTTAAAAACATGCCTGATATTTTTTTGCCACCACATTGCAGTTCCTCTCCAGTTTCATTACTGAAGAAAGTTTCTGCTGACGGTGTCAGAGAGAGATGTTATTTAGAGACTCTTTTCCGGTAACTCGCCATTCAATATAAAACCTATACATTCAGTTGAATCCTTGATGTTACCATTCCAGTCATCACCAAACCATCTCCTCGGCAGGCGACTGATGCCTTTTGTTTCACATCCGGCCGGCACCACCGGTTACAGCAAAGGCGACGGGCTGAAAATCGACGAAGAATTCCGCCAAACAGGCGAAATCGGGATGCCGCACGCGGCACCCTTGAAGTTGGACCTGTAACATCGTTACGGGCCGTAGGTTCGGTCTGTCCTGATGCCCGGGGGGGCAACTGGATACATTCCGGCAATGAAAAAGGGGCAATATTGTCCCCATTACACAGGAGTATCAAGCAATGGCACAAGGAACAGTGAAATGGTTTAATGATGCAAAAGGTTTCGGCTTTATCGAGCAAGATGGCGGCAAGGATATTTTTGTCCATCATTCTGCAATCTTGGCCGAAGGTTTCAAATCCCTCAGCGAGGGTCAGCGCGTGCGATTTGAAATCATCGACGGCCAGAAAGGTCCGGCGG
>MGTI01000116.1:0-14835 GCA_001799365.1 Desulfobacterales bacterium GWB2_56_26 | reverse complement strand
GCCATTGGCCGCCGCTGATCTCCCGTACCCCTTGCCTGCACTCGGCATTCTGGTATAATGGCGCCCATGAAAACTACTTGGCATTATCGGGATATAATAGATCTGGAATATTTCCTGCATCGGGACAAGGACGCAGACGAGGATGTCCTGCATGTTCGGGACCGGGGCATCCTGCTGGAGCAGCAGAATTTACCTGTCAACAAAAAGGAGTTATCGCGTTATCAGCTGATCCGCCTCTGGCTGGACACCAGGATTGCCCACGAGTTCCCCGGCGATGAGCAGCGAAGTCCCGGCACCATTTTCACCGACACCCACTTTCTCGCCAAAAACCTCGCCGCGGTCATTGGGGTGCTGACAGGTCTTTTCGCCGGGCTGTCGTTCTTTGCCTATACCGGGACGACACCGGTGAACGTCTTTCATTTCCTTTTGCTGTTTGTCGTCTCCCAACTGGTTCTGGCCACCCTCCTCGGTTGCGGCTGGCTGGTTCGCCTGGTCCTGCCCCGGATGAGACCGCCATCTTTTTACTCCCTCTTCTTTCGCGGCATGATGGCCCGGCTCGCCTCATTTCTCCACAAGCAGTGGCTGCGCAATCTGGCGCCGGATAAGCGGGCCAGCCTCGGCCAGGCCTTCGGCATCGTCAAGGCCGGCAGTTCCGTCTACGGTTCGCTCTTCTATTGGCCGCTGTTCGCTCTCGCCCAGCTCTTGGCGATCGGTTTCAATATCGGCCTGTTAGCCACAATTTTTACGAAAATCACCACCAGCGATCTCGCCTTCGGCTGGCAGTCGACGCTGCAGGTGAGCGGCGAAGCCCTGCACCGGGCCGTGCAGCTGGCCGCTTTGCCCTGGTCCTGGCTGCCCACAACGGAGATGGCCGGGGGCTACCCGACTCTCGCCGAGATCGAGGGCAGCAGAATCATCCTGAAGGAGGGCATCTACCACCTTGCGACCCAGGACCTCGTCGCCTGGTGGCCTTTTCTGGTCCTGTGCCTCATCGTTTACGGCCTGCTCCTCCGCCTTGTGCTTTTTGCGCTGGGAAAAGCGGCGGAACACCGGGTGTTACGCCATCTTCACCTGGATACCGCGGCGGTTGAAGCCCTGATCAGACGAATGCTGACACCGCTCGTTTCCACCCAGGCCCCGCCCGAACCGGCGAAAACGAAACTGGAAGACGGCGCGGGCGGCGAACCTGCAGAGCCCCAATCGCCCCAGGCGCCCCAGGCGGCGCCCCTCCTGCCGCAGATCCTGCTCATCCCGGACGATATCTTCGGCCTCTGCCCGCCCGAAAAGCTCGCCCCGCTCCTCCATAACCGCGGCCTCGCCATCAAGAGTGTGCACACATTCATGACTGGCTATGAAGAGGACCAGGAACTCAAAACCATGCTGACCGACAGTTGCCAGGGGCCGGAAGAAGGGGTATTCATTCTGATGGAGGGCTGGATGCCGCCTTTGGTCGCCTTTCTGACCTACCTGAAGGAACTGCGCGAGATTCTGCCCAAAAAGACCATGATTCATTTGGGACTGGTAGGACGGCCGGTGCGGAGCGGCTTTACTCCGCTCGCCCCGCAGCAGCTGAAGATTTGGCGGAAGAAACTGACGGCGCTCGGCGATCCTTACCTGCACACCTTTTCCCTGACCCCATGACAGGAAGCCATGACCATACCGGAATTTGCCATACTGGGACATCCAAACGAGGGTAAGTCTTCCGTTCTTTCCACCCTGGCCGAGGACGACTCGGTCCGGGTGAGTCCCTTTCCCGGCGAGACCACCGAATGCCGCTCCTTCCCGGTCATCATCGACGGCCGCGAGGTGCTGCGCTTCACCGACACCCCCGGCTTCCAGAATCCGGCCAGGGTCCTTTCCGAGATGAAACGGCGGTCAGGAGCAGGCGAAAATCCGCTGGCGGAATTCCGCCGGTTCGCGGCGACCGTCCCGGAATTGCACGACGACTACGAACTCCTCGGGCCGCTGGAGCGGGGCGCGGGAATCATCTATGTGGTGGACGGCTCGCGCCCGGTCCGGGGGGTCGACCGTGCCGAAATGGAGATCCTGCGGCTGACCGGCAAGCCCCGGATGGCGATCATCAACTGCAAGGAAAACACCGAGGAATTCCTGGAAGAATGGAAGATGGAATTCCGCAAGAACTTCAACTCGAACCGGGTGTTCAACGCCCATCGGGCCACCTATGCCGAGCGGATTCTGCTCCTCGAAGCCCTGAAATCGATCGACCAGGACTGGCAGAAACCGCTGTCCCAGGTGGTCGCCGCCTTCCGCAAGGACTGGGCGGCGCGCAATGCGGCCACGGTCGATATCATCGCCGGCCTCCTGACCGACTGCCTGTCGCTGCAGCTCTCGGAAAATATCGCCTCGGAACGCGATGCCGAAAAGTGTCGGGAAAAACTTCTTGCCACCTACAGCGAGACGCTTGCCCGCAAGGAAAAGATCGCCCACGAACGGATTCGCGGGTTGTTCAAGCACAACATCTTTCACTACGAACTGCCTCCCCACTCGGTGCTCCACGCCGAACTGTTCGACGAGCGGACCTGGCAGCTTCTCGGGATGACGAAAAAACAGGTCATGATCGCCGGGGGTCTGGGCGGGGCGGCCATCGGCGCGGGTCTTGAGATGGCCACCTTCGGCCACGGCCTGGGGCTATTCACCGCAGTAGGGACGCTGGCCGGGGCTCTCGGCGCCCTGTTCGGCGGGGAATCCTTTTCCGGCAAGGCCCATGTCATGGGCATCCCGCTCGGCGGCGAACGGGTGCAGGTCGGCCCGGCCAAGTCAATCGACATGCTCTTTGTTCTGCTCAACCGTTCGCTGCTCTACTACCGCCATACCATCAACTGGGCTCATGGCCGCCGGGATTACAACAAGGCCGGTCAAGCCATGCTGACCGCCGAAGCGGAACAGGGCTTCACCGGCCGGTGGTCGGCCGGCAACATCAAGATCTGCCATGACTTTTTCAAAACGGTCGGCAGCAGGAGCGGGGCAGACGACAAGGAAGCGGCGAGGTTCAGGGAACTGCTCACCGGGACGCTGCAGGAAATCTCCGAAAGCGAGTAGGTCGGAGAAGAGATCGACCTGCAACTCGTCCTCGCCATCGCCCGGTTCCTGAATTATCGTTGTCGATAATCGGCCGCGATATTTACCCTACAAACTCTCAGCGAGGAGCCGCATTCATGGCCCAGGTTATCAAAGGCGTCTTTCCGGCAGCAAAGAAGATCGATATCCCAAAATCGGACAAACCTGTCCCGAGCTATATCCTCCATGTCGCCATCGCCTTCTCCGATCCCCTCATCTGGCGGCGGATCCAGGTGCCGGGAGATTCTAACCTGACCCAGCTGCACCACGTCATCCAGCGAAGCATGGGCTGGAGCGATTCCCACATCCATCAGTTCCTGATCGGCAAGATCAGCTATGAACCGACCATGCACAGCGCCGGCATCAGGGAGTCGAAACGCTTCGACGAACAGAAGTACCGGCTCTTCACCCTGGAGGAAAGCATGCGGTTCATGTTCACCTATTTCTACGACGCCGGGCAAGGCTGGGAACATGAAATCACCCTGGAAGAGGTGGTGTCCCCGACCCGGCCCCTGGATCATCCGATCGTCATGGCCGGGGAACGGGCCTGCCCGCCGGAGTCGGTCGACGATATCCACGAATACCAGAAACTCCTCGCCTGGCAAAAAAGCGGCAGCAAAGGCCGGAATCCTTTCAAAGAATTGGCCGGACCGGATTTCGATCCCAACATCTTCGACCTCGAAGCGGCGAAAAAACGGCTCGCGACTCCCGTTTAACAGTAATTCTCAACTTAACCTTTTCCGCCGTCCCGCCGATACTCAAGAGAAGAACCGGCGAGATTTTGGGGCTTTCCGCCGGGCAGAAAGTTTTAGTACCTTAGAAATTCCTTCGTGAGAAAGGAATTTCGTGAAGGTACTTATCCCCCTTGTGGGGGCTTGAGGTTGAAGGATTATGGAATACACAGTGCAACGGGGAGATACCATTGCCCATGTAACCAAGGTGATGGGCAGCGACTGGCGGACCTTGAAGGAACAGAATCCCCAGGCCGTCGGCCGTTCGCGCGCAAACGGCAACTGGTTTGTCCGGGAGGGCGCAACCCTCTCCGACCAGCCGAATTCGGAATTCGCCGCCACCCTGAAAAAGGCCGAACAACAGGCGGCCATCGAAAAGCCGGAAAAGCTCGACAAGCCCGGGGCGGCCACCGGCAAGACCGAAAACAACAAATCCGGGGAACTGACCCACACCCTGAAGGCCGGAGAGACCGTCTGGGAACTGGCCACCAAGAAGTACCATGTCAACCCGGAAGACATCCTGAAACTGAACAACATCACCGACCCAAGGTCGCTGCAGATCGGCCGGACCCTGCGTATTCCCCAGACCCAATCGACCGAGACGAAGGAGGTGGTGGCCAGTTGGTATGGCCAGTATCATCACGGCCGGCCGATGGCCAACGGCGAACCGTTCAACATGTACGGACCGACCATCGCCCATAAAGAGATACCCCTTGGTACAAAGGTCCTGCTCGAAAACCCGGAGACCGGCGAGCAGGCCACGGCCACCGTCACCGACCGTGGGCCCTATATCAAAGGCCGCGACGTCGATCTCAGCTATCAACTCGCCCAGAAATTGTCCCTTGAAAAGCAAGGGGTTGGCAACCTCCTCCTGTCCGTGCTATAGCAGGCTCGGCAGGCAGGGCGAAAGATTTTTCGCCTTTTCATTATCCTCCCATGCCGTAAAAGTGTCGCATCGCGATTTGCTTTTGCCCCGAGGCATTATATAATCCTCTGAGGGGAAGCTTTCCCCTCAGGGAAGTCAATGGCCGCCGGTAAGTGACTCAACATTTATGACGGATCGACGAAATGCATTGGGAACAAAAATATAAATTGGATATTCCGGTCATTGATGCCCAGCACAAACAGATAATTTCCTGCCTGAGCGATCTGGTGGAGGCAATGCGCGAGGGTTGCAGCTCGCGGGATATCGAGGAACTGTTCACCAGGATCGAGCTATACACCGTCAGGCATTTTGGGCTTGAAGAAAAATACATGGCGGAATCGAATTATCCGGGACTGGAAAAACAACGGCAGGCTCACCAATTTTTTGTTTCGCGCTTCGGCCGGGTAGTGGATGAATACAAAGAAAGCGGGATGTCCTCCGCCGTCGTCAATAACCTGAGACAAGAACTCACCGAATGGATCAAAAATCACGTTACCGGCCTGGATCGGGAATTCGGTGAGTATTTCAGGCACTACCAGAAAGAATTGCCCGGATTCCCTGGCTAGAGAGCAGCCGGGTAGGGTGTACTCTACGAATTCACGGAGCAACGTAGGGTGCGCCGTGCGCACCGAAAATCATCCCGGATGCCCGAAAACAATCTCAAATACCGTTCCCCCTTCCTCACGGACATCCACCGCCACGTCCATGATCGCATGCCCACGGTGCGCACGGCGCACCCTACTCACGATCTTCACGCCCTGTCCGGCTGGTCATCCTTGGCGTTTCCGGCGATGCGGTTGCGCCACAACTTTTCGACCGCAACGATCGGCAGGACCACGGCGCCGACCAGAGCCGCGAGGCCCAGATCGAGAAGGGCCAAAGGCGACGAGCCGAAGATTCTGTTTAAGATCGGCAGGAAGATGAAGGCCGACTGCAGCAGCAGCACCGTCGCCACCCCGATGAATACCGCGGGATTGCTAAACAATCCCATCTGAAAAATCGAGCCCTTCAGGCTTCGACAGCTCTGCATGTAGAAAATCTGGAACATGATGACGGTTGTGACCGCCATCGTCTGGGCCTCGGCCATGGCGCGGTCGGCGGGAATTCCCATGGCCAGTTCCCGAGAGTATTCGTACTGGAACAAGCCGATGGCGCCCACCGCCATCAACAGCGCGGCAACCACGGTCCGAAAAATAACAAATCCCGTGAAGACCGGTTCCTGCGGTGAACGCGGCGGACGGCGCATGACATCGGGCTCTTTGGCCTCGAAGGCAAAGGGCAGCGCGAGACTCACCGCCGCCACCAGATTGATCCACAGCAGCTGAACCGGCAACATCGGCAGCAAAAGCTGCATCTTGCCGGAATCAAACGGAAAAAATCCGACAGCATAGATCAGGATGAGGGCCAGACCCAGGTTCGTCGGCAAAACAAAGGTCAGCGATTTGATCAGGTTATCGTAGACCCGCCTGCCCTCTTCCACGGCGGCGACGATGCTGGCGAAGTTGTCGTCGGTGAGGACGATGTCCGCCGACTCCTTCGAGACCGCGGTGCCGGTAATGCCCATGGCCACGCCTATATTGGCCTGTTTGAGGGCCGGGGCGTCGTTCACCCCGTCGCCGGTCATCGCCACCACCTGGCCTCCCGCCTGCAGGGCCCGGACCAGACGCAGCTTGTGTTCGGGCGCGACCCTGGCAAAGACGTTGTTCCGGCCGGCGAGCGCCTGCAGTTCCCCTTCGGCGGTCGCCTCGATCTCCGCGCCGGAAACCGCCCTCTCCGAGGCGAGCCCCAGCTGCCGGCCGATGGCCGCCGCGGTCCCTTTATGATCGCCGGTGATCATCTTGACCGTAATCCCCGCCGCATGACAAGCCTCAACCGCGGCAACCGCCTCGGGACGGGGAGGATCGATCATCCCCTGCAGCCCGAGGAGCGTCAGGCCCTGGACATCCTCCATCGCCAGCGACTCAAGCGGCTGGTCCACGGATTTTGCGGCGACGGCCAGTACCCGCATGCCGCTGGCGGTCAGTTGCTCCACCGCCCCGGACACCGCCGTGGCATCGACACCTTCCCCGCAGCGGGCCAGCACCGCTTCGGGGGCACCCTTGGCGATGATCCGCCGGGAATCTCCGGACTCCATATGGAGCGTCGCCATAAACTGGTGCTCCGATTCGAAGGGCACCGCATCGACCCGGCCTTCCCCCCGCACCGCCTCCACATCGACCCGGCATTTCAAGGCCGAGGTGACCAGAGCGCCTTCGGTCGGATCGCCGCTCAGCTTCCACTCGTCGCCCTCCCGGAACACCGCGGCATCGTTGCAGAGGGCCCCGCACAACACCAGCTCCCGCACCGCGTCGGGAACCTCATCCAATTCCTTCTCATCCTGCCTGAGCGCACCGGCCGGAGAATAACCCACGCCGGTCAGCTCGAATTCGCCCGCCGGGGTCCACAGGGCCTGGACCGTCATCTCGTTGCGGGTCAGGGTCCCGGTCTTGTCGGTGCAGATGGTGCTGGTGCTGCCCAAGGTCTCCACCGCCGGCAGCTTGCGGATGATCGCCCGCCGCGAGGCCATGCGCTGCACGCCGATGGCAAGCGCAATGGTCACGATGGCCGGCAGCCCTTCCGGAATCGCTCCGACCGCGAGCGCAATGGCAAAGATAAGAGTATCCCGGAAGGCGAGCCATGGCGTCACGCCCTGCCCGGTCATCCGCAGCATCCCGACCACAAGCATAACCAGCGAGACCAGCAGGACGCCTACGGTGATCACCTTGCCGATCGAGGCCAAAGCCTTGGTGAGCGGGGTCTGCAGGTCGACGACCTCTCCCAGGAGCGTCGAGATGCGGCCGAGTTCGGTATCATTGCCGGTGGCGACGACCACGGCGGTCCCGGTGCCGTAGGTGACGAGCGTCCCGCTGTAACCCATGCACGACCTGTCACCGAGGTCGGCATCCTTGCCGGTCGGATGTCCCGACTTGGCCACCGGCACCGATTCCCCGGTCAACGCCGCCTCGTCGATCTGGAGATTCCTGACCGTAACCAGCCGGACATCGGCCGGCACCCGGTCGCCCGAGGCAAGAAGAACTACATCGCCGGGCACGAGATCCGCGACCGGCAAATCCTCGCGCTTGCCGGCCCGGACGACCGCCACTGTCTCGGGCACCATGCCGGCCAGCGCCTCGATCGCCTTGCCGGCCCGATATTCCTGAATGAACCCAATGATCGTGTTGATCACCACCACCGCCAGCACGACTGCGCCGTCGGTGATCTTGCCCAGCAGGACGGCGAGAACGGCGGAGCCGATCAGCACCCAGATCAAGGGATTGTCGATCTGCCGCCAGAGCAGTTTCAGCGGACCCTCGACCGCCTGCCGCCGCAGCACGTTCGGCCCATGGGCCTCAAGGCGCCGGTTCGCCTCGTCGCCGGACAGGCCGACCTCCGAAGTCCCGAGCAACTGCAGGGCTTCCGCAGCTGTCAAGCTGTGCCAGGCGGTTTTTGCAAGTTTTGCCGGGTCGGATTGTTCCATGCCTCCTCCTTTTATCTTCGGATGGCCGTGCCCATACCAGAACTCAGGTTCCGGATCCCCGCTCATTCCCTGCCCAAGATCATCATGCAAAGGAATACCCTAACATCGATTTAACCGCAACGCCATTGGGACTGTCGGCCAAAACGGGATCAACGGGGACGAAGAAGCCGGCCTTTTACGTGTTGCCTGTAAGTTTTGCAGGCCGAGGTAGAACAACTCTATCAACCGTTTGTTCTTTTTGATCTTCTTCGACAGAATAAGATGCAGTGGCCCCTGGCGCAACCGGGGAGCTCTCCCGACCACCCCTCACGCATCGATGGCGGCAAATACCCAGCGCCCGATCGAATTCCACAATAATAAGCGCTGTGGTCACCTGTTCAGGGGACTACAGATCACCGGACTGGTAGCGCATAAATCATCTCCCCCGATCTCAATCGGACGGGCAGCTAAGCAGGTTGCACCCTCACCCGGGCTCGCCGAAAATCCGTTTGACTTGTCCCTTTGCTACACTTATCATTTGCCAGGAATAGCAACCCTGTTCCACAAAGGAGGCAAGCAGGATGATCAAGGTTGAAGAACGTTTCGTCGAGGTTGACAGCATAAATATTCGGTACTTGGCAGCGGGGTCGGGCCCGGCGATATTGCTCCTCCACGGCGTCGGCGACAGCGCCCTCGATTGGCAGTGGATCATGCCCCGGCTGGCCGACCGGTTCCGGCTTATCGCCCCCGACCTGCCGGGATACTCGATCGGGGCCGGCAACGGCATCGTCCACACGCCGGCCAATTACAGCAGGCTCCTGTGGATGTTCGTGCGCGAGCTTGGCCTTTCCCCGGTTACGGTGGTCGGCAACTCCCTCGGCGGAATGGTGGCCATCCGGATGGTGCTGGAGAATCCGGGGCAGGTGCCGGCCCTGGTTCTGGTCGACAGCGCCGGGCTGGGTAAGATCATTAATCCAATGATGATAATCGCACTCACCCCCGCGGGCGATCTGGCCATGGCGGCAACCGCCACCTGGACCGGCGGCTGGCTGCACTCCGGCTTTCGCTCGCTCATTCTCTTTGCCAATCCTTGGCGGGCACCGCAGGAATGGCTTCAGGAGCAGTACCGCCTGGCCGGAATTCCTTCCTTCCGGACCGCAGTCCTTGCCGTCCTGCGCCAGACCACCGACTTTACCGGACAGAGCGAGACAGTGACGGACGATCTACCGAAAATCGACATCCCGACCCTCGTTCTTTGGGGCAGACACGACCGGGTGGTCCCGACCAGCCACGGCCAAAAAGCCGTCGAGATGCTCAAGGCGGGCCGGTTCGAGATCTTCCCTGATTGCGGTCATGTGCCGCACATTGAAAACCCGGCTCGTTTCTCCGAGGTGCTGGGCAATTTTCTGGAAGAGCAGTTATATCTTCATCCTGAGACTGCGCACTAGTCATTCCTTCACGACGTATTCCTTCCATTTCGGAAGTTCCCTCACAAACCTTCCTCTTGCTCAATTCAAACAATTGTTTTATTCTGTTGTTTAAATCACCCGTTTTGAGTCTCTGAGCGTGCAACCATGACCGATCCTTCACCTTCCACCAAAAAAAGAATTCTCGATGCGGCCGGCGAAATCTTCGGCAAGATGGGCTTCAAGGATGCCACCATCCGCCGTATCGCCATGGCGGCCGAGGTCAATATCGCGGCGATCAACTACCATTTCCGCGACAAGGAAGGCCTCTACGGCGAGGTCCTGGAGGAGGTCTTCCGCACGGGCTTCACCCGCTTCCCGGCGACCATGGACCTGCCCGCGGACGCCGAGCCCCGCGAGCGGCTGCGGGCCTTCATCCGGGCCATGTTCTACCGGCTGCAGAGCGGCGAAGGCTGGGGCGGCATAGCCGGGAAGGGCAAACTTATCGCCCGGGAGCTTCTCGATCCGAGCCCGGCCTTCGAGGCTGTTCTCGACCGCTACATCAAACCGCACAAGGACCTGTTGACGGCCATCATCGTCGACATCATGCAATTCAATCCCGGCCCCGAGAAGGTTCTGCCCTGCGCTATCTCGGTCATCGGCCAGTGCATCTATTACGCCTTCGCCTCGGCGGTGATCGGCAAGATCAGCGCCGGCGACGCCCCGACCGAGGCCAATCTCGACCGGCTGGCCGACTTTGTCTGGCTCTTCTCCCTGGGCGGGATCGAGGCGATTAAGCAAACGAATTTCCCAGCGAAGGACTCCCCATGAAGAAACGGCTCCGCATTGTTATTGTCCTGGTCGTCGTGGTTGTTGCCGGCATTGTCGCCTATAATTTCCTGCACCGCCGGGCCGATGAAAACAGTCTGAGATTCTCCGGCAATATCGAGGTGACCGAGGCCCAGATGAGCTTTCGCATCCCCGGCCGACTGGCGGAGCGGACGGTGGAGGAAGGCGATACGGTCCGCGAAGGCCAGGTTCTGGCCCGCCTCGATAAAAGCGATCAGCTGATCGGCGTGGCCCAGGCCGAGGCGGGTCTCGCCTACGCCGAGGCGGTGCTGGCCGAACTGCTCGCCGGCAGCCGCAGCGAGGACATCGACCGGACTGAGGCAAAAGTCCTCCAGGCCCGGGAGAGCCTGTCGGAATTGCAGGCAGGCAGCCGGAGCGAAGAGATCGAAAGCGGACGGGCCGACCTGGCAAGGGCCAAGGCGGCCGAACAGTCGGCGTTAGTCCAGCTCAATCAGGCCAAGGCCGACCACGAGCGCTATGCAAATCTGTTCAAGGAACAGAGCGTCAGCAAAAACGTCTTCGAAACCTTCCAGAACAACCTCAAAACCGCCGAAAATCAGGCGAAGGAGGCAAGCGCCCGGGTGAGAGCCGCGACCGAGCAGCTCGGCCTCCTGAAGGCCGGGCCCCGCATCGAGCAGATCGCCCGGGCCGAGGCGGCCCTTAAACAGGCCGAGGCGGAATACGCCCTGATCAAGGCCGGGCCGCGTCGTGAGACGATCGATCAGGCCAGGGCCAAGCTCCTCTCGGCAAAAGAGGGGCTCAACCAGGCCAGGCAGCAGCTCGCCTACACCGAACTCATCGCCCCCATGGACGGCGTGGTGCTCAGCACCTCAGCCGAACCGGGCGAATATCTCAATCCCGCCGGTCCCGTGCTGACGCTGGGCCGGACCGCCCGGCCCTGGCTGCGTGCTTATATCAACGAACGGGACCTCGGCCGGATCAAGCTGAACCAGGAAGTCAGCGTCACCACCGACTCCTTCCCCGCCAAGAGCTATCCCGGCCGCGTCAGCTTCATCGGCAGCCAGGCGGAATTCACCCCGAAAACTGTTCAGACCTTCGACGAACGGGTGAAACTTATGTACCGGATCAAGATCGATCTCGCCAACCCGGAGGGTGATTTGAAGCCCGGCATGCCCGCCGACGGGGTTATCGACCTCGCGGCCCGGTAAACTGACATGACAAGGCAACAGGCGCAGGGGGGCTCCGACACTCCGGCCACCCCGGCTATAGTCGCCGAGGGACTGACCAAGCGGTTCGGTGAGCTGACGGCAGTCGACGGGCTCTCCCTCAGCGTCTACCCCGGAGAAATCTTCGGCCTGGTGGGACCGGACGGGGCGGGTAAATCGACCACGCTGCGGATGCTGGCGACGATCATGGACCCGGATGGAGGCATTGCGCGGATTGCGGGCTTTGATATTAAGACCGAGGCAGCCGCGGTCAAGGATCATCTCGCCTACATGAGCCAGAGATTCGGGCTCTACCAGGACCTGACGGTTGCCGAGAACATCGACTTCTACGCCGATCTCTACGGCATGGGCCGCAAGGGCAGGCGGGAGCGCGTGGGCGAACTGCTCGATTTCAGCCACATGCGGCCCTTCATCCATCGCCAGGCCGGCAAACTTTCGGGCGGCATGAAGCAGAAGCTCCAGTTGGTCTGCGCCCTCATCCACACCCCGCAGGTGCTCCTCCTCGACGAGCCGACCAACGGCGTCGACCCGGTGAGCCGCCGAGATTTCTGGCGCATCCTCCACCGGCTGCGGGCGGAACGGGTGGCAATCCTCGTCTCCACAGCCTATCTCGACGAGGCGGAGCGCTGCGACCGGGTGGGTCTCATCGATCACGGCCGGCTGCTTGCGACCGGTACGCCGGACGAGATCAAACGGCTCATGACCGGGCGGATCTTCGCGATCAGAAGCGCCAGGGCCCGCCAGCTGGTCGATCCGCTGCGGCGCGAGCCGGTAGTAAAAAGCGTCAATCTCTTCGGCGCCGCGGTCCATGTGGTCACCGCCGGGGACGCAACCAGCGAAGAGAATATCCACGACATCCTTGCCGGTAAGAGTCTGGAATACGAGGAAGTCCGGGAGATTCAGCCGTCGCTTGAAGATATTTTCGTCAGCCTGCTCGGCAGCGGCGACACGACCGGGGCCGCGGATCAGGACCGGCCTGTCCCCAGCCAACCACTGGGAACAAACGGTGAGATCGCGGTTGAGGTTGCGCATCTCACCCGGCGATTCGGCAGCTTCACCGCTGTCGACGACATCGGCTTTCAGGTACGGCGAGGCGAGATCTTCGGTTTTCTCGGCCCGAACGGGGCAGGCAAATCCACCACCATCCGCATGCTCTGCGGGCTGCTCGGCCCGACTTCGGGCCGCGGCACGGTGGGCGGCTTCGATATCATGACCCGGGCCGAGGACATCAAGCGCCATATCGGCTATATGAGCCAGAAATTCTCGCTTTATGAAGATCTCACCGTCACCGAAAACATCAACTTCTACGGCGGTATCTACGGCCTGGCCGGCAGCCGCCTGGCCGACCGCCGGGAATGGGCGCTCACCATGGCGGGACTGACCGAACACCGGACGAGTCCCACCGCGATCCTCAGCGGCGGCTGGAAGCAGCGGCTGGCACTGGCCTGCGCCATCCTCCACGAGCCACCGATCATCTTCCTCGACGAACCGACCAGCGGGGTCGATCCCTTAAGCCGCCGCAAGTTCTGGGACCTCATCTACAGCATGGCCGACCGGGGCATCACCGTCTTCGTCACCACCCACTACATGGAGGAGGCGGAATACTGCGACCGCATCGCCCTTATCTACGGCGGCAGGATGATCGCCGCCGGTTCCCCCCTGGAGCTAAAGACCGAAGTCATGCAGGATAAAATCATCGACCTGCGCTGCCCCGAGCCCCAGACGCTCATCGAACCCCTGAAGGAGTTACCGGAAATCCGGGACGCAGCCCTCTTCGGCGCAGGGCTTCATCTCGTGGCCGCCGACGCCGAGCTCGGGATGGCTGCGGTCCGACGGCTGTTTGCCGATCGGGGAATCGCGGCCGCCATGGAAACCGTCATGCCGAGCATGGAGGATGTCTTCATTTCCCTCATCGAGGCGGTAGACCGGCAGCAGGGCGAGGAATCCGGCAAGGTGCAACCATGAACTTCCAGCGCCTGGCTGCAGTAAGCAGAAAGGAAACCCTGCATCTCCTGCGCGACTGGCGAAGTCTGACGCTCGCGCTCGCCATCCCGCTGCTCCTTATTCTCCTCTACGGCTATGCCCTGACCCTGGACCTGCGCAACGTGCCGACGGTAGTATGGGACCAGTCGCGCAGCCCGGAGAGCCGGGAGCTGCTCAGTCTCTTCCACAGTTCGCCCTACTTTACCGTGCTCGCCTACCGCGACGGCTATCCGGAACTGCAGTACGACCTCGACCGCGGGCGGGCGATGGTGGCCATCGTCGTGCCCGGCGACTTTGCCGCCAAGGTGAACGCGGCAAAACCGGTGAAGATCCAGATCATCGGCGACGGCAGCGACGCCAATACTTCGCGGCTTGCCTTGAACTACGCCACCAGCATCGGCGGCATCTACGCCCGGGCGGTCGGTTCGGAACAGCTGCAGCTGCAGGGCAAGGGCGAGCTGAAGCAGCCGGTCGAACTCGAACCACGGGCCTGGTATAACCCCGGCCTCAGGAGTCAGAACGTCCTCATCCCCGGTATCATCGCGCTGGTCATGATCGTCGTCGCGGCCCTTCTCACCAGCACAACGATTGCCAAGGAATGGGAGACCGGCACCATGGAGCAGCTGATCAGCACGCCCTTACGCGGCCCGGAGCTGATTTTCGGCAAGGTGATCCCCTACTTCGTCATCGGCATCATCGATGTGGCACTGGCTGTGCTGATGGGCAGCTATATCTTCGACGTGCGGATCGTCGGCAACACGGCGCTGCTCTTTGCCATGTCCTCGCTCTTTCTGACCGGCGCCCTGTTCTTTGGCCTGACGCTGAGCATCAAACTGAAATCGCAGGTGCTGGCCAATCAGCTGGCGATCATTGCCGGCTTTCTGCCGACGCTGTTACTCTCCGGCTTCGTCTTTGCCATCGAGAATATGCCGCTGCCGCTGCAGTTTCTCACCTATATCGTCCCGGCGCGCTACTTTATCGCCATCCTCCGCGGCATCTACCTGAAGGGCATCGGGCTTGAGATTCTCTGGCTGAACGCTCTTTTTCTCGCCATCTACGCCCTGATCATGATGGTCGCCGCTCACAAGAAATTTTCCTTCAAGCTGGAGTGATCTGAAAAAAATGCTGCAGCGCCTCTATTGCATGCTCGTCAAGGAATTCCTGCAGATGCTGCGCGATC
>MGTI01000115.1 GCA_001799365.1 Desulfobacterales bacterium GWB2_56_26 | reverse complement strand
CTGTCTCCAGTACGGTCATATCTTCCGCCGGCCTCGCGGTATCTATATTACCCCGAATGATAAAGGCCGGATCAGCGCTCTCCTCGGCAACTGGCATCGCAAGGATATCCGCATCATTGTCGTCACCGATGGCGAACGTATTCTCGGCCTTGGCGATCTCGGCGCGGACGGCATGGGCATTCCGGTCGGGAAGCTCTCTCTCTACACTGCCTGCGGCGGCATCGATCCATCGCTGACCCTGCCGATCACCATCGACGTCGGCACCAACAATCCGGTATTGTTAAACGATCCTCTGTACATAGGCCTTAAGCAGCCACGGGTGCGCGGCGAAGAATACGAAGAACTGCTCGAGGAATTTGTCATGGCGGTTCAGGAGGTCTTCCCGGGCTGCATGATCCAGTTCGAGGATTTCGCCAACAAGAATGCCTTTTATCTGCTGCAGAAATATCGGGAAACAGTCTGCTGTTTCAATGACGATATCCAGGGCACCGCCTCGGTGACGGTGGCGGGTCTATTCTCAGCCCTGCGCATCACCGGGGGAAGCTTCAAAGATCATCGCATTTTGTTCCTCGGGGCCGGCGAAGCGGGGATAGGCACCGGCGACCTGGCGGTCGCCGCCATGGTGGAAGAGGGATTGTCGCTGGAAGAGGCCCGGAAACACTGCTGGTTTGTCGACTCCAAGGGTCTGGTGGTCAAAAGCCGCACAGATCTTACCGGTCATAAGCTTGATTATGCCCATGACCACGAATTCATCGCCGATTTCCTCACCGCTGTACAAGTCCTGAAACCGACCGCTATCATCGGCGTTTCCGGCCAGGCCGGCAGGTTCAACAAGGAAGTCTTGGAGGCGATGGCAGCCATTAACGAGCGGCCGATCATCTTTTCGCTCTCCAACCCAACCTCAAAGACCGAATGCACCGCCGAGCAGGCTTACACCTGGACGGACGGGCGGGCGGTCTTTGCCAGCGGCAGCCCCTTCCCGGAGGTGGTGTATAACGGTCGTAAATTCGTGTCCGGGCAAGGCAATAACGTCTACATCTTCCCCGGAGTCGGCCTGGGAGTTATGGCCAGTAAGGCGACTCAGGTAACCAACGAAATGTTTCTTCTGGCAGCCCGGATTCTCGCCAACGAGGTTTCCGAGACCGATCTCAGGATCGGCAGGGTCTATCCCCCCCTGCCAAGGACCAGAGACGTTTCCAAGGAGATAGCCATCGCCGTGGCCGATCTGGCGTACACCAGGGGACTTGCCTCAAGACCTCGCCCTGAAAACCTCGAAGAATATATCCACAACCTGATGTACGACCCGGAGTATCCGTCGTACATCTAAGGGTAACGCCGAAGTGCGCGTAGGGTGCGCCGTGCGCACCGAAAAAAATAGCGCACCTCGCGCGCACCAACATCTGGAGAGCGGTGCGCACGGCGCACCCTACTCTCTCAAGCAGTTCCGTCAATCCGTCCTGAATAATGTGCCTTCAGGACGGATTTTTGCGTTTCCTTCATTTCCGTCTATCCTCCCGGACCCGACCAACGCCATCTGAAAACCGACTTTGAGTCAAGACGTAATTTTTTGTAAGGGTACACAAAGTACACTCGAAGAAGCGTCAACTTGAAAGCTCAGATAATGAGCAAAAAGAAGAACAAGACGATGAGGCAGAGTCTGGTCTCTGCCTCATCGGAGGGAAAGGTTGGGGGGAACTACATCATGCCGAGGAATTTCGGCAACCAGAGCGACATGGTCGGCCAGTAGGTAACGGCGACCAGGAATACCAGCATGGTCAGAAGCCACGGCCATACGGCAATGGTGAGTTCGGTGATTCCCATTTTCGTAAGTCCGGAGGCGACATAGAGGTTCAGACCTACCGGAGGATGGCACATCCCGACCTCCATATTAACCACCATCAAAATACCGAGATGAACCGGATCGACCCCTAATTGCATGGCAACCGGGAAAACGATTGGCGCAAAGATCAGCATGATCGACGAAGGTTCCATGAAGTTACCGGCCATAAGCAGCAGGACATTGACCGCCAGGAGAAAGGCGATCTGGCCAAATCCCATATCGATCATCCAGCTGGTGAGTTCCTGCGGGATGTTCTCGTTAGCCAGGATAAAGGAAAACATGACGGCGTTGGTGATGATATACAGCAGCATGGCCGACATGTTGGCCGAATTCAGTAATACTTTCGGAACATCTTTGAGACTCAGATCCTTATAAATGAAAACCGCCACTAAAAAGGCGTAGACAGCACTCATCGCCGCAGCCTCGGTCGGGGTAAAGATACCTGAATAGATACCGCCCATGACCACGATTATCAGCATCAGGCCCCAGGCGGATTTGCGGAAGGTCCGGAAACGTTCCGCCCAGGAGGCCTTGGGTTGACGAGGATAACCGAATTTTTTCGCCCGATACCAGGTTGTACCGCCAAGCATCGAGGCCAGGATTAAACCTGGAATAATGCCGGCCATGAACAGAGCGCCAACCGAAGTGTTGGTGGCGATCGAATACATAACCATAACAATTGATGGCGGAATCAGAATACCCAATGCCCCGGAGGTGGCGACAACGCCGGCACCGAATTTCATCGGGAAACCGGCTTTTACCATACCCGGCAGCAGGATTGAACCGATAGCAACGACTGTTGCCGGCGAAGAACCGGATACGGCAGCAAACAGGGCGCAGGCAACAACACCGGCAAGAGCAAGCCCGCCATGCCAGTGACCGACCATCGCGGTGGCAAAATTCATCATCCGGCGAGCAACGCCGCCATGAGTAAGGAAATTGCCGGCCAGGATAAAGAAGGGAATAGCCATGATCTCAAACTTCTCGATTCCCGAAAAGAGTTTGAGTGCCACCGATTCCAGAGGAACCTGGGTCATGGTAAAGAGGAAACTCAATACCGTAAGGCCGAGAGAAATCGAAATCGGCATTCCGGTCAGCATCAGGCAAAGAAGAATGCCAAAGAGAACAAGAGCGCTCATTTGCTACCCTCCTTCCGGCCTTTGCCGTTCTTTCGTGCCGGATCCTTCGGGTCCAGGGAATCGCTTACCGATAAAGTCTTATCGACAAGTACGGCAATGTCTTTTTCATCGACACCATCAACTTTTCCATGGTCATGATGCGGCAATTCGCCGGATCTGATAAAAATGACCATGACTTGAAGAAAACGGAAACACATCAGGCTAGATCCAAGGGGTACCGCGCTGTATACCGCCCAGGTAGGCCATTCCAGATCCGGTGTAGTCGGGCCTTGCGGCACCACGCCGGTATCCAGGCCAAACAGGGTGAAAGAGGCGTAATGCAAACCGTTCTCCCAGATGAAATTAAAGCCGAGGGTAGCTACTATTGCGGTAAATGTGGCGCCGGCCAGCAAGCCGAAGACGATAAACTTGTTACGCAGCCGGGTTTTCATCTTTTTTATCAGGACATCGACCCCGACATGGATGCCGGTCCGCACGCCGTAGGCGGCACCGAACTTGGCCATCCAGACGAACATGATGATGCACAGTTCCTGGGCCCAGCCGAAATTCAGGCCAAGCAGCCAATCCTGGACAATAGGAATGGGCAGGCCCGCGCCATAGCGATGACCAACCGCAATGAAGATAATAAGGGTTGCCCCTCCCATGAGGACGGTAACAAAGATCTCCTCGAATCTGTTCAACGTATTGTTAAGAAATTTCAACATTACTGCCGTATCCTCCTGGAAAATACAGGGGCGGCTTAAACCAGGGCCGCCCCCGTATCATTTGACGCTTTTGTTTCTCGATTATTTTTTGAAATCGATAGCCTGATATACTGCATCAATGGTCTCTTTTCCGATCCGGTCGGCCATCTTCTCATGCACAGGAATGAGGGCGGCGCGGAATGCGGCGCGTTCTTCCGGTGTAGGAACGGTTACTTCGGTTTTGCCGGAGGCTTTCACTGCCTCGAGATCTTGATCGTTTTTGTCTTTGGCGATCTTATTGGCATAATCGGTAGCGTCTACCATGGCGGTCTCAAGCTGGGTTCGCACATCGGCAGGCAGTTCTTCCCAGAATTTCTTATTGACGATGACGGCATACCCCAGGTAGCCATGATCGGTGATGGTCATGTACTTCTGTACTTCATGCATTTTCTGGGTGTAGAAATTGGAGATCGGGTTTTCGGTACCATCTACTACGCCGGTCTGAAGCGCCTGATAGACCTCGGAAAAGGCCATGGTCTGGGGGATGGCTTTCAGCGCCTGCATCTGGGCCTCGAGTACTTTAGATGACTGGATCCGGAGTTTTTTGCCTTTCAGGTCATCGGGAGTCTTGATCGGGGTGTTGGCGGAGAGGGATTTAAAACCGTTATCCCAGTAGGCCAATCCTTTAATTCCCTTCGGCTCGAGTTTGGCAAGGAGCTTCTGGCCGATCGCACCTTTGGTGATCTTATGCAGCTCATCGTAACTGTTGAAGATGAAAGGCAGGTCGAACACCTCGAAATCTTTGACGCCGAGAGGTCCGAATTTGGCAAGGGACGGAGCGAGCATCTGCACGGCACCGATCTGCAGGGCCTCCATCTCTTCCTTATCTTTGTAGAGTTGACTGTTTGGGTATACTTCGACCTTCACTTTTCCCTGGGTCAATTCTTCCGCCCGTTTTTTGAAGAATTCGGCAGCCTGTCCTTTGGGGGTGTCAACCGCGACAACATGGCTGAATTTGATGCTAATCGGTTCAGCGAATGCAGGGCTTACCAGAAGGGCCGTGGAAATGGTCAATGCTGCTAAAGTCTTCGTTGCCGTTTTAAACATGTTTCTCCTCCGTTTAGATTGGTTGGAAATACCGCCTCGCTGCTCCCTCCGGCCTTACGGAGCCAAATGAGAGCAAACCGGGATACCGGCTTGTTGAATGACTATAGCAAGAGAAGGGCCAATACTGAAGTATTAATTAATTGATCTTCAAAAACATTTTATTTCAATTATCCCGGCAACTCACACAAGACGAAAACGGCAAGGCAAAAACCGAAAAAGGCGGAATACCATCCATTCATTTCCCCAGTTTGGGTGGAATTCCGCCACTTTTCCCATAAAACCGGGGCCACTTCACAGTTTAAACACACCTGGGCTGTGACGAAGGGGCCAGGAGGTGCCTGAACAAACGAGAACGAGAGGTACGTCTGGCCTGCATGCACAACTTGACGGCAGGAAAAAGTGGCTGTATTTTGGGCCATTCTGATGTAATGTTTACCGGATATTGCAGCTTTCCGGATTCAGATTCGACCTCTGTCCCCACTCAGTGCTCTTCGTTGATCCGGACACAATAATGACTCAACTTCCTAAAATCGTCGGTAAACGCAACTGGTTCTTGCGGCTTAGACCGGTATTACGCTGGGTTCTCAAGCTGCGCAGCTCGCCGCGGGCCATAGCCGGCGGGTTGGGCGTGGGCATGTTTATTGCCTTCACTCCGACAGTTGGACTGCAGGTCATACTGGCCCTGATCGCCGCCACCATCTGCAACGTCAACCGACCGGCGGCAATAGTACCGGTATGGATCACCAATCCGGTGACCGTCGCTCCGGTCTACACCTTCAATTACTGGCTGGGCACCTTTTTTTATCCGGGGCCGCCCCTCTCCGAAGTTTCGAAAGTTTTTACCGATATCGGCCGGGCACTGGCCACTCTCGATGTTTGGGATCTGAAGGAACCGGTGGTCGCCATGCTGCAGATGGGCAAGGAGATTCTCATTCCCCTGACGATCGGCAGCATAGCGGTCGGCATCGTGCTCGGCATCCTCACCTACATTTTCTCACTGAAACTTCTTTCCTTCTTTTTTCGCCGACGGGCACAGAGACAGTTGCTGAACAACAAGCCGGAACAGCGGAAAGATCCATCCCGAAGCTGATTCTAAAAAATTACTATCGTTGCCTTCCGTAACATGGCAAAAGACTGTAGAATTACCTGAAGATGCCCGACGGCCCGCCGCCTGGTACGACATTCCCGTTTGTAAACCGAAGGAGAGCAAATGAAGCGATGGAAGTTACGAACTCAGTTGAGTGCCGGTTTTGCCATTGTCCTCTGTTTCACCATCATTGTAGGCATATCGGCCGAAATTGCGCTCGAAAACGTCTTAAAGGCCTCGGATCTGTTCCGGGGAATAACAAAGGATCTCAGTGTCTTCAATGCTGCCAAGGAACAACTTACCGTCTTTCTGCTTAACAGCAACGACGAGGGCCGCGAGATCCAGGCTAAGGCCAGGGAAGCAGCGCTCAAACATCTCGACGACAATATCAAGCAGGTGAAAGCATCCCTGGAAGGTCCGGGTATGTCCGACCAGGAAAAACAACAGGCGGCGGCAATTCTCGCCGCCTATGCGGAATATCGGGACGGGTTCGTCGTTTTTGCCGATCACGAGAAGGGCAAGATCGAGGCAGCGGGGAAGGCCCTTGAACTGTTCGACGGCTATGAAGGCGTCATCAAGAAGGGTGATTTCCGTATCGAGGATATGCAGGTGGCGAGAAAAATCTTCGATACCGCCGTCAATGCCTACTTCCAGCACCCCTCCGACAAGCGCCGCCAGGAGGTGGTAAACACTCTCGCCAAAATGAACGAAAGCATTGTCACCTGGTTCGATCTCATTCAGAACAGCGAGTCCCTCCGGGCAATCCATGGCGATATTACCGCGCGGATGGACCTGATCAACCAGGCCTTGCAGCAATACTACACAAGGGTTGAAGGCCAGCAGCAGGTCAGCGGCAAGATGAAGGCCGCCGAAGAACTCATCAACGCCAAGATAAAGGAAATGGTCGACTCGACCGGCAAGAGTCTGGACGAGATGAAGGTGCTCGCCCGCGCCATCATCCTGGCCGCCATCCTGGCCGCGATGGTGATGGGGGTAGGCTTTGCCTGGCTGACCACCCGGTCCATCACCGGCCCGATCAGGCAGGTGACCGCCGGCCTCAAGGATGTGGCGGAAGGTGAAGGCGACCTGACCAAGCGGCTGAATATCGACATGAAAAACGAAGTGGGCGAACTCGCCTCGTGGTTCGATGTCTTTATCGCCAAGATTAATACCATGATCCGCGATATCGCCGAAAACGCCAAGCAGCTCGATGGCTCCTCCGCCCAGTTGACGGAGATCTCATCCCGGATGTCGGACGGCGCCGAAAGCATGTCGACCAGGACCAATTCAGTCGCCGCTGCCGCCGAAGAGATGAGCACCAGCATGACTTCCGTGGCCGCCGCGAGCGAAGAAGCCGCAGCCAGCGTCAATCTGGTCGCCGCCGCCGCCGAGGAGATGACCGCCTCGGTAGGCGAGATTGCCACCAGCAGCGAACGAGCCAGAACCATTACGGAAAAGGCGGTCGACAAGGCCAACAACGCGACTGAGCGGGTCAACCATCTCGGTGCGGCGGCAGCGGCCATCAGCAAGGTCACCGAGGTAATCACCGAGATCTCCGAGCAGACCAACCTGCTCGCCTTGAACGCCACGATCGAGGCCGCCCGGGCCGGAGACGCGGGCAAGGGTTTTGCGGTAGTGGCCAACGAGATTAAGGAGCTGGCCGGGCAGACCTCCAGGGCCACCCAGGATATCAAAGGCAAGATCGAGGACATCCAGCAATCCACCGGCCATACGGTCAAGGAGATCGGCGAGATCACCGCGGTTATCCGCAATGTCAACGACACCGTGGGAGAAATCGCCACCTCGGTGGACCAGCAGGCCGCAACCACCCGCGAGATTGCCGGCAACATCGCCCAGGCCTCCCAGGGGATCCAGGAGGTGAATGAAAATATGGCGCAAAGCTCGGCCGTCGCCAGCGATATCGCCGGCGATATCGGTCAGATAAGCGATGAGGCCGCGACCATGTCAAGCAGCAGTTCACAGGTCAAGTCAAACGCCGACGAACTTTTAAAGCTGGCGGCAGGACTCAATGCCGTCGTCGGGCGCTTCAAGTATTGATGGCTTGACAACACCTACCCGTCATTCCGGCAGAAGCCGGGATGACGGGATCCCATCCTGTCCGAATATCACAATTTTGCAGCTCTGCGACAAATTGGACTTACCTCACAGACGGTTGCCTTACCCTCTCGCGGTGCAGGCAACCTGTTCATTTTGAAGAGTTTTCCTTCAGTGATCGAAGAAAATCTGCCGAATCCGCTACAACAACGGTACGGGCACGAATCTTGAAATCTACCGGGAAATAGATTATTCCACGCGAATCGCGATAACCTGTTCAAGTAGAAAATTACAGACAGAAGGGACACATCATGAAATACGGCAAATTGTTTGTGGTTATCTTTCTGGCAGTACTTTGGCCGACGACAGCCCTGGCCGGTGAGATTCACCTGTCGGCTGCCGCCAGTCTGAAGAATGCTCTTGGCGATATCATCGCAGAGTTTGCGAAAGCCCGGCCGCACGCGGTTGTTCTCACCAATTTCGGCGCCTCCGGCGCACTGGCGAAGCAGGTGATCCAGGGCGCGCCTGCCGATCTCTTTATCTCGGCGGATGACAAGTGGGTCGATTTTCTGGTAACCGAGGGTAAAGGGGTTGAGAACAGCAGAAGAGTTCTCGCCGCCAACAGACTGGTTTTTGCAGGTCCCCAGGAAACTTCCGCCACATCCCTTGCCGATCTGACCGGTCTGCAGCGGATTGCCATCGGCTCTCCCGCCAGCGCCCCCGCCGGCCAATACGCCAAACAGGCAATGCAGGCGGCGGGCATCTATACCGAGCTTACGCAGCAGAAAAAACTGGTCATGGCCCAGGATGTCCGCCAGGCCCTGCTCTATGCCGACCGCGGAGAAGTCGATGGCGCCTTTGTCTACGCCACCGATGCGCTTTTGGCTGGACAGGCGAGAATATTATTTGAGGTGCCGGAGAACCTGCATGACCGGATCGTCTATCCGATGATCATGACGCAGGCGGGAGCCACCCGACCGGAGGTGGAGCAATTCTTCACCTGGCTCGCCGGTCCCGAAGCGACGGCGATCCTGCAGAAATACGGCTTTATCGTCCGGTAGAAACAGCATGTTCGACCTCACCCCGCAGGATATGCAGGCCATCTGGCTGTCGATCAAGGTAGCCTTCGGCGCAACCTTGATCGCCACCCCCCTCGGCTTTGCCGTGGCCTATGTCCTGGCCTTTTCCCGGCTGCCGGGCAAGGCCCTGCTGGAAGGGCTGGTCAACCTGCCCCTCGTCCTGCCGCCGGTGGTGGTGGGCTATCTGCTGCTGTTACTTTTCGGCCGGGCGGGTTATCTCGGCCGGGTGCTGGCCTTTGTCGACATCCGGATCATCTTTACGCTTGCGGGCGCGGTAGTCGCCTCGGCGGTGGTCGGTTTTCCTCTGTTGGTCCGGGCCATCCGCATCGGCATGGAAGGCATCGACACCAATAGCCTGCAGGCGGCGCGGACGCTGGGCGCGAGTTGGTGGGATACTCTGCTGACCATCACCCTGCCCCTTTCGGGCCGGGCGGTGCTGGCCGGAATGACCATGATGTTTGCCCGCAGCCTCGGCGAATTCGGGGCGACGATCATCCTCGCCGGCAACATCCCCGGGGTGACCCAGACTATACCGCTGGCGATCTACGAATATACCAATACCCCCGGCGGCGACACGATGGCCATGAATCTCTGTCTGGTGTCGATCGTGTTATCCTTTGGTGTACTGCTGCTGAGCGAAGCGGCCACCCGGACGCTCCGAAGAAATTGAAGGGAGAAGAAGAACTGTGGAACTTGAAGTCGAGATCGAAAAACAAAACGGCGCCTTTCGTTTCGCGGCCTCTTTTTCTTTATCCGCCAGACGCTGCGGTATCTTCGGCCCATCCGGCAGCGGCAAGTCGACCCTGATGCACCTTGTGGCCGGCCTGCAGAAACCGGACCGGGGAACCATCCGCCTGGCGGGAAAAATCTTGTTCGATTCCACCGCCAGGATCAATGTGGCCCCGGAGAAACGCCGCATCGGCGTGGTCTTCCAGCACGCCCACCTCTTCCCCCACATGAACGTCAGAAGTAATCTCTTCTACGGCTGGCAGAGGACGGATGAGGCTGCACGGCGGATCGCCCCGGATGCCCTGATAAAGGTGCTCAATCTCGGCCACCTGCTCGACCGGGGAATAGACCGGTTATCCGGGGGCGAACGGCAGCGGGTGGCCCTGGGCCGCACCGTCCTGGCCTGTCCGCAACTGATCCTTATGGACGAGCCCCTGACCGGCCTCGACCGGGAGCTGAAATACCAGATCATCCCCTATCTGCAGAAGGTTTTTGCGGAGTTCGCCATTCCGCTGCTCTTCATCAGCCATTCGCTGCGGGAGATGCGCCTGATGACGGACGAGGTCCTGGTCTTCCGGGAGGGTCTGCTGCAGGGCAGGATGACGACGGAGGAACTGGCCCGGAGCAGCATGACGGCGGCCGGCTACACCAACATGCTGAACCTCGGCCGCCCCCGGATGAGCGGCGATCTGTGGGCCTACCGCTGGGGTAAAAACGAACTTGTCCTGACCGAGCAGGGAGAAAGCGACGACGATCTTTTTGAACTGGATGCCCGGGAGATCGTGCTGTTCAAGCGGCATCCCGAGGCGACCAGCGCCCGCAACCTGTTAACCTGCAGAGTCAAAGGTCTCTTCGGGGTCAACAACCGGGTGGGCGTCGAACTCGCCTGCGGCGATCAGACGCTGGTGGCCCAGATCGTGCCCGACGCGGTGCGGGAATTGGCAATCGAGCCGGGCGCCGAGGTGGTCGCGGCCATCAAGGCCTCGTCGTTTCGCCGGCTGCACTGACATACGAGGACTGAGCAATGTGGACTGGGTAGGGGCGAAAAATCTTTCGCCCATAATAATTGGAGGGCGAAAGATTTTTCGCCCCTACAGTCCTCAGTCCTTTATTTTGCCGGAATCGAGGACCTGCCTGACCTTGCCGGCCAGTTCCGTTTTCGAGAACGGCTTCTGGATGAAACTCACCTTTTCGTCGAGTACGCCCTGAATGGCGATAATATCGGCGGTATACCCCGACATGAACAGACACTTCAGGCCCGGCTTGGCAGCAACGAGCATCTCCGCCAGATCCCTGCCGTTCATGTCCGGCATGATCACGTCGGTCACCAGAAGGTCGATGACACCGGGATGTTCTTCGACCAGGCTTAGGGCCTCGCGGGGGCTGGCCGCCGCGAGCACCGTGTACCCAAGGCGCTGGAGCATGGTGGTGGTCATGACGAGGATGGTCGGTTCGTCCTCGACCAGCAGAATGGTCTCCTTGCCGCCGAGAGTGGCTTCGCCGGCTTCTTTCAGGGCGGAAATCCCCATATCGCCGCGATATCGCGGCAGATAGATCCTGAAGATGGTCCCCTCTCCCGGTTCGCTGTAGACATTGATGAAGCCGTTGTTTTGCTTGACTGCACCGTACACCGTGGCAAGACCGAGACCGGTGCCCTTCCCGACTTCCTTGGTGGTGAAGAACGGCTCGAAAATATGGGGCATGACCTCCCTGGTCATCCCGCAGCCGTTGTCGCTCACCGTAAGCCGGATATATTCGCCGGGCAGAAAGCCGGCATGGACGGCGCAGTACTCCTCGTCGAAGGTGCAGTTGGCCGTTTCCACCGTGATCATCCCGACGCCGGCAATGGCGCCCCGGGCATTGACACAGAGATTGGCGAGAAGCTGATCGATCTGGGCAGGATCCATCTTGATCGACCACAACCCGCTGCCGGGTTTCCAGGTCAATTCGATGTCTTCGCCGAGGAGCCGCCGGAGCATCTTGAGAATCGCCTGCACCACCTCGTTGAGATCGATCACCTTCGGCACGATCGCCTGCCTGCGGGCAAAGGCCAGCAACTGGCGGGTGATGTCGGACGAACGTTGGGCGGCGGCGTAGATCTGTTCCAGATCGCCCTGGATCGGCTGATCCCCATCCACCGCTTCCATGGCCAGCTCGGCGTGACCAAGGATCACCCCGAGCATATTGTTGAAATCGTGGGCTACGCCTCCCGCCAGCTGGCCGATCGCTTCCATTTTCTGGGCCTGCTGCAGCTGGGTCTCGAGCCGGGCATTTTCCTCCTCGGCCCGCTTGCGTTCGGTGATGTCTTCGATCACGGAAATAAAATATTCCGGCAGGTCGCCCGTTGTTCGACGAACCACCGAAACGGTGAGATAGATCCAGACTATCGAGCCGTCCTTTCTGACATACCGTTTTTCCATGCTGTAGGTATTGATTTCGCCGGCAAGGATGCGGCGGACGTTGGCCATATCGGATTCGAGGTCGTCGGGATGGGTGATATCCTGGAAGGTCTTCTGCAGCAATTCCTCCCTGCTGTAGCCGACGATGTCGCACAGCTTTTGGTTGACTCTCAGCCAGAGCCCATCCACCGCGACATGAGCGATCCCTACCGCCGCCTGCTCGAAGGTGGCCCGGAATCGTTGTTCATTTTCCTGCAATTCGCGGAGGGATAAGACACTGCTGAGTCCGTCGGCCAGCCGCCGGCCGATCTCGTTGAAGAGACTTTTCTCTTCTTCGCTCCAAACCCGCGGGCAGGAACACTGATGCATGCCGAACGCCCAGGGCTCGCCCATGCGCGGGAAAACGGCAACAAACATCTGGGAGCGGACGCCGAACATCTTGGCGGTCACCACCGGCCGGTCGGTCCCTTCGACGTAAACCACCGGTCCCTCCGCGGCCAGGGCCTCCCGCAGATTTTTCGCTTCGGCATCGGACAGCGGCACATCCACATTCAGTACCTTCGCCCCGGGATATTCCGGCCTGGTGACCTCAACCGGCACCCGGAAGGTCGGGGAATCGGGATTGCAGGGGTAGAGGAGCCAGGCCCGGTCGCAGTCGAAGATCGCAAACACCGTCTGGACCACCTTCCACAGCATCTGCTCCGGGTCCGTTTCCAGCTTCATGGCCCGATCGACTTTCGCAAGGTTCTGCAAAAATGTCAGATGCGACCTGCGCTGTTCCTCCGCCTGTTTGGTGTCGGTGATATCGTGGACGAAGACAAAGAAGAGGCCCTCCGGCCCCTCAATAAATTGGGCACTGATCTCGACATCGATCAACCGGTCTTCCCGGCTGCGCAGCCGGGACTGGAAACGGGTGCTGCCTTCGGCCATCGCCTGGCGGATCCGGTCTGCCACCTGCTCGGAGGAATCGACCGGTTCGAGATCGCCGAGGCTAAGACTCATGATCTCTTCCTGACTGTAGTCAAGCATTCGGCACAAGGTGTCGTTGGTGTCGAGAATGCGCCCCGACAGGTCGCCGACAAAAAATCCGTCGAGAATCGTTCCGGTAAGAGTTTCATATTCCTGCTCCTTGCTGCGGCGCAGGGTATCAATCAACTGCAGTGAGGTTTCCCGGCCTTTCAGAAATACGCCGATCAGAGCCATGACGACCAGCGAGGTAAGTCCGGCACTGACCAGAAGCACCCGGCGCTGCAGGGCGGTTTGCCGCAGCACCTCTTTACTGGATCCTTCGACCGCAATAATAAGCGGGATCTTTTCGTCGAGAAAATGACGGAAGGCAACGACCTGCCCGGCTCCACCGGTGGCTGCGGGATCGGTGAGGACGCCTTCCGGTTTCGTCAGCATCAGGGCGAGCAGCGGTGCGGGGATCGCCGTGCCGTGCATCTTGTCGAGATCGCGGGACCTGCTGACCAGCGCCCCGCCTTTGTTGACGATGGTCAGGACGTTGTCGCCTGCGAGCTGCAGCCGGGAACCGAAATCGATCAGGGACTGCTGTTTGACGGAAAGGGCTATCACCCCGTGAAAGTTCCCGTTTTTGTCGTAAATCGACCGAGACAGGGGCAGAGTGTAGCGCTTGGTGACTCGGCCGAAGGTCGGCTCGTCGACATAGAGCCGATCCCCGCCGCCGTCGGCAAAGAAGCGAAACCACGGTCGATCGCCCAGATTCATTCCAAGTTTCGCACCCGGCGTGTCGGTATACTCCAGATAGCCGTGCCGATCCGCATAGACCACCAAAATCTCGGGGTCGGCCAGGTGTCCGCCGCGCAGCAGCCGGACATGCTCGGCAAGATTCTTCGGGTCGTGCAGGTAAAAATCCCGCAGGGCGAGCAGGGTATCGTCGTAATCCTGCAATTTGCTGCCGATGACGGTCTCGTAGATCCTCGCCTGATCCGCTATATCGCTGTGGAAGGCGGCCAGCCGCACCCGTTCCTGTCGGTTTGCCTCGAGGCTCATGGCAAGCAGCAGAGCTCCCGCCAGCACGAGGCCAATCACCAGCCAGGCTGCCTTGCTCAAGTATATTTTTTTACGCTGTCTGTTGCCACGCCCGATAACCATCATGCTTCCCCGCCGGATAGAGCCTCATTTGTCTTGTTCGAAGTCTACTCAAATTTTCCATGAAGTGAAGACAAATCCTGAGAAAACTCAAATGGCCGGAGGGATGGCGGGCAATCGTGCCGCCACTGGGGTTCAGATGAGCAGCTTTTTCTTGATCAGCTTGAGAAATCTCCGGCTGACGGGGATATTCTTGCCGGATCGGGTGACGATTTTTGCCCGCCCGGCTTCGAGCAGCACGATTTCGCCGATGCAGTCGAGATTGACGAGGTACTGTTTGTGGCAGCGCAACAGCGGGGTCCGCTCTTCCAGGACCTTGAGGGTGACTTCGGTGAAATATTCGGCATCGGCGGTGGCCGCATGAACCCCGGCGACGGTCGTCGCGATGCATTCCACCAGGTTCAGATCGATCAGCTTGATCCGGTTGCCGAAGAGACAGGGAATGCGGCGGATCTCCTCGGCCTGGTAGACCGGACGCCGTTTTTCGCCGATGGTTCGCTGCAGCTTGGCGACGGTCTTGGCCAGACGGTCCGGATCGACCGGCTTGAGCAGATAGTCGAGGGTCTTCTCTTCGAAGGCCTTGAGGGAATACTGGTCGTAGGCGGTGACAAAGACTACGTGGGGCATGAGTTCTCCGGCCACCATGTTGAGCAGTTCGAAACCGTTCACCACCGGCATCTGGATGTCGAGGAAAAGCACCTCGGGCCGCAGCCGGTTGATCAGCTTCAGGGCGTCGATGCCATTGCCGCAGGAACCGACCACCTCGATGGCGCCGGTCTCGACCAGAAGGGCTACCATCTCCTCCCGGGCATGGAGTTCGTCGTCGACGACCAAGGCGCGGATCATCGCCCCTCGCCTCCTTTGTCCGGAATGGTTATGGAGACCGTGGTCCGGCACTGCGGGACACAGGAGATCTCCAGGCCGCGGTCGTTCCCGCAATAATTCTTCATGCGCCTTTCGATAATTCCGAGGCCCAGGCCGGTGCTGCCCCGATCGATGAAATTCCCGGCATTGTCCTCGACGGTGATGCGGGCAAGCCCCTCCTCCCGGCAGGCGGACAGACGGATCACCCCCTGCCCGAGCAGCGTGGAGATTCCGTGTTTAATCGCGTTTTCGACAATCGGCTGCAGGGTGAATACCGGAAGCTGGAGCGACAGCAGGCCCGGATCGATATCCATCTCCAGCTGCAGCCGATCCTCGAACCTGGCTTTTTCGATCACCAGATAGGAGTTGACGTGATTCAGCTCTTCCTCAAGGGTTGCCAGATCCCCCGTCCGCTTGATGTTTTTCCGCAGGAAATTGGAAAGGTGCTTGAGCAGATCCCGCGCCCGATCCGCGTCCTTACGCAGGATGGCGATGATGGTGTTGAGCGCGTTGAACAGGAAATGGGGATTGATCTGAGCCCGGACGAGCTTCAGTTCCGCCACCGTCAGGAGGTTTTTCTGTTCGATATAGCGGGCGTACAGGAGCTGATCGGAAAGCAGCTTGGTTATCCCTTCGCCCAGGGTTCGGTTGGTTATGCGGAAGATCTTGTTTTTCGGCTCGAACAGATTGATGGTGCCGACCAGTTCGTTGTCGACCCGGAGCGGCACGGAAAGAACGGAGCCGAGCGGGCAGGTCTTCGAGAGGCTGCAGCGCCATTTCTTTTCGCCGCCGTCGGCGTAGACGATCCGTTCCTCGCTGATCGCCTTCCTGACCTGGGAGGAACTGATCGGCGACCCGACGATATGGTGGTCGTCGCCCTGGCCGACAAAGGCCAGCACCTTCTCCCGGTCGGTAATGGCCACCGCCCCGACGCCCGTTTCCTCCCGAATAACGAAAGCGACCTCCTGGGCCGTCTCGTTGTCGAGACCCCGGCCCAGGATGGCCACGGTCCGTTCCGCCATCTTCAGGGCCTTGGCGGAGAAGGTTACGCTCAGCTCGTCATACATCTTGCGTTGGTCGCGGATGATGCTGACAAAGATCGCCGCCCCGCAGCTGTTGGCGAGAATCATCGGCAGGGCGATGATTCGCACCAGGGCTACCGCCTCGTCAACGGGTCTCGAGACCAGGACGATGATGACCATCTGAACGATCTCCGCAACCAGGGTGGTGAAAAAGGCGACCGCCGGATTCAGCAACCTGTCCTGCCGGTAAGTACGCACCAGATATAGATGGACGAGACCGCCGATCAGTCCCTCGGCGGTCGTGGAAATGCCGCAGGCGAGAGCGGTAAAGCCGCCGAGCGAAAGCCGGTGCAGACCGGCGGTGAGCCCCACCGCCCCGCCGAGCAGCGGTCCGCCGACAATTCCGGCCAGCACCGCGCCGATGGCCCGGGTGTTGGCGATGGCGTCTTTGACGTGCAGGCCGAAATAGGTGCCGAGAATCGAAAAGGCGGAAAAGACAAGATAGAGGACCAGCAACTGCCGGGGACGCAGGTTATGGCTGCGGAAGGAACCGAAGAAGGGCGATTTGGTGAAGAGGTAGGCGATGACCAGAAAGACCGACATCTGCTGCAGGAGCGCGAAGATGTTGTGCAGCGAAAATGTCAGGAGATCCATTGGATACCTCGGGAGCGATCATTGTCCATCCGCAGCCACTCTACCATAAAGGCGTCTAGCGGAAAACGAAATTGTCCGTCCGAACCCGGGTCATGGGTTCGGACGGAGTGTTTTTTATCATAAGGTAAACCCGTAGAGATCCGGAAATACCACAACCGAAAGCAGAACCAATACCTGAAGGATGATAAACGGCACCACTCCCTTATAGATATCGACCGTCCTGACCTCCGGCGGACAGACCCCTTTCAGGTAAAAGAGGGAAAAACCGAAGGGCGGGGTGAGAAACGAGGTCTGCAGGTTCATGGCGATGAGGATTGCGAACCACATCGGATCGATGCCGATGACCTGGGATATCGGCAGCAGAACCGGCACGACGATGTAGGTGATCTCGATGAAGTCGATGAAAAAGCCGAGAAGGCCGATGGCGGTCATGGACAGGATAATGAATCCCCACTTTTCGCCGGGCAGCCCGGTCATGAATTGTTCGACGATGAGATCGGCGCCGGTGTAGACGAAGACCATGGAAAAGGCCGTTGCCCCGATCAGGATGGCGAACACCATCGAGGTGATCAGCACCGTCTGCAGAGAGGAATCGATGACGATCCGCCAGCTCAGCTTCCGGTACAGGGCGGCCAGCAGCATCGAACCGAGGGCGCCGATCGCCGCCGATTCGGTCGGGGTGGCGATGCCGGCGAAGATCGAGCCGAGCACCAAGACAATCAGCACCAGCGGCGGGAGAATGGCCTGCATGGCCCGGGCGACGGAACCTTTTTTGTCCTCCTCCCGGACGACGATCGCCGGGGCGACCTTTTTATCCACCAGCGAAATCACTGCGATATAGACAATGTAACAGCCGACCAGGGCGAAACCCGGTCCCACCGCCATCCTGAACAGATCTCCCACCGGCAGCTGAAAGACGTCTCCCAGGATAATGAGGACAATCGACGGCGGGATGATCTGGCCGAGCGTCCCCGCCGCGCAGATGGTGCCGGTGGCCAGATGCTTGGAGTAACCATACTTGAGCATGACCGGCAGGGAGATGACCCCCATGGCCACCACTGAGGCGCCGACCACCCCGGTGGAGGCGGCGAGCAGGGTCCCCACCAGCACGGTGCTGATGGCGAGCCCGCCGCGGACCTTGCCGAACAGAATCCCCATC
>MGTI01000114.1:10219-10286 GCA_001799365.1 Desulfobacterales bacterium GWB2_56_26 | reverse complement strand
AGACGGAAGAAGCCATGGAGCGGCGCGAGTCGCAGCGGAGAGACCAGGCGGAAGAACCGCAGCAGGT
>MGTI01000114.1:0-10183 GCA_001799365.1 Desulfobacterales bacterium GWB2_56_26 | reverse complement strand
GAGATCGCCAAGGGACAGGGGTGATCAGCAGCAGCCGGCGGAAGCGGCCCGGAAGAAGAAGGAAGACGAGGGTGCCCGCCAGCAGGAGCAGGCCCGCCAGCAGCAAGAGAATCAGCAGCGGGAGCAGCAAAAGATCAAGCTCCAGCAGCAGGAGGAAGAGCGTCGCCGCGGCGAGCAGCAGGCCCGGCAGCGCCAGGAAGACCGGGATAAACAACAGCAGCAGGCGGCGGAAGCGGCAAGGAAGAAGAAGGAAATCGAGAGCGCCCCCCGGCAGGAGCAGGCTCGTCAACCGGAACAAAATCAGCCGCAAGAGGAACAAAAGCGGCAGCCGGAAAAGAAAAAGAAGAAAAATCAGGAAGAAGAACAACAACCTCCGCAGTAACGACCAGCTCAGCTGAGCGGGGTTTCTCGTGAACTTTCCGTGGCGGTACGTGCCGATTCAGGCGCTGCCGCCACCAATTTTCCCAAGCAATCTTTCCGGTTGAAACCGGGGCTTTGAAAGAGATGCCTATGCCGTTTCCATTTCTTCGCCTCTGCTATCCGTCGCTGTCGACTCGATAGGCAAACGGAGCGTGAAAACTGTTCCCCGGTCGACCTCTGAAACGCAACTGATAGTTCCAGCATGTTTTTCAACGATCACGTTGTGGGCAATCGCCAGTCCCTGGCCGGTTCCCTTACCCACGGCTTTGGTGGTGAAGAAGGGGTCGTAGATGCGTTCGCGGATATTCTCCGGAATACCTGCCCCGTTGTCGCCGATGCAGATCTCTACATGCTCCCGATCAAGGCGGGTGGCGATGGTGATGGTCCCCCTGGTCTTGTCGTCCGGATTATTTCCGGCTATGGCATGGGCGGCATTAACAAGGATGTTGAGAAAGACCTGACCGATTTCATCGGCAAGGCAACAGACCTGGGGTAGATCGGGAGCGAGCTGTTTTTCAATCTGTGCGCAGTATTTCCATTCGTTGCTGGCAACGGTAATGGTGGTTTCGATGATCTTGTTCAGGTCGTGAAAGGTTTTCACTTTGCTGCCGGGGTGGGAGAATTCTTTCATCGCCTGGACAATGGTGGAAATTCTCCTGAGACCATCTTTCGATTGGCTGATTGCCACCGGAATTTCACCGTCGAGATATTGCCAGTCTACTTCCCTGAGCAGATTTTCCGCCTCCCTCGCCTCGTCTGTCGATGAGTCGCCAATTACCGTCTGCAGCACTTTCTCCAGGGCATGGACAAGACGCCGCACATCGTCGAAAGCTTCTCCCAGGAATTGAATATTCGCACCGATGAACTGGGTCGGAGTATTGATCTCGTGGGCGATGCCGGCCGCGAGTTGACCTACCGATTCCATTTTTCTGGCGTGGAGCAGCCGGGACTGGGTAAGCTGCAGATCCTGCAAGGCCTTCTTCAGCTTTTCTCCCTGGCGTCTCAAGGTCTCGGTCTTTTGTTGCACAACCCGCTCAAGCGCCAGGTTCTGGGAGAGCAGTTCCATAGATGAAGCTCTTGCCGAAAAACGTTGCTCGGCCGCATTCATCAGCACCTTGATGGTCTTGTCCTGCGCTTTCAGCTTGGCCTGGAGCATGGCGATTAAAGCCTCGCTGTCCTCGTCTTCTACTTGCCATTTCATCCATCAACCTGCAATTGCGATGCCCGTAAAGGTCTGATTGACATGCACGGAGTTGTATTGTTCACCGTAGGTGCTGAAACCGACAACTTTCTGCCTGGCCAGCAGTCGACCTACCTTGTCGTCGATCCCCCGTTCTTCCATTTCCAGCCTCCTGAGAATACAGTCGCAGCCGATAATAACTGCCGGTTCGCCCATATCTTCAATAATCTTATTCAGATGGTTGTCGATGGCATCGACCGCCGAATGTCCCTGACCTATGGTGAGGACCAGTCCGGCATCGATGGCGCAGAAGAATTTCAGGCTGCCGTCGGGTTCTGCCCTGGAGATCGATCGGACATAATATTCGTCGCCGATATGCAGCATGAGCGGGTACCGTGAGAAAACGAGGGAATTGAGATCCGGCACCGCAATGCCGATCAGTCGGGCATAGGCTTCAACCGCCGGCTCGCCATTTATTTCCTTTACCAGACGTCTGGCGGGGTCGGCGTCCGTGACCACCAGTCTGGTGGAGGTAGGGTGAAAATGTTGATGCTTGAAGACCCGGAAGGGCAGGGAGGTCAAAAATAAGGTGAAGACGGCAGCATTATTCAGCAATTCCCCATCGTGGTAGATGAAGGTCTGTTTAAATTTGAGCGAATCGCCCGCCGAGCCGCCGATTATCGGAATATCGACGAGAGACATGTAAAGGCCTGAGATCAGGACCTCCTCTTTCATCGACAGTCCGTCGACAAGCAAAAAACCGAAGGCATCCCGCGACGTGCCGGCAAGGCGTTTTCGGACATCCTCGGCTATCCTGTCAATTGCTTTGCCCGATGCCGATAACGGGCGGATAAGATAGGGGACCACCGACAGTTCGTCGCCGGCAAGCGAGGCGCCGGATATGCCGCCACGCTGAAAGCCGGTTTCCGAGAGCTGGCCGGCGGTGGTACAGCCGATAACCGGGCCCGGCAGATACATCTTCAAGGCCCGGCCGAGTTCCTCTGGCTCGTATTCATCCGAAAAAAAGGCGAGAGTCACCTGGATATTCGGTTGTTCGATCTGGGTTGCCAGTTCACGCACCGCCTGATGGACATCCGCATCCATCGATTTGCCCTGCAGGACCTTCAGGCGCGGAACTTTTTCGTGCGAGGTTGACTCGTCCAACAAGGTTCTGCCGTTTACTCCAGCTGCATACATTTTACCTCCATGACCGCGGTTTGCTCGCCTCTGTTTTTTTTGACCACGCTTTCCCGTTGAGAATGTGTGGTTTCTTGTTTGCGGGTAGAAAGAGCGGAAATGACTCGGGAATGTGGGAGTTCCTTTGGGGGGAATTTGTTGTCCACAGTGTGACACTTTGTACGCTCTCAAACGAGTATCCACAATTTCCGCAAGGCTGTCAAATACCCAAGCTTTAGATATTCTTTCTGCATCGATGACCGCTGTCACCGCCACCATCGCCAACCGGTTATTCCATTTTTCCGGAAAAATCCGGCAGGTATTGCCTTGCAAAAACATGAACCATCAATAAAGTTCCCTTATTATTTGCATGGTATCAGGTCTGATTATTAAAAATTTAAAATAATATGTGATTTCATATGGATAAATAAGGAGTAGCTATGATTGCCAGTGAAGTTGCCACCCATGCCAAGGATCCCGCCCGCCTGGCCGCCCTTCGCGCCGTCTCCATGCTGGATACGCCCGCCGAAGAACCATTGGACCGGCTTTCCAGGCTGGCGGCACGCTTCGTCAACGCTCCGGTTGCATTGGTCACGCTTGTCGATGCCGATCGAGTGTTCCTGAAAAGCTGTATAGGCTTGCCCGAACCTTGGTGCTCCCAACGTGAGACCCCTCTCTCCCATTCCTTTTGTCCTTACAACCGCATTTCGGGAGAGCCTCTGATCATCGAGGATGCCCGTATGCACCCGCTTTTTCGGGATAGTCCGGCGATTCGGGACCTGCAGGCGATCGCCTATCTGGGTATCCCCCTCGTCACATCCGACAGCTATGTTTTAGGCTCATTCTGCGTTATCGATGTACGACCGCGGTTCTGGCAGCAGGAGGAAATTGCCGTCATCAAGGACTTGGCTGCAGCGGTCATGACCGAAATCCAGCTTCGCACGGAGATATCGGCGCGAAACCGAGCCGAGGCGCAAAGGGACGATCTTGCCAAGATGAATACGCTGCAGCGCCTGGAGATCGTGGCGCGGAAGCAGGCCGAAGAACAGCTCCAGACAGAGAAGGATGACCTGGAACGACGGGTTGAGCAGCGGACCCGCGAGCTTCAGGAGACACAATTCCAATATATGCATGCCGAAAAACTCTCGGCAATCGGCAAACTGTCGGCCTCGATTGCTCATGAAGTCAACAACCCGCTGCAGGGGATCATGACCATCCTCCAGGGCTTCAAAAATAGACTTGTGCTGGAAGAAGAGGATAAAGGCATGCTGGATCTGGCCCTCAGCGAAAGTTACCGGATGAAAAGTCTGATCCGCAATATCAAGAATTTCTACCGTCCGTCATCGGGCAAGAAAAACGTCATGGACATACACGCTTCCATCGACTCCGTGCTGTTGTTGTGCAAAAGCGATTTCAAACACAAAAAGATTACCACCGTAATGAAATATGCCGACATGCTGCCCCCGATCCTGGCGGTTCCGGACCAGATCAAACAGGTCCTTTTCAATCTGTTGAACAACGCGGCGGATGCCTTACCGAAAGGCGGAGAAATCACGATCAGCACCTGGCAGGAAGACCGGAAAGTCGCCGTAGCGATCGAAGACACGGGCACTGGCATCGATCCTGATAAAATCGATCATATCTTTGAACCCTTCTATACAACCAAACCCGGCATAAAGGGGACAGGGCTGGGGTTATCGGTTTCTCACGGGATCATTCAAAATCATCATGGGGAGATACGCGTAGAGAGTCGGCCGCTGGAGGGAACAATCTTCACCGTTGTTCTGCCGATCGAGGAAGGGGACCAACAGGAGAGTTTGTGAATCAAAGAAAAACCGGATACAAACGATTGGAATCTTGAGGGAGAATGGCGTCCAATTCGACCAGGGCGAAGCCTGTGCCGGGCGAGGTGTTGGGCGGATCTTCACTGGGGCCGTGGAGGTTCGCCGCGTTAATGGTGCCAAAGCTTTGGCAGTGAAGAACCGGATTGCAGTGGCCAGTGTCATTATTGCTTTTCATAGCTGTTCTCCTTGTTGTACCATTGTTCATTGCAGTGAGCCTATCTCACTGCACAGATTCCCTTCGGGGAAAGAACATGCAGGCGACAGCAAACGGAGGGCATTACTTACCAGTATACATAAATAATTTGTTAGAGTACGGGGATTGCACCAGGGCTTTTTCGAAAAATTTACGAGGAATACACGGAGTATTACAGTATGAGGAACATCTTGATTTTACAGATTGTGGGAATATTTTTTGCCTGTTCTGCATTCGCCGGCATCCAGGATTTCATTTTGGCAAATGAAACGGGGGTGGATATAGCTGAACTCTATATCAGCCCTGTCGCCAAGGCCAACTGGGGAGAAGATGTCCTAGCCGTGGATACCCTGCCGCCGGGAGACGAATGTCATATAAAATTTTCTCGAGAAGAGACCGCAGATTTTTGGGATCTGATGATTGTCGATCAGGAAGGTACTTCGCTCGAATGGCCGGAATTGCATCTCTCGGCAATTTCAAAAGTAACCTTGACCATTGAAAACGGCACTCCGATAGCCACTTACGAGTAATTCGAAATCCATATCGGGAGGGAAGCTGCAAAGTGAGGTAATTGAGCGGGGGGAGGACTTCAGTGAGTCCTCCCTGGTGCGCAAAAAAAGGACCTACAGTGAAGCTCTTTAGATCACCGACACCTTAGGAAAGAGAACATTGTTCTCCAGATGAACGTGTTTATGAAGATCCTCCTCGAACTCTTTGAGCTTCTGATAGGTGATCATAAAGGTGTTGCACGCATCATCGGGAAGGGCGTAGTCCTTGGCGAGCCGTCGAATTTTATGAGCCGCCTCGCCCACTTCATTGTGCTCGACATCGAATTTTTCAAGAGTTCGCGCAATGGTTTCAATGTCCTCAACCGACGGAGACTTGCCAAGCTTTTTGGCCTCCTCCACCCGTTTGATGGCCGGAAAGCAGACCTCTTCCTCCTCCCGAAGGTGGGCAGACAAGTCTTTGACAATCTTGGCAAAGAGAGCGGCAATCTCTCTCACCTCAGGATGCTTTTCACCGTGGACCTGGGCAATCTTTGTCGTATACGCTGCGATTTGGTCCAGGTTCTCTTTCAGGTAGGTGTGGTGCGTATTGATGATGTAATCGGCCAGGAATGAATTCGTCCAGGCTGCATAATTCTGACTTCGCTCGATAGGCGTATTTTTAACGGCTTCGATCTCCCGAACAATCTCAGCCCGGTCGATTCCCTGTTCAAGGCAGATGTCGGAAAGGGTAGTCTTGCCGCCGCAACAGTAGTCTACGCCGTATTTCTCGAAAACCTTTGCCGTACGATAATCGTCGGCAACAATCTCCCCGACGCTTCTGTTGATATCTGAGCTGGTGTTTTGCATGTCGATTCCTGATGTGTATATTGAATCGAAGATGATCTCCGAAAGAATTTAAAGGGTTGTATAACGTTCACGACCGGACGAACGGTCATGAATGCTTATACAATAAGGCAGATAGTAAGGCAGGCAACGGCCGGATTGCGAGGTTTCGCCTTTCCGTGATCCGCAGAGACACAAAATAAAAACTTGAGTTATTTTTATAGGATGAACGCATTGCTCAGCATCAGAACAGTATTCGTGACACTCTGTCTCTTGTGCGCAGCTTTGAGCCAGGCTCATGGTAAACCGGCTCAGTACGAGCCCCGGGAGGGAGATATCATGTTTCAATCTTCGCCCCGTACCCCTCTCATCGATGCAATCGAGGGAGCAACTTCATCGTCGTTTTCACATTGCGGAATCGTTCACCGTACAAACACCCGATGGGTTGTCATCGAAGCAATCGGTCCAGTCAAGGAGACACCCCTCGAAGAATGGATAGACCGGGGCCGAGACAACAGATATACGGTGTATCGCCTGAAAGGGCCTTATCGAAAAATGATCCCATCCTTCGTGAAGGCAGCGCAGAGCTATATGGGACTCCCCTATGACATCCACTATGACTTGGACGATGCGGCAATCTACTGCTCGGAACTCGTCTACAAAGCGTACAGGAAGGCCACAGGCCAAACCCTTGGGCGCCTGCAGTCACTCGGCGAGTTGCATTGGCAACCATATGAAAACGTCATCAGGGACATCGAAGATGGAGCTCTACCGCTGGACCGCAAGATGATTACACCACGAGCTCTTTCGGAGGCTGCCCAGCTTGAACACGTGTACAGCAGCGATTTATCCCGTAGCGCCTCGAAAATGGGTGGATAAAAAACGATCCAGTTGATTGGCAAATGATTGCCGGTCGCTCTGGCTGAATGAGCCTGGACCGCCCGTTTCTACGCCGGTTGCCCGCAGGCTGTCCATGAAGTCGCGCATACTGAGGCGAGACCGAATATTGTCCGTGGTGTACAACTCGCCGCGAGGGTTCAGCGCATACCCACCCTTGGCGATCACCTCGGCCGCAAGCGGAATATCTGCGGTGATGACCAGATCTCCAACCGCCAACCTCCGCACAATTTCATTGTCCGCCACGTCAAAACCCGAGGCCACCCGCAAGGTGCGGATATTTTTCAGCCGTGGAGCGACAAGCTGTTGGTTGGCCACCAGTGTCATGGAAACTCCGGTCCGCTCGGCGGCACGAAAGAGAATCTCTTTGATTACCTTGGGGCAGGCGTCAGCATCGACCCAGATGTGCACGATATCCTCTTGTTGTTGAGCGACGTCTCATTTTTCCAAAACGATGAAAAAAGCCATTCAAAAGTAGCGATCGACAAGCAGTAAATTGATCGATATTGACTGGCCCCTGATTACAATGGATTGCAGCCATTGTTAGTTCCGCAGTGTTTCCTTGATTGCTATTGCTATTTTACTGAGAGTATATGGTTTTTGTACAAAGCCTCTGATTCCCAGGCTCAAGGCCTGCTGCACATCTTCACTTTCTGAAAAGCCGCTGGTGACAATCGCTTTCTGGCCGGGCTGGAGTTCAAGAATCCTCCGGTAGGTCTCACAGCCGTTTATGCCCGGGGCCATGATCATGTCCAGAATCACCAGATCTACAGTTTCCTTTTCAAGATAGTGGACGGCGCTCTCGCCGCTGTCGACTGTATGCCCTGTGTAGTTGAGAAACTCCAGTATCTGGCTGGCGATATTCCGTTGCTGTTCATCGTCATCCACAACTAATATTTTCTCGCCACGGCCCTTGTATTGTTCGATATCGACAGAAGGAGGAAGATTTCTCAGGTTTTCCCTGGTCGCCGGGAAATAGAGTTCAAAGGTCGTCCCCTTGGTGCTGCTTTCGACTGTAATGCCTCCGCTGTGATCGTGCACCGTGTTCCAGGCTACGGCCAAACCCAGACCGGTGCCGCTACGCCCAACGACTTTTCTGGAATAGAAAGGCTCAAAGATTCGGCCAAGGCTTTCTTCGGGGATACCGATGCCGGTATCGGTGACTGAGAGGATGGCAAATTCTCCTTTTTTCATCTTTGGATGTGCGTCGCAATATTGATTACGCGTGGCGATAACAATCTCCCCCGGTTCCCTGATTGCCTCAGCCGCATTGGTTACAAGGTTCATGAGGCACTTCTTGATATGGATCGTTGAACAGCTGATATTGAGCAGGTCGGGTTCCAGATCAGTTTTGATTGACACGTGGCTGTGCAGGGACCGGAGATTGAATAACTCCGGTGATTCGAGATATTCGGAGACAATAGTGTTCAGATTGTTGATTTCTCTGCTGCGTGAGACGCCGCGGGCCAGGGTCAGCAGATCGTCGACAACCTCTGCCGCCCGCTTTCCTGCTTCCCTGATCTGGGTAACGGGCGTGAGTAAAGAGCTATCCTTCGGCAGGCTCATCATAATGAGCTCCGGATAACTGACGATACCGGAAAGGATATTATTAAGATCATGGGCAACTCCGCTGGCCATCATCCCGAGAGATTCCATCTTCTGGGATTGCTGCAGTTTATCCTCAAGGATCTTTTGCTCCCGTTCTGCCTTTTTCTGTTCGGATAGATCACGAAGGGCAATAACACGTACAGTCTTCCCCCGAAAGGTGGCTGCTCTGGCCTGAATCTGAGCTGGAAAAGTGCTGCCATCCTTGCGCCGGGCAATAATCTCATACGGCGTTTCAACATTGGCTAAGATATTTCTCGTTGCTACTTCCCGGTATTCCGGTTCAACCCAAGCGTTCATGTTTTTTCCGATCGCTTGCTCATACGCGTAGCCGAACATCACCTCGGCCGCTCTATTCTGCTCAACGCAGATCCCTTTTTCGGAAAGAAAAATTGCCTCGAAAGAGGCATCCGAAAGAGCATTCAGGCGTTCTTGCGACAGCCGTAATTCGTCAGTGCGTTGCGCAACCAGAGCCTCGATGAGATCCTGTCGCTTTCGCGAACGCAGGTTTGACAATGCCATAAATACAATGAATGATGCGATGATCAAACCGACCGCAGAAAGAAGAACAAAAGATGAAAAACGGGCGGTCACCATGCCTCGTTCCAAAGTACGCCGGGGAAGAGCGGCGGTAATGAGGAGGGCAGGTTGCTGTTGCAGGTCGTTGAGAAGGCCGAAAACGAGCATCTTCCGGTCGTCGATGATCTCGTTGACCTGTTGTTTTATCGCGAGATCCTGCACCAGTTTTCTCTCCGCCTCTGAAAACGGTGCTGAAAGCGGGTCACGAACAGAAAATTCTACCTGGGTCTGCTGTTGAAGATCACTAATGATGTCATTATCGAGGAACCGGCCGAAAAGAAGGGTGCCATGACTGGGACCCTCTCCGGCACTGGTGAGGATATTGTGAGAGGTAAGGAGCAGAGGGCCGAAGTCGGTGAGATGAATACCGGAAAGGCTGGACGCATCGCCTGGAGTTTTCAGAAGAAAATGATCCGGAGGGAACACGTCCGCAGGCAGTTGCTGCAGCTCTACCATCTCCCCTGTAGATGGTATAATCGTGGCTTTGTAGACTATCTTTCCCTCGGAATTGATGACGTATATTAAATTGATTCCGGTCGTCGGGAGGGTATCCCATTGGAAATTCGACACCTCGAATTCCCTGTTGCCATCAATTGCATATTGATAAAGATCGTCCCACACTGCCCAGTCGGTGGAAAGCTTTTCAATATGGAGTATTTCTCTTTCGATTGCGGTCTTACAGCGGGTGATATCCTTGAGCGCTTCTTGTTGCTCCAACTCGACAAATCCCGGCAGGATCATATGGAAACGGAGGTAGTGGTCTCCGACCACAAAGAGAGAAATCAGGAGAGCCAGGGAACCCAACAATTTTCGTGAACTGATCATAATTACTGCTCGGCGTTCTGCTTTTTACGTCTGTGTTGTATTCACGTGCAGCATATTTCCACTTAAATTTTTATAGCCTTCATCCTGGCGCTGCTCTGGATAGCCTGGTACAAGCGTTCCACCAGGGCCTGAT
>MGTI01000113.1:1218-16515 GCA_001799365.1 Desulfobacterales bacterium GWB2_56_26 | reverse complement strand
CGCTGATGCTCGGCTCGTAAATATTGAGATAGATGGCATCGGCGGGCAGATAGCCTTGGATGAACTGGAAACAGCGGGAGAGCGAGATTTCGACATCGAGACTGCTGCAGATGAGGAGGGTAGCCTGCTTGAAGAACAAGTTTTCGTCCATGGCAAGAAATATTACCGTATTTGGTGGATTGTTGCGGGGTATCCCCGTATTTCGTAATTGACTATACCGCATTTGGTGAAATCAGACAAGTAGTAGATCTAAGTTTGCGTATATTCACTAGAAAATATCTGGAACGAGGGTTGCAATGTGAGAAAGCAGGTTTTTCATTCTCAGAGAGGGCTTCCATGACCGGAAGATTGGTGGACACATTGCTCGCGGGACCTCAGGCGAAGAAGCTGCTGCAGGGCCTGCTCCTCGGTATTCATGCGGCGATGAAGGCGAAAGCACGCTTCAGCCCTTCGTTTGGCCGCAGACTGCAGGAGAAAAACCTCAGCGCCCAGATCAAACTCCGGGACAACTCCTGCGGCCGCACCTACCTCATTAAAAACGGCACCGTCAGCTCGACAGCCGAGCTTACCGGCAACCCGGATGTGACAATGATCTTCACCGATGCGGCGACGGCGGTTAAACTGATGCTTGCGCCCCGCAACTATCTGCAGCAGTTGAACGCCATGAAGAATTTCCGCGTCGATGTCCAGGGCGCGGATGCGGATATCGTCTGGTTCATGCAGACCATGAACCTCCTGCAGAGTTTTTCTTTCGCCGAGACCCCGCCCTACGGCACCGGCCTGGGCGATGGCGTCACCCGCTATGTCAACAACACCAACGGCGGGCCGGTCTTTGTCTATGTCAAAGACGGACGGATCCTGCGCATTACCCCCATCGAGTTCGACGACAGCGACGGCCGGTCGTGGACCATCCATGCCCGCGGCCGGTCTTTCACCCCGCCCCGAAAAGGCACGGTCAATCCGTATGTCTTTGCCCTGAGATCCCTCGTCTATTCGAAGGACCGGCTGCTCTACCCGATGAAGCGGGTGGACTTCGATCCGAACGGAGAGAGAAACTGCGCGAATCGCGGCATCTCCGGCTACGAGCGGATCAGCTGGGATGAAGCGCTCGATATCGTCGCCGGCGAAATCAAGCGGGTGAAAAAGCAGCACGGTCCCGGCGCGATCATGAACGGCAGCGGCTCCCATCACACCTGGGGCAATATCGGGTACTGGCTGAGCGCCAAGACCCGCTTCATGAACTCCATAGGCTCAAGTCACGTGGTCCACAATCCCGACAGCTGGGAAGGTTGGTACTGGGGGGCGATGCACCACTGGGGCAACAGTATCAGGAACGGCGCGACCGACACCTACGGCACGGTGGAAGACTGCCTGAAAGAGGCCGAGATGATCGTTTTCTGGTCGAGCGATCCGGAATCGACCAGCGGCGTCTATGGCGCTTTCGAGGGCACGGTGCGGCGGCAGTGGGCGCAGTCGCTCGGCATCAAGATGGTCCATATCGATCCGTACTACAACCATACCGCAGCGCTCCTCGGCGGCAAATGGATCGCACCCAGGCCCGATACCGGCGGCGCCATGGCCTTCGCCATCGCCCATGTGTGGATAACGGAAGGGCTGTATGACCAGGACTATGTGCGGAAGCGGACCGTGGGTTTCGAGAAGTGGCGGGATTATATCCTCGGGGAGAGCGACGGCGTCCCCAAGACGCCCGAATGGCAGGAGCCGGAAACGAACGTCCCGGCCCGGGTCGTGCGCTCGCTCGCCCGCCAGTGGGGCACGAAAAAGACCTATCTGTCGCCGGGCGGCCTCGCCGGTTTCGGCGGGGCCTGCCGCGCGGCCACCGGCATCGAGTGGGCCCGCTCCATGGTTTGCCTCATGGCCATGCAGGGCCTGGGCAAGCCGGGCATCAACATGGGCTGCCTGCAGCAGGGGGCGCCGGTCGACACCAACTTCTACTTCCCCGGCTATGCCGAGGGTGGGCTGTCAGGCGATCTCGACTACACGGGGCTGCGCGTCAGCATGTACCAGCGCATGCCGCAATTGCCGTCGATGAATTCGGTGTCGCAGATGATCCCCCGGCTGCGCATTCCCGAGGCGATCCTGAACGGGGCCTGCGAGGGGTATCCGACCGACCCGAAGTCGATTGAGGGCCAGTTCAAGAAATTCACCTATCCGGCACCCGGCCACTCGCCGGCCAAGATGTACTATAAATACGGCGGCTCCCATTTCGGCACCATGGCCGACTCGAACCGCTACGCCCGCGCCTACCGCAGCGACAACCTGGAATTCGTCGTCAACCAGTCGATCTGGTTCGAAGGCGAGGCGAAATTCGCCGACGTGCTACTGCCCGCCTGCACCAATTTCGAGCGCTGGGATATCGGCGAGACCGCCAATTCCGGGGGGTACAGCCATCAGCAGTACATCCAGTGGAACCATCGGGTGATCACTATGCAGCATAAGTGCATCGAGCCGCTTGGCGAGTCGCGGTCCGACTATCAGATCTTTCTCGATCTGGCAGCCCGCTTAGGGCTTGGCACGCTGTTCTCGGAAGGGATGACCGAGCTCGACTGGTGCCGCAGGCTGTTTGAGGCGAGCGACCTGCCCACCGTCACCTCCTGGAACAAGTTTCTGAAGAAAGGTTACTACGTGGTGCCGGCCCCGGACGAGGCCAACCGCGCGCCGGTGTCGTACCGCTGGTTCGCCGAGGGCGGCAAAAAGAATGTGCCGGAACTGTCGCCGCTGCCGTCGGATTATAAGGAGGAGTGGCGTAAAGGGTTGCAGACCCAGTCCGGTAAGCTGGAGTTCGAATCGTCGAGCCTGAAGCGTTTTGCCCCGGACGATCCGGAGCGGCCGCCGCTGCCGACCTTCATCCCGTCCTGGGAGGGCCATCACAATAAGGAACTCTACGCCAGGTATCCGCTTAACCTCATCTCGCCCCATCCGCGCTACAGCTTCCACACCATGTTCGACGGCAAGGACGCAACCGTCAACGACGTGAAGGACCATCGGGTGCTGGTTGCCGGCTGGTTTTACTGGATCGTCCGATTGAACCGGGAGGACGCGGCGCAGCGCTCCATTGCCGAGGGCAGCCTGGTGCGGATATTCAACGACCGCGGTGCGGTGATCTGCGCGGCGAAACTTACCGACCGCCTCCCGCCGGGCACCGTCCAGTCGCCGGAAGGCTCGGCGGTCTATGCCCCTATCGGCGAACCGGGTCATTCGGCGGATCGCGGCGGCTGCATCAATCTGCTGACACCCAGCCGGAACATCATCGCCAAGTCGCACTCCACCGCCTCCAATTCGTGCCTGGTGGAGATCGAACCGTGGCAGGAGGGGGCGCAATGAAAAAATACAGCTTCATCATCGACGTGGCGAAGTGCGAAAACTGCAACAACTGCTTTCTCTCCTGCAAGGACGAGCACTGCGGCAACGACTGGCCGGGCTATAGCAAAAGTCAGCCGCTGCACGGCCAGCGCTGGATGAATATCGAGACCAGGGAGCGGGGCGCCTTCCCGCAGATCGACGTGGCCTATCTGGCCAAACCCTGCCAGCACTGCGACGATGCGCCCTGCATCCGGGCCGGGCAGGGGGCGGTGGTCAAACGCCCCGACGGCATCGTCCTGATCGATCAGGAGTTGGCCAAAGGTCGGCAAAATCTCGTCGCCGCCTGCCCCTACGGGGCCATCTGGTGGAATGAGGAGCTGCAGGTCCCGCAGAAATGCACCTTCTGCGCCCATCTGCTCGACGATGGCTGGCGCCAGCCTCGCTGCGTCCAGGCCTGCCCGACCGGGGCGCTGTCGGTCCTGCACATGACGGACGAGGAGCTGGCCGAGGTAGTCCGGACCGAGGGTCTGGAGACTATAGATTCAGAAGGCCCGGCAACCAAGCAAAGGTGTTATTACAAAAACCTCCACCGTTTCACCAGCGCCGCCATCTTCGGCAGTATCGCCACCACAATCAACGGCGTGACAGAATGCGTGGCCGGGGCGACTGTCCGGCTTCAGGACCCGAATAGAATGATTGCCGAGCAGGAGACAGACGACTTCGGCGACTTTAAATTCGACCGGCTGCCCCCGGGCCGCAGCGAGGTTTACGAACTGGAAGTTGTCTTTCAGAAAAGAGTTGCCGCTAAGGTGCAGATCCTTAAGGACGCCCCTCTGGCCCTGGGCACGATCTGGATTTGAACATAGTGCCGCCGAAGTTGAACCCGCGGAATCTCCGAGAGATCCCGCGGAGATGGGGGCACAGCTTTCAAGAAAAAGAATGAAGGTGCTTTGATGCCGGAACATGACCGTCGTGTCAGCCCACGTTAACGGATTGGCCCTAGATCCTGAGACGGAGGGAACAGCGGTGGAAATTGCATGTTATCGTCGTCTGAAACCGGCAGAATTCGGCAAAAAAACGATTGACAAAGAAACTTTTACATGTAATTTTACATAATGATAACAGGATCTGCAGAGGTGGATGAAGGCGTTGTTGATCGATGGTGCCATTCGCCGCAACAGTCAAGCAAGCGGTCCCGACGGCAAAGGTGCAAGCCTATGAGTCTCCGAGGCTATGGAATCATCACGGCGGCGTTTTTCACAGTCGCCATGGCATATGCCGTACGGTATGGCTACGGCATGCTGCTGCCCGGAATGCTCGACTCATGGGGTATTAGCAAGACAGAGGCCGGGATCGTCTACGCCGCCTATTTTGCCACGTATACAATCTGCTCGCCACTTCTCGGACTTCTCTCGGACCGCTGCGATTTTCGTTTTCTCCTGACCCTGTTCTCCGCTCTTCTGGCAGGGGGGGCTTTTCTCATGGGTTTTGCCGCCTCGGCGCCGGAAGCGGCGCTGTTTTTCGCCCTGGCCGGAATCGGCCAGGGGGCCTGCTGGTCGCCGGTGGTCTGCGGCTGGTCCATAGACATCACCGGTTCCTCTACCATGGCGTTCAATATGGGTTTTGCCGTCGCCCTGCTGTCGGTGGTCACCCTGGTACCGCTGGTGCACCGACCGCGGCTGGCCCTCCGGGCAATGGTGTGACGGCTGGGGCTCCCCGCGGGGAAAGCGGCGGCAGGAGGCAGACTGGCCGGAAGATAAACGAAATCTGTTGATTACCCTCAAAAATACGTTACAAGGAGCAGTGGAGAGAACGATACCCGCACATCGCGTCCGGCAGAGAAGGAGAATGTCAGGAGGAGCAGTTCCGCACCGGCAGTTCAATGCAAACAACATCTATGGAGGCTGTACATGAAAAAGAATGTTTTTTCCCGTATGTTGATTCTCGCGTCTTTCGCCATGACTACCATGGCAACCCCGGCCATCTCGAACGCCGATACCCTTACTCTGAAGTACAGCAACTTCTTCCCGCCCACCCATATCCAGAGCAAACTGGCCGAGTCCTGGTGCCAGGAAGTGGAAAAGCGGACGGAAGGGCGTGTCAAAGTGCAGTATTACCCTGGCGGCAGCCTGCTCAAAGTGAAACAGACCTATGACGGGATTGTCGACGGCATCGCCGATGTCGGCTTGTCCGGTCTGGCCTACACCATGGGCAGATTCCCCGAGATGTCCGCCCTCGACCTGCCCTTCGGTTTTCCGAGCGGGGTGGTAGCCACCAAGGTAGCCAACGACGTCTACGGCAAATTGCAGCCTAAAGAGTTCGCCGATACCAAGGTGATGTTTTTCCACGGCCATGGACCGGGCTATATCCATACCCGGGATAAGGAAGTGAAGAAACTGGAGGATCTGAAAGGGTTGCGCATTCGCTCGACCGGCATGAGCGCCGACATCGTCACGGCCCTGGGCGGCATCCCGGTGGCCATGGGTATGTCCGACACCTACCAGAGCCTGCAGAAAGGCGTAGTGGACGGCACCGCCAATCCGATAGAAGCCAACCAGGGCTGGAAACTGGGCGAGGTAACAAAGTACTGTGTCCGCTGCAACGAAACCTCATATACCACCACCTTCTTTGTGGCCATGAACAAGGACAAATGGGCGGCAATAGACGCCAAGGACCAGCAGGCGATCGAGAAGATCAACAAGGAATGGGCGGATAAACACGGCCAGGCCTGGGACAGCAGCGATCAGGAAGGCCTGGTGTTCTTCAAGGACAGGGGCAATATTGTCATCGACCTCGACCCGCAGGAAACGGCGAAATGGAAGCAGGCGGTGGCTCCGGTCATCGACAACTATGCCGCCGATCTGCAGAAAAAGAATCTCGACGGGGCGAAGGTGGTCAAGACGATCCGGGAATCCATGCAGGCAAACCTGTAAGGTAAGCTGGACCTCCGGTTTCGGGGCCGGCTGCCCGACAAGGACCGGCCCCATTTTCGTCAATGTCTTACCTTGCGGAAAAACCACATGGAATTTTATCAGAAAGTGCTGTCGTTTCTTTCAGACAAGTTGAAGATGATCGGGGCCCTGAGTCTGTTCGGCATGGCGGCGCTGACCTGCGCGGATGTCATCGGCAGGTTCTTCAACCATCCCATTTTCGGCTCCGTCGAACTGGTCAGCTTCATGGGCGTCATCGCCATTGCCACGACGCTCTCCTTCACCCATGAGCGCAAGGGGCATATCGGGGTCGAACTTTTCGTCATGAAACTGTCGAGCAGATCGCGGCAGATAATCGATCTCTGCACCGGATCGATCACCCTGGTCCTGTTCGCCGTGGTCACCTGGCGAATGGTCGATTACAGCCTGAAAATGCAGAGCTCGGGGGAATTGTCCATGAATCTGAAACTGCCCGAATATGTGATCATATTTTTCCTCGCGTGCTGTTTTTTCATTTACTGCGGGACCATCCTCGGCAGCATTCTTCAAACTCTGGCAAAACTGAAAAAGCAATGAATCCCACACTCATCGGCGTCACCGGAATCGTCTTTATGATCATGGTCTTCATGACCCGCATGCCGGTCGCATATGTCATGACTGCAGTAGGTTTCCTGGGTTTTTCCATCCTGAGCAGTACCACAGCCGGACTGAATCTGCTCGCCAAGGATTTTTATGATGTCTTCTCCTCCTATGACCTGACCACCGTGCCGCTTTTTATCCTCATGGGACAATTAGCCTTCAATGCGGGGATCAGCAGCAAACTCTATGCAACGGCCTTCAGGTTCCTGGGCCATACCCAAGGCGGACTGGCCATTGCCACGGTGGCAGCCTGCACCGCTTTCGGGGCGGTCTGCGGGTCAAGCGCGGCGACGGCCGCGACCATGGCCACGGTCGGCCTGCCGGAGATGAGGAAATTCAAGTACGCCGACGAGCTGGCCGCCGGCTCGGTGGCTTCGGGCGGAGGCCTGGGCATGATCATGCCGCCCAGTGTGGTGCTGATCGTCTACGGCATTCTGACGGAACAGTCCATCGGCAAGCTGTTTATGGCGGGTATCCTCCCGGCCCTGCTAGTGACCTTGCTGTTCATCATCACCATCGTCATCTGGTGCCATTTCCTGCCGGAGCAGGGCCCGCGGGGACCTGTTTTCACCTGGAAGGAGAAAATCAAATCGATCGGCGGTATGGGCGAGACCTTGGCAGTATTCGCCCTGGTCATGGGGGGCATGTTCTACGGCCTGTTCACCCCGACCGAAGCCGCCGGGGTCGGGGTCTTCGGCGTCCTGGTCGTCGCCCTCATCCGCCGCAAGCTGACCTGGGAAAAATTCGTCGATGCCCTCTATGAGACCCTGAAGACCTCCTGCATGGTAATGATGCTGGTGGCGGGGGCGACATTTTTCGGCAAGTTTCTCGCCATCACCCGTATTCCGTACGACATTGCCAGCTGGATCGGCGGCTTCGATATGCCGCCGCTGTTCATCCTCTTCGCTGTCATTCTGGTCTATTTCATGGGCGGCTGTTTTATGGACTCACTTGCGCTGGTGATGCTGACCGTGCCGATCTTCTTCCCGCTGGTAATCGGCCTGGGCTTCGATCCCATCTGGTTCGGGGTGATCATTGTCATGGTAACCGAGATGGGGGTCATCACCCCGCCGGTGGGGTTGAATGTCTATGTGGTGTACGGGGTAGCCAGGGGACTGCCGGACGGAGGTATATCCCTGGAGTCGATCTTCAAAGGAATCGCCCCGTTCATGCTGGCGGTCCTGGTGGGGATCATCATCCTCTCGATCTTCCCGCAGATCATCCTCGTTCTGCCGAATATGATGTACTGAGCAGGGACTGAGCTATGAGGACTGAGCTATGAGGACTGAGTAACTTTTCCCTACGCTCAGTCCTCAGTCCTTTCCCCTCAGTCCTTCAAGTTATTCAACCCTCAGCTTTCAAAACCCTCCTGGCCCTGCTCCATCGCAGATAGAGTTTGCCGACGACAAGGACCCCCACCGCAAAGAACAGCTCGACGCCGTACTGCATGGCCTTGGAGGGATGGAGAAGGTTGATGGTGAAGGGGTCGGTGATCAGCATTTCTCCGCCGACCTTGCCGAGGATGGCGGCGCCGATATAGACGATGACCGGATACTTGTCCATCAGCATGGAGAGCATGCTGGAGGCGAAGACCACAAAGGGGATGCTGAGGCCGAGCCCGAAGAGGAGCAGAAAGAGATTGCCGTGCGAGGCGCCGGCCACCGCCAGCATATTATCGGTGGCCATGGTGATGTCGGCGATGACGATCAGCTTGATGGCCTGGTAGACGGAGGTTGCCTGCTTGTCGGAATCCTCCTCCGGCACTCCCTCGACGAAGAGTTTCACCGCGATCCACAGGATGAGGAGGCCGCCGATTATCTTGAGATAGTTGACCAGCAGCAGTTGCGCCACGAAGAAGGTGAGCACGACCCGGAGCAGCACGGCTGCGCCTGCCCCGATCATGATGCCTTTCCGCCGCTGGTTGTGCGGCAGGGAACGTACCGCCATGGCGATGACCACGGCATTGTCGCCCGCCAGGATGAGATCGATGATGATGATACTGAAAAGAGCGGAAAAAAACTGCCAGTCCAGGTTGATAATGCCGAAGATACCGAAATCCAACGAGAGCCTCCTTTGTTCTTGCTGCCGAGGGCCGGCGGTGTGAATGCGCGTCTGTTGCGGATGGCCGCGGCTGCGCTGCGTGATCCGCAGTTCCTTGTGTCATGTCAAGCTTCAGATGTTGCAAGATTGCGCCGCAATTTTGGTTTTCTGCAAGGCGCGACTGAGGGCGCATAGCAGCGCTATGTAACCGAAGAAGCAACAAAGTCAGGAAGCCAAAAGGGCAAGCAAGATGCGACAGATGAGGCTTGACAGGACACTAGGTAGCACAAACGCCGTAAAACGTAAAGGGGACTTGTGCGGAAAATGATGGCGAAATACGGACGGGAAAGGTCTTCACCTTTGGCGGCTGATGGCACGCGGTCTCTTTCCGCTGCAGACTTGGGGCGAGGAAGCGGGAAATCCACAGGTGAGGTCAGAGGCTTATTCGCCGACTAGCGGATGTCGCTGCGGTTTTTCTGGTGATCGTCCTGGCAGCAGGGCGATCACTAGGACCGCCCTGCGGATGAACAACGGATCAAAAGCAACAGGTCACGTTAGCCCTGCCGTTCACCGGCCGGTTTCGAACCGGAAAGTCTGGTCCGGATCGATCACCGCCAGCACCCGCACCGTACAGCCCTCGCCGCCCTGCCAGCGCCATGGAAAGGCCATGAAAGTACAGCGTTTGCCGGTCACGAGGTTGAGGTCGCCGCCGACGTTCTCGATGCCGGGTATGCCGCCCTTCACCATAAGGGTCTTATGGCCGGCCTCCCAGTCGGGGAAATCCTCTTTCGGGTCCCGGCCGGTGTACTGCTTGTATTCCTCGATCAGGTGCGGATGGGTCGGTCCCAGGCCGTGGTCGACGAGTTTGGTGGCCATCGGATGGTCGTTGGCCTGGACGTCGTAGCCCACCATCTTCACCTTCCTGTCGACCAGCCACTGGGCGCCCTCCCGGTAGATGCCGGGGGAATAGGCATAGTATTCGTCGGTATCGGCCATCTTGGTGTGCATGCCGGTATTGATCATGACGATGTCGCCCTCTTTGATCTTCGGGCGGGCATTTTCCAGATCCTGGGCGGTGATGACCTCCCATTTTTTCTTGGGGATGGAGACGGCCACACCGGTGCCAAAGAAACGCCAGAGCGGATAGCCCATCAGGCAGGGCGTATTTTCGGTGACATGGAGCGGCGCGTCCATGTGGGTGCCGCGGTGCATGATCCCTTCGAATTCGGTCTGGTAGACCCCGTCTTTGGCGTGAAACTTTTTGACATGCACATTGATTCCCGGCGTCGACGGCCATTCCGGCATATGGTGGCCCCAAGGTTGACTGAGGTTGTATATCTGCAGGCTCATTTTTTTCTCCTCGCTCAAAATTGAATGGAAACGGGTTCAGGCGGCCGTGCCGGCTTCGATGCGGCAGGTGCCGCTCGGATCGGTCAAGGCCATGAACCGGACCTGGCAGGCGTCGCCCTGCTTCCAGTTCCAGGGGGTCGCCACCAGGGTGGCCCGTTTACCAAGCAGGACTTTGACGTCGCCGCCCACCTGTTCGATGGTCGGGATGCCCGCGGCGAGTAAGATCTTATGGGCGACATTCCATTCGGGATGCTCTTTCTGCGGGTCAAGGCCGGTCTCGTCCTTGAACTTGGCCGGCAGCCGCTTCATCAGCGGTCCGCCACGATGCGGCCCAAGCGAAGTGGCGAGCGGATGATCGATCTGCGGGGTATCCATCGCCACGAGCTTTACGCCCTTCTTCACCAGCCACTCGGCCCCGTCTTTGGCAAGGCCCGGCGACTCGCCGAAATATTCAAGACTGTCCGAATACTTGGCATGCCAGCCGGTGACGATGACCACGAAATCGCCGTCGCGGACCTCGGGGCGGGCTGCCGCCAGATCCTGTGCCGTCACCAGTTCCCAGCGTTTTTTTGGGATATCGAGGATCACGCCGTTGCCGAAAAAATGGTCAAGGGCGATATCGGCCGCGCCTGCCCCTTTTTGAATGAGGTGCAGCGGGGTGTTCATGTGCGTGCCGGAATGCATGACCATTTTCAACCGCTGGGCCATGACTCCGTGCTGGGCGTGTTTGACCGAACGGTAGATGAGCACATCGGCATCGCCCGGCATGGACGGAGCGCTATGTCCCCACATATGGCTGAGTTCCACCATCTGCAACCCGCTATACGGGTCGGTTGTCACTGTTGTCATAATGTCCTCTCCTGTAAGGTTGGCACTGTCCCGACTCTTTCAGGCTTCACGGTCAGGCTGTTCGATTACGCCGGGCAGGGGAGCAGAAATACCACTGTGCGGCCATGCCCGATTTTTTCTTGCCGAAACCCGTTTCGGGAGAACTCCTTGACGGTTGCTTTTGCGGATTCGGCAAGAATGAGAACGCTATTTTGAAAATTGATAGTTCCATATGTTGGAACAATAGTGTTATATTATGAAACATTGTACCGTCTCCACGGTGCGTGTCAAGAAATTTTTACATGCAATATTTTATGCTTTATTTATTAACTAATGAATATATAATATCAAAAGCAAATCTTGATCGTGTCATATCCGTGGGATGAGAGAATAATGGATGATATCAGCGAGTACGAATGCCCGATGCCCGAAACCTTCCAGGAGAAGTTCGGCATCACCCTCTTTCTGGCATGGCTCTTTTATCTGGGCTTTGTCTCGCGGATCCTCTTTGCCCCCCTCATGCCGGCCATCGAAAAGGATCTCGGCATCGGCCATGGCCAGGCCGGAGGGTTGTTCCTGCTCATCTCTGTTGGTTATATGCTCGCGCCGGCCTGTTCGGGGTTGATCTCCTCGCGCTTCGAACACAGCGGTACCTTGAAATTTTCCGCCTGGCTGGTTGGCTTTGCGCTGCTCGCTTTCAGTCTTATCGACAATATATTGGGGATGGGAATGCTGCTTCTCTTGATCGGCTTTGCCGGCAGCCTCCATCTGCCCTCGGCCATCGCCACTATCACAGCTGAAATCCAGAAATCCGACTGGGGCAAGGGCCTTTCCGTCCACCAGTGTGCGCCGCCGCTGAGTTTCGTCACTGCACCGCTCATCGCCGCCCTGCTCCTGCGCTGGTATTCCTGGCGGCAGATCCTGATGGTCTGGGCGATCCTCTGCCTGGTTTCCGCCCTGCTGTACACGCTGCGCGGGCGGGGCGGCGAGTTCCCCGGCCGGGTGGTGAACATCGCCAACGTGAAGCCGGTTTTTGCCAGCCGGTCGTTCTGGATCATGGTGGTGCTGCTCAGCATGGCTTTTTCCGGCAATTCCGGGATTTTTGCCATGCTGCCGCTCTTTCTCGTCCATGAACGGGGCTATGAGCTGGCCTCGGCCAATACCCTCATCGGGCTGTCCCAGATTTCGGGTATCGCCGTGGTCTTTGCGGCCGGTTGGCTGAGCGATCGGATCGGGCAGAAGAGGGTGATGGGCGGATCGCTGCTGGCGACCGGCATCCTCACCCTGCTGCTGCCCTGGACGGCGGGCGGGATGCTCATCCTCGTCCTGTTCCTGCAGGCGGCGACCCTCACAGCGTTCTTTCCCGCCGGCTTTGCGGCGCTGTCGCGGGTGACCCTGCCGTCTCTTCGGAGCGTCACCAGCGCCCTGGGGCCGCCGCTGGCCTTTCTCGTCGGTGGGGGGATCATGCCGACAATGATCGGCTATCTTGCCGATCTGCATTCGTTTGTTGCCGGCATCCGCGTGGCGGGAAGCTTTATTCTGCTGGGCTGCCTGCTGGTCATGTTTCTTCGGCTGGGTCAGTATGACGACCAGACCGGATGCTGAGGTCGGGCGGTGATGTTGTCGGATAATGCACGGCAACGGCTGGGGGAGAATTTCATCTGTCCAAGGAAAAAGGGCTTCCCCCTTGACTCAATACAATACGGGAGAAAAGTATGTTGAAACCAATCCGATCGATCCTTTTTGCCACCGATCTCACGCCGAACTGCCAGGCGGCGCTCGATTTTACCCTTTCCCTGGCGACACGGTTCAAAGCGACCATCTACATGCTGCATGTCATCGAAAGGCTGCCGAATAATATCGATGAAAAAGTCAGGGACCTGCTCGGCAAGCACCAGTGGGACGATCTGGTTAATTCCCATCATGCCAATGCCCGAAAATCCCTGCTCGGCAAGCAATCGACCAACAGCCGGGTGAGGGAGTCCGTTCGTAATTTCTGCAAGGAAGTAGGGATCGACGACGGGGCCTGCGATTTTCAATCGAGTGAGATCATCATAACAGACGGCGAACTGGTTGAGGACATCCTGGCCAAGGCCACCGAAAACGAGTGCGATCTGATTGTGCTCGGCGGCCATAAAACCCTGTTCTCCGACACGGCCGCTTTCGGCAGCACGGCCAAGGGAGTGTTGAAACGGACGAGCATTCCGGTAACGATCGTTCCTCCCCGCGCGGCCTGAGCGGCGACTCCTCGTGTGTCCGGCTATGAATAAAGAGCGGAAGATAAAACTCTATTCTCTGAGCACCTGCAGTCACTGCCGGGCGATAAAAAAACTGTTGGAAGACGGGACCTGGACCTTCGACTTCGTCGATGTCGATCTCCTGCACGGCAAGGAGCGGCGGGATACCCTGGAGGAGGTGCGGCAGTTGAACAAACGGTGTTCCTTTCCCACCATCCGGATCGGCGATCGGATCATTGTCGGCTACCGGGAAAATGACATTCGGGAGGCGCTGGGATCATGACCGGGGAAGAGCAGCTCTATACCAGACTGAAGGAATCCCAGGAAAAAAGGGGCTACTTTTTCAACAAGGATCTGGCGCTGACCCTGGATCTCCTTCGCGGCCTTCTGGCCAACCGGCAGCGTTACGGCTATTTATCCTGCCCCTGTCGCCTGGCGGCCGGGGAAATCGACAGCGACCGGGATATCGTCTGCCCCTGCAGCTACCGTGAGGCGGATGTCCGGGAATTCGGCAGCTGCTACTGCGGTCTTTATGTCTCACAGGAATGGAATGAGGGTACGGTGGAACACGACTATGTCCCCGAACGCCAGCCCCCGGAAAAAATTGTGTAAGAAAGCAAAAAGAGGAAAAGCATGAAGACAGCACAGCCAGGCAACACCGTGACCATCCGATTCTCCATCGTCCTCGACAGCGGCGCAACCGTGGGCGGCCCCGGCCATACCACCCCGTTAACCTTTGCCATCGGCAAAGGCCGGGTCCTGAAAAAGCTGGAGGAAGGCGTCCTGGGCATGGCGGAGGGGGAAAAAAGAAAGATCCAGATCTCACCCGCCGAAGGCTACGGCGAGTACAACCAGGACCTCGTCCTGAAAGTTGAACGCAAACACTTCACCCCGGACATCAAGCTGTCCCCCGGCCGTACTGTTCAATACCAGAATACGTCGGGCGAAAGGGTCAACTTCGTGGTGCGCGAGGTGAACGACCAGACGGTTACCATCGACGGCAATCATCCGCTGGCGGGGATGAATCTGAACTATGAGGTGGAGCTGGTGGCGGTGAAGTGATTCGGGGCAACAAGGGAAACTTCCCGGTTTTTCGAAAGACCAGCCGTAATTCAACACTCAGCCACGTCTCTCAATTCCCGATAATCCGGCCGATCTCCCGGGCGATCCTCTCCCGTACGGCCTCGATGCTTTCGAGGCTGGCCGTATCTGCAGTCTGTTCGAGCAGGTGGTGAAACAGGCGGACCAGGTAGTCATTGGCCGTCTGGAAGATCGGGGAGACGGTCTTCTGCCAGTAGATCTGCGAATTCCGGTCGGCCATTTTTCGTAAGATCGTGTGGCAGGCAAAGATCGTCAATTCGGCCAGCCATTCGATTCGTGGGTTGGCCAGGGCAACTTCTCCCTGGAAGCCGAAGATACCCTTTTTCTTCAACCGGTTTTGCTCGGCGAAGCGGGCGTAGCCCGAGGTCCCGGTTAGGACGATCTGGCGGTGACAGAGCAGATTGGCGGTACGTGCCAGCCGGCCGAGGAGTTGATTATCCTGCAGAAACGCGAGGTTGGCGCGCAGGTCGGTGAGGCTTGCCTCCGGCACGAACATCAAGAAGCCGATTTCGGGCTCGATGCCGTTCTCGCGGCAGATCTTGATCGCCAGGGCGCCGTCGTTGGCGCGAGCGCTTTTGTTCAACCGGGAGAGGATGTCCGGCGAGCCGCTTTCAATGCCGATGAGCAGGCTGGTCAGCCCCGCGCGGACCAGCTCCGCCATGAGCTCAGAGTCGAGATCATTGGCCCTGGTTTCCATGCCGAAGGTGATCCCTAGCGGGCGGAGCTGTTCAAGCAGTTCTTGCGTTCTCTTCCGACCGGCCCGGCCGGGACCGATGAAGTTGGGATCGGCAAAATAAAAGTCCCTGATCCCTTGATCCATCAACTGTTCCATTTCCCGAACGATATCG
>MGTI01000113.1:0-1202 GCA_001799365.1 Desulfobacterales bacterium GWB2_56_26 | reverse complement strand
GCCACCGCCCGCCCTGCCCGTCGAAGGCCGGTACCAGGCAGAAGCTGCAATGGTTGTAACAGCCGCGGCTGCCGAGGATGGTGACGGGTTCTGAGAGACGGATCCGCTGAGGATAGGGGAAGCGATCCGGCTCCTTTTCCACCGGCCTCGGGCGCAAAGCAACGGTTGCCGCCTCCCTGACCGCAAGGCCGGCGATATCGCCGGTTGGGCTGCCCCCAGCAAGCCGGGCGGCCAGTTCACACAGGGTGTGCTCGAACTCGCCGACGGCGAGCGAGTCGACCGCGGCGGAGGCTTCAAGGATCTCACGGTGCACCAGCGAGGGGAAGAAGCCGAACAGGTTCAGATGGCCGGCGAAACCGCGTCGGCGAAGCTCAGCGAAAAACTCGAAGAGCCGGCCGGTATGTTCCCAGAAGAACACGGCGTTGATCGCCAACAGGTCGGGGGCTTGAGCCAGGACCGCGTCGAGGGTTCCGGCAAATGTGGCGTGCGGCTCGGCATGATCGAGCAGGGTCGATGGAAACCCGGCCTGGTTGAGGGCTGCTGCGGCGTAGCCTCCCATCAGGCACGAACAGAGGGGAGTGTTAGCGATATCGTTGAAATGGTGGTCAGAAGCCACCCGCGGATGCTCGAGTATCACGATTTTCAAGAGATTGCCTCCAATCTGGAAAAGACCCCGGCGGCGTGGCAGCGGGCTTCAAGCTGGTGCAGCACATGGTTGTAGCGCAGCGGATTGTAATAGACCGGATAGAGCAGATCGGTGTCCGCGGCGAGCAGGCCGCCTTCGATGAGTTTTCTGGTGAGCGGGGCGCCGGGATAGAGCCGGACATGGTTGAAGATTACCGCCCCGAGATTGCCCTTGGGCGCATGGATGGCAAGCAGTTGGTCGAGCAGGGCGCCGGCCTCGGCAATCTCGGCTTCGCCCTCTCCCGGCAGGTTGACCAGGAAGTGGCACATGGTCAACAGCCCCAGCTCGGTGGTGAGCCGCGAGGCTCGGACGATATCTTCCGGTGTCAGTTTCTTGCCGAGCAGCCGCAGTCCCCGTTCGGTCAGGGCATCGCCTGAGAAATAGACGCATGAGAGCCCGGCCCTGACGGCCAGGGCCAGGTTGTCGGCGGTCACTTCGTCTTCCCGGAAGAAGCCGGTCCAGGACAGCGGCAGACGCCGCCGGATCAGCTCCCGGCAGAGTTCGTCGAAATGGTCCG
>MGTI01000112.1:3926-15863 GCA_001799365.1 Desulfobacterales bacterium GWB2_56_26 | reverse complement strand
ATTGCGACTGGGAACCGCTCTATAAAAAGGTGTTCTCGTTAGCAAGGAAGTGCGCCTACGATTATGGATTTATAGAAAAATGGCAAAGGCCGAGCATGGACTTTATCAATGCATTCGCAACCGCCCATCATATCCCTGTATTTGATCCGGCTCCATTTTTAAAGGAGCCTCTCGACAACGGAATTAGCCTTTACCAGAATAACGACCATCTAAACTCGTATGGCTTCCAGTTTCTTGTCCCTTACTTTGTTCGGGAAATGGATGGAATTATGGCGGGACCCCGTCTGCAGCATTTCGGTCTCCTGAATATATCCGGGCAGCAAGGGCAATTTGTCGCTCATCCGTAGTAATCGTAGATTTTGAGACAAGAATCGCTTCATCAGGAGATACGTCCTTTTGTTGCGCAACATTGCCTCCCTTTGGTTGGATACAGACTGGCTTTACGGCTAAGGAGACCCCATGAAAAGTACATCCTGATGTTTGTATTGATTGGCGCCACCAGTTCCCTCGTTCTCGCAGGAAAGTTCGAGATTTCGATATATGAAGGTACCCCGCTTTTTTCGGGTTCCGCCCCCGCGGAACAGTCTCGGAGAAGTAGCCAATCGGCTACCCTGTTACCTTCGGGGCAGCCGTTTATCTGCGCGAAAAGAAAAGGTCCGCCCCTCCTTTCTGTCGGATGAACGGCCGCCATTTCAGCGGCATTTCATATGGCTGTTTTCCCTCTTTCTCCTGTCCTTACTCGTACGACGTCTTCAACGGACAGGATAAAGATTTTGCCGTCGCCGATTTTTTCGGTGTTGGCGGCGCCTCTGATGGTATCAACCACCCTGTCGACCTGATCGGCTGCCAAGACCAGTTCGATTTTGACCTTCGGATTGAAATCCACCGTGTATTCAGCCCCGCGGTACATTTCCTTGTGGCCTTTCTGGCGGCCGTATCCCTTCACCTCCGAAACAGTCATGCCGGTAACGCCGATAGCCGTCAATGCGGCTTTTACCGCTTCGAGTTTAAAGGGCTTGATGATGGCTTCTATCTTTTTCACACATTCTCTCCCTTTCTATTCCTTGGTAAATTCAGGATAGGCGGCAAGGCCGCATTCCGCGACGTCGACCCCTTCCAGTTCTTCCTCTTCGCCGACGCGAATCCCCATGATGCCTTTGATAAGCAGCCAAACCACGAAGCTGGTTCCGAAGCACCAGGCAAAAATAGTCGTTATGCCGGCAAGTTGAGCGACCAGCGAACTCTTGGGGTTGGACAGTGTCACCGCCAGCAGGCCCCAGATTCCGCATACGCCGTGCACGGAGATGGCACCCACCGGATCATCGATTTTTGCCTTATCGATGAAGACTATGGCCGCGACAACAAGCAGTCCCGCCATGATGCCGATCGTCGTCGCCAAAAGCGGAGACGGCGTCAAGGGCTCGGCGGTAATGGCCACCAGCCCGGCAAGGGCGCCATTCAGCGCCATGGTCAGATCAGCTTTGCCGAACCAGAACCTTGAGAGAATAAGGGCAGCGACCAGGCCCCCGGCGGCGGAAGTATTGGTGTTGACGAAGACCATGGCAACCGCGTTGGCTTCGGATATGTTGCTGATTTTCAACTCCGAGCCGCCGTTGAAGCCAAACCAGCCAAGCCAGAGGATAAGGGTGCCGAGTGCCGCAAGAGGCAGGTTGGCACCGGGAATGGCGTTATTTTTCCCCAGGACATACTTCCCTTTTCGGGGTCCGAGAAGCAACACCCCGGCCAGGGCCGCCGAGGCGCCGCAAAGATGCACCACACCCGAGCCGGCAAAATCGAGAAAGCCGAAAGCATCGAGAAATCCTTTCCCCCACTTCCAATAGCCCTGGACAGGATAGATAACAGCGGTCATGACCACGGCAAACGCCAGAAAAGACCACAGTTTCATGCGTTCGGCAACGGCGCCGGAAATTATCGACATGGCCGTCGCGACAAAAACGACCTGGAAAAAGAAGTCGGCCATTGAGGAATAATAGACCTTGCCGCCGCTCTTCAATACCTCGTCGACGGTATGGTCCGCGCCAAGCAGAAAGTCGAGTCCGGGGATGAAGCCGTTCGGCCCGCCGCCGTACATGATGTTGTAGCCGACCAGCATATACATGATGCAGGCGATAGCGTAGAGCGCCACGTTCTTGGTCAGGATTTCCACCGTATTCTTGCTGCGCACCAGCCCTGACTCCAGCATGCTGAAACCGGCGGCCATCCACATGACCAGGGCACCGGTCATCAGGAGATAAAAGGTGTCGACAGCATATGCGAGTTGGACGACGGTTTCTTCGACCTGTGAATCTGCGGCAAACGTCGGGCCGACCATAACCGGAACCGCCAAAAGGGCCATAATGGTCCAACCCAATCGGTATTTCATCTTCTCTTTCACTCTATTCCTCCTGTTGGTATTCATCTTTTCCCGTTGACTCAAACAGGCCCGTCTGCAATGCAGGCTCCTGTCTCTGGGAAATCAAATCCTGTGCCACATCGGGAGGTGAGTTAATTGTTTCGTCAAATCATGATGTTAATTTGTTTTATTTCATCTGTCAGTGGTTTTAGAACACAACAATATTGTTATTCTTGTCTTCGAAAGATGACGTTCTTGTATGTTTTGTCGGTCTGTACAGAACGTTGCATCCGGGTCTATGACGGCTGCATGGCGCAGAATTGCCGGTATCTGCATGTTAAAAAACGACCTGGCATGGGACTTGCGATAAGAGAACGTACAGCCCCTTCTTCGAGAGAAGGGTATTCGATGGATGTGTGGAACCAGGTTCGCCAAGGTCAATTCAAGGAATTGCAGAAATGCACAAGTTAGAGATTTATACCACAGGGGAACTGGCCGATATTGATTTTCTCCACGAGATCGGCGCGGAAATCATCGGCAGCCTGGCTGTTGGACATTACAGGAAATTCGTGCCTGCCACAGAAACCGATTCAGCTGCCTCTCCCGCCATTCCCGCAATGAGCCTGGCGGGTATGAAGGTTGAGGTCTTCACCGCTTCTCTGGACAGCTCTCTGCTGCAACGTCTGTCGTCAACCGGGTCCGTGCTCGACGTTCGGGTGCATCGCTGCGATTCGGTCGACTTCTGCGACTCCACAGCTGAGTGCGCGGAAATTCCGAGCACGTACGTGGATCCGCCGACAACTCCCGATTCGTCGCCAACCAAATGCATTGTCGAGCCTTTCACCGCAGGATATTTACGCATGAGAGTGGAAACCGGAAAAAATCCCGATTGCCTCACCGTAATTTTTCGAAGTCTTGCCGCATTGGATATCGACGCACAAAACGGTAGAAAGTTTCGTCAGGGTGATACCGACTTCATCACCCTGACCATTGCCCAGACTAACGAGAAGGTACTCAGGCGATTGCAGGAGGAAATCGAGGGCGGCATGGCCGCAAATGCCTTGCAAGACAAAACCCGGGTTGCCGCGGCTCCCGTTTCCGGATGCAGTGCGCTTTTCCTGGAACTTCAGGGCAGCAGTTCAATGCCGGCAGTCAAATTAACGGCAAAGGGGCGGGCTTCCGCCATCAGAGCCGCTTTTCATGAAGAGATCATCGCCTTCGACTGGGATGTTTCCATTGGCCGGATAACCGGCAGCGGCAACAAGGTCGAAGATCTCTATTACCTTAAGGCATGCGGCCACAACCCCGTCAACGAACAGCACCTGACCCTCCTTGGAACAAGGATTACCGGAGAGAATCATGCATAAAATAGAAGCATTTCTGCCGCCGTCGACCAATGTCGACAGCCTCGAAGAAACGTTGTTTGCCGCAGGTGTCGTTTCCTTTTCCACCACGGAGATGCAAGTGTTTGACAGAAAAGAGATGAAGACGGTGAAATATCGAGGTGTCGAACGGGTTATTCGACACAACAGGAAGCTCAAATTGGAAATAATAGCCGGCAAGGATACGATCGGCTTGGCAATTGGAGCGTTGCGGGCATACCAGAAAAAAGAAGGGATACAAGGTGTCTCGGCTTTTATCACCGATCTTGAAATATTTGAAAATTGAAGAGCTTGCCTCTTGCCCCCCTCAATTCGGCAACCGTTTTTTTCTGCTTGAAGGTCTCCAACAGCCAGTTCTCCAACAGCCATAGGGCAGGCAAGCAAGCTGCCGCTGAATCATTTCCACCCGCCATTTTGCAGGAGCGAGCAAGCCTTCTGCTGTCCAAGGTCACAGGCTTGCTTGAGGTCGGCGCGCGATTTTTCCTGGTCTCCCTTATGGTGAAAGGTTCCGGCCCGCTCCAGATAGGCCTCCCCGTTGTCGGGCTCCAAGGCCAGGAATCCGTTCCAGTAGCCGATAATCTCATCCCATCGGCCCTGCATCATGAGGGTGTAATCCATGGCCTTGACTGCCTTGATATCCCTGGGATCGTACTCGATCGCCCGACGGAATTGCGGGACAGCCTGGTCCAATTGGCCGGACTGGGCGTAGAGCAGGCCTTTTCGGAAGAAGGCTTCACTTGAGAAAGGATCGATTCTCAGGGCTTGGTCGTAGCTGGCAAGAGCCTGATCCGGGTTGACGGTGGCCGCCGTATGGCCCTGAAGGATAAGAGTATTAGCCGCCGCTCGTTTGTGTTGCAGAATATCGTCTTCACCGGGAGATAACTCCTCCGCCAGGGAAAAGTCCGCAATTGCTTTGTCAATCCTGCCGGTTGCGGCATAGATGACGGCTCTGAGAGAGTAGGGGGAGACTATCGGGGGGCGAAGCGCAATACTGCGGTTGATATCCTCCAGGGCATTATCGTAATCTTTCATGAAATAGTAGGTTCTAGCCCGCTCCTGAAAAAAGCTGTAATGCTCTCCGTAAAGGATCGCCTTCGAGTACAGCGCGATAGCCTTGTCGTATTCCTTTGCCTTGCGCAAATTCCAGGCCTGGTCGGCGAAGATCATGCCGAAGAGCATAGAGAGTTCGTTGTTGGCTTCGATATGCGTAGAGGCCCGCATGGCGATATCGTTCATTTCCTCATAACTGCCGCCCCAGCGCGGCAGCGTCGCCAGGAGCATCGTCTGATACATGAGAAAGGAAGTGGGAAAAAGGGCGGAGGACTGCTTCATGAGGCGGGCTTCTTCGGCGTGATCCCCATCGGCGTTGGCCATGAACAAACGCATGATGTGCGCGTTCAGCAGTCGAGGGTTCAAGGTGAGCGCGACATCGAGATCCTTGCCGCATTTGATGAAGAAAACGTGCATGTTATCGAACTGTTCCACCGTCGTCTCATGGGCGAACTCGGTCCCCCTGCTTTCCCACCCTTGGTCATAGGAAAAACGGGCTCGGACCAGCCAGGGGGCAAAATGATTCGGGGAATGTTTCACCCATTCGTCGAAGAGTTTCTCGTCTTCGGCCAGCGTGGTTTGAAAGCAGACGAAAAAGTCGTTGACCTGGTATTCATAGACGGGGTCGCGTTCAAAATTGGCCTGGATCCTCGATGCGATGTCGTTCAGGGTGTCGAAGTCCTTTTGCCTGAGGAGAGTGCGAAACCGCTTGAGTTCTTCCAGTGAAAAGGTCGGTTTCGCTGTCCCCAGGACTTTTTCAACAGGCGGAGCGACACGGACCTCTCCGTCTTTGGTCGTTAAAAGCTTGGCAAAAAGAGGGGGCAGGAAGGAACTTGGGTAGTATTTATAGGCGCCGACGCCCAGGGCCAGGATGAGGAAGACTGCGGCGAGCCAGAAGAGGGAAGATCTTTTCAGGCGGCGTGAAGTGTAGCCGCAAAAGGAACAGCGTCCGTCCGCATCGAGGGGTTGGCTGCATGTGGGGCATGGTGTCGGCATACGGAGTTTTCCAGAAGTTGAGGTTGTGAGCCAGAGCAGGAGAGTAAGGTTGATTCTGGAATCATACGTTATCGTTTAAGGTCGATTCAATAATATTCGATAGAAATAGGACACTTCCCGTATTTTTTTCAACTGCAGTCGCCGGGAAACAGGAACCGGCTTGGTCTGTCGATGTTCGCCCAGAATCGCAGGCCGGATTTCTCACCAGCCGAGGTTGCCGTGGGTAGGGGCGAAAAATTTTTCGCCCTCGAAGCAAGGTGCTATAGTTTAGTCCGATACGCCGAGGCCGTGTCACCCGCCGGTCCTGTTCGCTTTCCAGCATCAGTTCGGTATTGGTCTTAGGGAAAAAGGGGAGAGAATTTTTTTGCCATTTTCGCTAATTCTTTACCGGAGCGCTATTAATGTTGGCGCCGGCATTGACGTTGAAGCAGGAACTTGATAACACTATTTCAGGTTTTCCAACGAGTTTCCATAGCCGTAGGTTCATTTCAAATTTACCGACGACCCTCTGTTTATGATTAATGTAATCCTTATTGTCGACGACTCACCGATTTCACGGAAAATGTTGAAAAGCTGCATCCCCAAAGATGGAGGATATGTTTTCTACGAAGCGGGTGACGGCCAAGCCGGTTTGGAAATGTACATGAAGAAGCAGCCGGATGTGACCTTCATGGATTTGACCATGCCGGTAATGGATGGGGTGAAGGCCCTGGAAGAAATAATAAAATACGATAAGCATGCGATGGTTATCGTGGTCACCGCCGATGTCCAGGCCCAGTCGATTGCCAGAGTTATGGAAATCGGGGCATTTCTTGTCGTGAAAAAGCCTCCCACGAAAGAAAACATTCAGGAAGCCCTTGCAAAAGCACAAGAAAAACTCGGGTAAACGTATGGACCAAATCGCCCAGATAACCGATGAAGAACGGGACATCCTGCAGGAAATCATGAACATCGCTTTCGGCAAGGCAGCCGCCGACCTTGCCGAAGTCGTCAATATTTTTGTCGTTCTCAGTGTTCCGGATATACGGATAGTCGACGCTGCCGATCTGCCTGACTATATTCGTACTGAATTCAGCGGGTTCGGCAATATAAGCATCGTCGAACAAAACTTTTGGGGAGAATTCAGGGGCAATGCCCTGCTGATCTTCCCCTCCGATTCCGGCAAGGAACTTATCTCGCTCCTCGGCGACGGCCATCCGGTCTCGTTCGAATCGCAAGCGAGCGATTTTCTGGAAAACGAGACGCTCATGGAAGTCGGCAACATTCTCATTGGCGCCTGTGTCGGCAAAGTGGCTGAGCTGTTAAAGGATATGGTGACGTATTCGCCGCCCCGGGTGATCATCGAAGACCACCCCAGTGTCTCAATGCCAGACACTCTGTTCGATCCTGAAAACTCCGCCATTATCCTGAAAACCGTTTTCTGCTTCAATGAACGTAATGTCAACGGTTTCCTTTTCCTGATCACCAGTCATAATTCCGTCGCCTGGCTGAAAAAGGCCCTTGCCGATTTTATGGAGCAGTATGAATGAATTTGCCCAGATTTTCGAGACGATCAATTTCGGTCTCATCATCCTGGATCCTGAACTCAAAGTACGGCACTGGAATCATTGGATGGCACGACACAGCGGGATCGAGGCAAAACAGATCATCGGCAACCCCCTTTTCGATTTTTTCCCGGGTCTCAATACCCCGCGTTTCTTGCGAAACAGTCAGGCCGTGCTGTCGTTCGGCAATTTTTCTTTTTTCTCGCAGAAACTTCATCACTATCTATTCTCCTTCAAACCGATAGGTGCGTTTCAAACGTCGATGTTCGAACAAATGCAGCAAAACTGCACCATGGGTCCTTTGCGCAACAGCGACAATCAGATTTCCGGCCTGTTTTTAATCGTCCAGGACGTCACCGAACTCGCATCGTATGAACAGAAGCTTATCCAAATGAATATCAAGGACGGGCTGACTGGTGTCTATAATCGGCGGTTTCTGCAAACCCGTCTCGGTGAGGAGTATAACCGCAGCAAACGGTACGGCGCCAAGCTCAGCCTGATCATGATCGATATCGATTTTTTCAAAAAAGTCAACGACACCTATGGACATCAGTGCGGTGACGCGGTACTGCAGTCGGTCGCGACAAACATCAACTGCCACATTCGCAAAACCGATTACCTGGCACGTTTTGGCGGCGAGGAGTTCTGCTGTCTCCTGCCCGAAACCGATCTGCCGGGAGCGCTTGTTCTTGCCGAACGATTTCGACGAGTTGTTGAAGCGCAGACGACCCTCTGCCAGGAACACAACATCAAGGTAACAATAAGTCTCGGGGTTGCCGAATTCACTGGTGAAGATACCGCCGAATCGTTGCTGAAAAGGGCGGACGAAGCGCTCTATGAAGCCAAGCATTCCGGCAGAAACAGGGTGGTCAGCCTGCCTTCACCCCCGGCACAGTAGCCGGCTTCGGATCAAACTACGTATCTTCCTCGGCAAGCCGCTTTCGTCGAGCCATAGCCGATCTCAGCCTACCTGAACTTTGTCGCTCGGTGTGTTTCCGCGTATCTTTCTTCAGGCGTTGCTGACTCGACCCCGACATGATCAGTCTGAACAAGGGTCCATCCCAGATATCCGGCGGCCAGCATAAACATTACTCCAATTAAAGGCAGGATAAACCCAAACCTCATGTCCGGCGCCGCGGCATCCCATTGCCCGGAATTGAGCCATAGATTGAGAGCGAAAAGCAGGAAGGCCCCGCTATTGAAAATAAGGTGCTGATATCCATGCTTCTTCGCGCGTGTGCCGCTTGGAATTCCAACGAAATCGATGAAGCCGAACAAGCCTGCGACCAAGGCCATTACTACACCGGCAACATTCGATGCATACGCGGCCTGAAACCAAAATGTGTCTCCTTGGGCGCTATAAACGATGGCGCAAATCAAAGTCGCCGTATAGAACGCAATCGGGAACGGAACCAGCATCGGGTGGACAGGGTGTCCGAATATTTTGACTTTACTATACATTGTTAGGATCTCCTCTGGTAATCAAATAACATTCAACGCAACATCAAAAATAACAAGCGATGTTATGATGTTGAGTCACTATGACAAACATAGATATGCTCCACGTATTTGTAAATAGTTGTTGTTGCGTTTAAGGAGACGGACATGCATTTACAGCTACTCTGATTGAAACTGCAGCCCCGTCCTCCTGACCAACTTCCGCGTCTTGACCGATTCACTCGACCTTGGATAAGGGGACTACTTCAGATTTTGAAGCAGTCCCATTGATTGGGCCTCGCACTCCTGCCCTTGCCTTTCCCTTTCCCAGCGGCGATAATATAATCCTGCTTCTATTCCCTCCCGCCATTCGGCCGGCAGTGTCGCCCGGCGAAACGCTGAAAGGTGAGGAAACGGCAAAATGAGAATCGGCAGGTACTTCACCTGCCCCAGGAGAACGACATGTACCATGTACTCGCGCTGTGTCTGCTTTTTGCAATGTGTACGCCTGCTCTATCCGGAAAGCTTCCTGTCCCCATGGCACATCTGGAAGAAGAGGAAGAGGTGACGGAAAAGATTGATGACTGGCAGTTCAACCCGCAACAGGTACTGGAAACGACGCAAGCCAAGCGATCCATGGCGGGCGGCACAGGTCCAGGCAAGCTGCGCAACGACCCCAAAATCGAGGCGGGTGGCAATATCGCCTTGGGCTCCGGCAGTAAGCAGGCTGCCAATATTGCCATCGGTGCCGGCAAAAATCTGGGGAGTGCGCCACTGCCGGCACCGCAGGCCCTCGGCTTTGCCGTGGGCGGAGCCAAAGATACCGGCAGCTTTCTTCAGAACCTGGAGAAGGGCTACCTGCCCAAATACGATTCCATCACCTATGAAGGACTTTTTTACGACTATTACTTTGACACCGGTGTTGGCGGAGGCAAGTGTAACGCCCTTTTCTGCCCATCCTTCTCCCGGGCGGTCACCCGCGATCTCTATTCAGATGAGACCGAGTATTACCTCAGTGTCGGCCTCAATTCCGGATTGACCGAAGAGAGTTTTCAACGCAAAAAACTCAATCTTGTCATTGTGGTTGATATCTCAGGTTCCATGGGCAGCCCCTTCGACAGTTACTTTTATGACACCCCCTCCGCCAAAGCATCGGCCGAAGATAGGCATAAGACAAAGATGCAGATTGCCAACGAGTCCATAGTGGCAATGATGAACCATCTTCACGCTGAGGATCGTTTCGGGGTGATCCTGTTTGATGACAGGGCGTACCGTGCCAAACCACTGCGCCTGGTCGAACACACCGACATGAAGGCTATTGCCGGACATATTCTCGAGCTCAGGCAGCAAGGTGGAACCAACTGGAAGGCCGGATATGATGACGCCGTCAAGTTATTTGCTGCCATGGGGAAAAATCTCACCGATCCGACCATTTACGAGAATCGAATTATTTTTATCACCGATGCCATGCCCAATAAAGGCGAACTCAGCAACGATGGACTCTTTGGAATGGTTCGTGATGCAGCAAACACTGGGATCTTCACCTCGTTCATAGGAGTAGGCATTGATTTTAATCCCGACCTGGTGGAACACGTGACGAAAACGCGCGGTGCCAACTATTTCTCGGTGCGTTCGGCATCTGAGTTTAAAAAACGGCTGGCCGACGAGTTCGATTTCATGGTGACCCCGCTGGTTTTCGACCTGCAGCTCCACGTGGCAAGCAGGAACTACACCATTGAAGGAGTATTTGGCTCGCCCGAGGCGGATCTTGCCACAGGTGAGGTAATGAAAATTAACACGCTGTTCCCCAGCCGAACGGAAGACAACCAGGTCAAGGGAGGAGTTGTTCTGGTGAAGTTGAAAAAAACCGCCCCAGGCCACGAGCTCGTTAACCTGACGGTACGCTACAAGGACCGGGCGGGGAAAGAATTCAAGATTGAAGACAAGGCCGACTTTGCGGGAGACAAATCGAATTTTGATAACAACGGTATTCGAAAAGCTGTACTCCTGACAGAGTATGTCTCTCTTGTCAAAAACTGGCTCATTGACGCCCACAAAGGATGCAATGATCAGGTCGAAAGGCCAGCTTTCCAACTGCCCCGCTACGGCATAGCCAACCCGCAAACTCGCCCTGAAATTCAGATGCTGCCTACCTGGGAACGGAAATCGTGCCCGCAGGATGTTTCTCCCGGCTACCGGAACTTTTTTACCCTCTTCAGCAAACATTTCAGGGAGGAAATGCAGATCATCGGCGACAAGACCCTGGAAAAAGAGCTCAAGATGTTGATGAAGTTGGCCGAGACAAGCAATACCAATACCAGCCGACAAAACGACAATACCAGCCACCATGACGGACCGATTGATGACTGGGGAATCAATCGGTTAAAAAAAACGTTAGATTATCAGAAAAATCAACCGCGGCAATGATCTTTGGACAGTTCTAGGAACAGTTTGCTGGACCATCTTTTTACTGGAAATTGTTTAAATACTGTCCCCGGAATTCTCCGGTAATCGAGACATCGTTCTCATCCACGTACTGAGAGCTATAGGCGATTGTCTTTGCTTCCTCCTCGGTAAATCCGGCCTCAAATGCGATGATTCCTGTGATCCAATAATGAAACTCGATATCCATGGACCGGTTCCTTCTTTTTGGGTTAGGATTCAGCAGCTCCGGTTGTGGGTCCCTTAACGGCGCCCAAAACCCCAGGAAAAAGGCTGCTTCAAGATTTCGTGCCCACCCAGTCTCACACCGAAAAACATGGTTTCCGCAAACCGAATGTCATTGGTGGCATCCGCCACTTCCAACATCAGCGTACAATCTGCCTTGAGCCTCTCGATATCCTCGCCCGGACGTCCAGCCCAATACTTGAGATCATGCCGGAAACAGGCCGGATAGATGTCCTTGCCTTTCCAACAGTCGACCCACAGGGAGCAGCCATCGCTTACGAACGGCTTGGCCGGCCGATCTGTTTGGATTGTGTCCCAGAGGTCATGAAGACCATAGAACCGGCAGATTTCCTCGATCTTGGATAAGGGCACTACTTCGTCTTTTTGCGGCAGTTCCATTGATTCGTCACCTCACTTTTTGGTTTTAAAGGGAATATTTTGAGATTGAGTTGACGTGGGATCATCTCTTTTTGTGTTCATTGTGTAGTGAATTCAAAGATAAAGATTT
>MGTI01000112.1:3032-3804 GCA_001799365.1 Desulfobacterales bacterium GWB2_56_26 | reverse complement strand
GAAAAATTGAAATTCTCATCTCATCGCTCCTTCTTAGGCTGCATTTTCAGCTAATGTCAAAGATAAAGATTTGACCTTTACGTTGTGCACATGGAAGGAAGTGGGACCTCATATGCTCTACTACGCATTCAACCCGACAGGGTACGCCTATGGTAGGCGCGATGTGAGACAATCCCGCTTTCGGTATTACCTGCAGTTGCCGCCTTCTTGCTGTCAAAGAGCTGCGGATATACTTCATCCTGCTACGGTCCGATGTTCTTTGGGAACCGCCTGGTGCGGGCCCGCATGCCAGGTGGTGTGGGGGCTGGGGGAGAAAATCCCCCCGGCTACCCGATTGGGCCATTGTATATTTATGCCCCTTTTACCAACACATGGTCTACGAAGCCCGATCTTCTGCTGTTTTAAGTATTGTGTTTACAATAGAAATCCCACATTGTCGTGCTGTAATAAACGCCGACAAACAAGTCTCCCACTGGATTTCAATAATTGAACAAAGAGTGGATTGGGCTTCTTGTTGTGGGCCAGGAGATGAAAAAAAACGACATGGTGCGGAGCACAAGTTTCTTACCCAGCAAGAGCGACATTCTTTAGGTTTCTTTAGTGAGAAACTCGGCAACGACTGAATGTCTCGAACTCTTTTCTTGTCCATCTGAGTTCTTACATTTCCGCACGAGTACATTTCTCCGCCAGAAAAACGAGGGCAAGGGAGGATGTCCCCATCTGAGTTAATTGCAAAAACATTGCGCCCAGCACCGCATGATGGAGGGGGCTG
>MGTI01000112.1:0-3006 GCA_001799365.1 Desulfobacterales bacterium GWB2_56_26 | reverse complement strand
GTCCATAGTTTTTGCAAATTACGCCTTATAGATGGCATATCTTCTTCACAAATCTCGTTACCTGCCCCGCCATGAACACAGAAACCAACTGCTATTTGCCGAAAACCGAGGTTGTAGAGATGAACGGCGTTTTCGTAGAAGTCCAGCGAGTGTTTTGTGACAGTGATACGGCCAGTCAGAGAAGAAATGTCTATACTTGGATGCCTCAAGTTACTACACACCAAATCATAACTTCCTGAGCCATTGGCAAGGGGGCGGTTCTTGTCTTGCACTTCTTTGTAGCCATCAATGGAAACTTGCATACGAACATTGTGTTTCGCCAATAAATCAGCGTTCTGTTCATCTAGCAGAGTTCCATTTGTTGATATGAAAAAACTAGGGCGTAGGTACTTGGTTTGTTCAGAGATTGACGAGGCTACCTGATCAAGAGATTTACGATTCAGTAACGGTTCTCCCCCGAAAAATATCACATGAAGTGGGACATCGCAGTTTTTTGGTTGATCATGCGAAAGTATCCAGGATACTAGATGATCAGCGGTCTTAGAAGTCATGCCCTCTGTTTTGATGAAATCTTGTTGATAACAATAAACGCATCGCAGATTACATGTGTCAGTTAGAAACACTATGACATAAAACTTTTCTTGCAGCTCTGTCCCCCTATCAAAGCAAGGTTCTGAAGGGAAAACATGTTGGAAATGTTGAACTAACTTTAAGGGCAAATCTGTTTTTTCAACATAGTGGCGACATCCATCGATGACGTCCTTAGGTAGGACTTTTTTATCAGCTTCGTAAACTCTAAGAGAGTCAGGATTGAATAAATAGTAGCTATCTGCAAGGCTAATGGCCCTTGTGGAGCCATGAGGAATAGACAAGGTATTTTGCAGCATATATTAATCCTATTATCTAGTATTTTCTTAAGCTACTTGCCATGTATCCCCACATTCACAACATGGCATGCAGAGCTCACGGAGTTTTTTCTCAAGTTCCTCACGCTTTGCTTCTGGAACACCTTCTTTTTCAAGTTCTGGCGTAATCTCCTTAATAGCCTTAATTAATTCAGAGGATCTGATGCGTTTTTGTTTTTTGGCAGCGGCTTTCTGGTCGATAATTCCTTTTGTTTTTTTCTTAGGTTCGTCAGTCATTGCAGTACTCCTTTTTTTGATTTAGTGGCCCAACGCGATGATCACCAGTTTATCCGGTGCATTATTTTGTTGGCGACGATTAAGACCTTGGTTTGTCCCCGATTGATTCCTGACGTGTACATCTCATTTCCGGACAGGAAAACGGCGCCCTGATTTCTCCCTTAAATAAAACGGCAAATTCTGCTGCTTTTCCGGAAGATAGATATTCCAGTGTTTTTTAAGAGCCTCACGCAAGATTTTTATCAGGTCTGGCTGCTGTGTCTTCTCCATACACTCGAAAACCGGCTTGCTGTTAAGAGCCGGCCGCCTAGTGTCGCGCCGAATTGCTGCCTGAATCATCGATGATCGATAACCCATGCTACGAAGCATTCGATAGGCCGTAGCGATTTCTGAGGCTGAGTCTCTGGAAATTAGAACAGCAGTTATCCAGGAAAAGCTTGAAGAGCCTCCGAAGATTGCACCTCCATAATGTGTTTTAAATGCAGAGAGAGAGCGTTCTTTTCCGAATTTTTTACTGAAAGCCTGGAATTCACAGACGTAGCTAATAGTGTCGGTTAAAAATGGAAATTTAAGTAAGAGGTGTACGTACGGGTCGGTGGATTCAGCTGGAATGAGGTTGGTCGGGATGAGAGCAGTAAACTCTGGATATTGAATTCCACTTTCTAAAAGAAAGATCAACAATTCAGACTGGTGCGAGAGTTTCAATGCAGCATCTTGAATAGTCTCCAAACAAAGTTTCGCGAATCGGACGTCGACTGCGAGAGCAGCAAACCTAGTCGCTAGAAGGAGTCTAATTTTCTGGGGAACAGCTGGGTCGATGCAAAATCTCAGTCCGCCCTCCAAGACGTGTCTTTTTGTCGAGACGCTCACATTCCGCAGATATCGCAGAACAGACATGGCTTCTACAAAGCACTCTGTCGAATTGCGCTCCAACTGCAGTTCGATGATGCCGTCCATCACTTCATAGTCTGGTTGATCTCGATCTATACGGCACAGTAAGAGCTCAAATACGACGGACCAAGAAGCATCGCCAAAATGCAGATCGAAGAGTTTATCCCGTCTTTCAATTTTGCCCTTTGAATGAAAGCTGGTGAAGATAAAATTAGCCGTGAAGTACTCAAGGAAAGTCTTGTGGGTAAAGGAGTTGTCGACGTATAGTGATCGTAGTCGAGCAAATTCAATGAACTGTTGCGCTGCTTCGCGGGCCGATGGCTCATCATCCCACTCACGCTTCTCCATGAGATAGGTACTCAGAAATTGTAATACCAAAGTGTGCGTGATCTGACTCGTTTTAGAGGCGAGTGCCTCATACTGCCAGAATGCAAGCGCAGAAAATGCGGCAATACGATTTTGCGTGCCAGACTGGAAGTTTAATTTCTTTTCCTTCTTGTCGCGAGTCTCTACGAGTGTATTAGCGCAGCTTTCATATATCTCGAGCTTACTTGTTGGAAATTCCAGATTGTTGCGATAGATGATCAGGAGCAGTGAGAGGAGTAGTGGATTACGTCGGAGTTCTTCTTCAACATAGGAAATTTCCGTAAGACACCGTTTAGCCTCGGCGACCCTCAACGTCTCATCTGGCTCCTCGATTTTGTACCACCTGTCGACGTACTCGGCGATTTGAGAATCGGAGAAGTTTTGCACCTCGAAAAGTTCAAAATCACGTTCCTTCAAAGGGACATCGGTGAAGGCCTCGGGCCGACAAGTGACGATGACTCGTGCGCGAGGGGTGTTCCGAGTGAAGTTCTCGATATCATTTCGGACGTCCGTTCGCTGCACAGGATCTGCAACCTCGTCAAGGCCATCGAAAAAAACGAACGTTTCGTAGTGCTCAAGGAGGGACTGTACATTCGCCTGAGATATA
>MGTI01000111.1:8220-32921 GCA_001799365.1 Desulfobacterales bacterium GWB2_56_26 | reverse complement strand
GCGAGAATCTGCGCCGCCAACGGGCCCTGGATATCCATCTTGCCCACCCGATCGGTGAGGTCGCGGACGACCACATCCTTGCCCATGCCGTATTGGCTCAGATGAGCCGCAATCGGGCCGCCCATCCCGGCGTTCACCACCACCATGAACACCTCCGGCTGCAACTGGTAGACAATGGCATCGTCGATCACCGTGCCGTCTTCGTGTAAAAATACCCCGTAGACGCAGCGCCCGTCATTGAGCGGCAGCTTTTCCTTGCCGATACAGGTGTTGAGATCCTTACTCAGGCAGAGCTGAAGCAGGCTTCGTGCCCCGGCCCCACGCACCGATACCGCCGCCATATGACTGGTATCGAAGATTCCCGCAGCAGTGATGACCGCCAGATGCTCGGCCTTGGCGCCGGTTTTGTACCAGAGCGGCATATCGTAGTTGCCAAAAAGTGCCATGTTGGCCCCCTGCTCCTCATGCCAGCCGTGCAACACCGTTTTCTTTGGATTGTCCATTTTCTCACCCGCAATTTTTACTTTGATGACCCACCTCATCCGCGGCAGACTCACATCGGCAAGGTGGGCGACACACCTTTACAATGTCAGCGGCACCTTCAGGTTGAAGCTCTTGTAGACCACGAAGGACTCCACCGCCCTGACATTTTCCAGCTTCGAAACCTCTTCGGTGTAAAACTTCAGCATCGTGAACTCCCTGTTGAGCAGCACCGTCAGGATAAGATCGAAGCGGCCGGTCACCACACAGACCGAAATCACCCCGCGCAGCTTGCTGAACTCTTCGCCCTTCTTCACCAGGTCCATGTCCTTCAGACGCACCCCGACCATGACGATGGACTGGTCCGGCAGCGCCTCGGGATCGACCAGGGCGGTAATATCGAGCACGCCTTCGTCTTTTAATTTTTTCACCCGCGCCCGCACCGTCCCCTCCGACAGGGCCAGCGAATCGGCGATCTGCTTGAACGGCATTCGGCCGTCCCTGAGGTGATTGATAATCGCGATATTGATCTCATCCATTTCCATAAACGACACCACCTTTGTGTTACCTGAATTCTTGCCGAATTATACGGGCATAATACGGTATTGTCAATATGGTCTATTATATTTTACGAATTTACTATTTGAATAAGTATATTTTTACGTTATCCGCATTAATACATCAATGCTATTTGAATTATACATCATCAAACGACACATAAGAAAGAACGCCGAAAGGCGGAAAAGATGCACCGGCCCTGCCCCAGGAAATCCGGTGCGACATGAAAGTATGGCTTTACGTGCGGCTACAGATAATCGGGATAGATGGCCTGCGCCCTGGCCCCATGTGCCTTCTGCAGGGCCTGATCGGCCAGGCGGTTGATGTCGGCGATGTTGCCGCGGCTGAGGACGTGGAGGGTCCGGACGGTTTCATAAGGGAGAAAGGCGAGCGAGGCGCTGCCGTTGCCGGCCGCGGCAAGCTGCAGGCAGAACCGCAGGTAGTCGGCGGTGTCCTTGATGCTCAAAGGGGAAAGACGAAGCTGGCAGTTGGTCTCGTCTTCGAAGTATTCGAGAATAGCGGCGGTCATATTCGTTTCCATCGCCTTGGTCCCGATCATGACAATCTGCAGCATCTCCTCTGCACCCTCGAAGGCGTTGGTCAGAAACCGGACAGCCCCCTCCATGACGGCAGAATCCAATGCCTCCGCCTCGTCCACCAGAAGAACCACCCGCTGTCCCATGCTGCGCTTATTATCGATCACGGCCTTCACCTGTGCCAGGAGTTCCGTCTGGCCAAGGTTCTCCGTCCCGATCATGCCCAGCTCGGACGCCATCGCCTGCAGCAGTTCGGCAATCGATTCCGCCCGGCCGGCAAGCGCCAGACATTCGAAACCCGCAGGCGCATGATGGTGCAGTTTACCGACTAAAACAGATTTGCCGCTGCCCCGTTCGCCAGTCACTTTTATTAGGGGCTTGCCTTTCTGCAGCAGGGTCAGCAGCTGGTTGAACAATTCAAGCCGTGCCGACCAGGGGATGTCCATGCAGCACGGCCGGGCATCTTCCTGAAAAGCCTTGAGGACCTGTCCCAATTCAAACCCGGGCACATCGCCCATTCGGTCCGTATCTGCCGCAGATTTGTCCGGGATCGCCATGCCGCTCTGCAGGACACAGTCGAGGACGGCGCCGGGATCGACCGTCAACTTCATGGTCTCCGCGGTCCCCACATGGCAGCCGGTGCGCCGCAGAATGAAGGACTCGGTGACGATATCGCCCTGCAGAAGTCCTGCGCATTCAACTTCCCGGTTATGGACATCGCCCGACAGCCGGCCGGTCTCGGCGATTTCCAGAATCCCGCCGGAGACCCTGCCCTCCAGCACTCCCGCCAGCACAAGCCGGCCCTGGCATTCGACGACGCCTTTCACCACCATGGACTGAGCGATTCTGCTTTCGTTTTCTTTCTCCATGCTTCAATCTGCCTTTGGCCAAGGAGCCGAGGAGTGTTGTTTTTTCAGCCTTACCGACGATTGCGCAGTTCATGGCTCGAAACGTAGCATGTCCAGCGCATGCTGCAAGAAAAACATCCGTTTTGTCCAAGAATACCCGCCGCGGGAGAAAAAAACCCACGGGACAACGTAATGGATTGACAGGGCATACGCGGAACCATGGTTGTTTGCGACCCAATTTTTCGGAGCATGCTGAACAATCCAAATAGAATGACTATGTTAAAAAAATACCGGCACCTCGTGGGATAATCCTCTCGGAAGTCATCCCGAACCACACAAGGAGGTTACTTTGCCATGTATCTTGCCAGCCTGAAAAAAGGCCAAACCATCACCTATCAAATCCGTCAGTCCTATCGCAAAGAGGATGGCGACACCTTCGGCTACCGGCTTATCTACGACCTCGGCCCGGATCCGCGTCGATCTTTCGAATTGTATAACGATTATATCGTCCTGTTCAATGACGAACTGATGTCCGCAGTGGCGGCAGCCGACGAAAACGAGGAATTTACTCTCGATCAGCTGCTCTGGCGATTCCTGCCGCAGGAGACCAGGCGGCGGCTGGCGCTTTTCGGCTCGCGTTTTTCCCTGCGTCCGTCCCCTCTTTCCGCAGAAGAACGGGACAAGATCGATCGCCAGATCCATCTCTTCGATCGCCGGCGGCTCTATTACCTCCGCTACGGCGCGGTGGATCAGAGCCGGCTCTCCCGAATGCATGAAAAATGCTGCCGCCCCCTTCTCGATACCAGCCGGGATGAGCGGGAATTTTATTTCACCGCCGAGGAAGCCGCGCTGTCGTCCGGACACTACCTGCAGTATATCTACGCCATCTTCAATATTCAGAAACATTTCCATCAGTCATTCGCCCCGTGGTTTCCGGAGGCTCTCCCCTCGGATGAGATGGCCGACCATTTCTTAAGCGAAATCTGCATCTTAAACGATGACTGCCGCTTCTGGCAGGGCGATATGTCCGCCGAAGGCCTGCAGGCGCACCTGCGCCGCTACCTGATCATGTTTTTCGACTATAGACCGGCCATCCGCTCCTTCCAGGCCGAATTCGCCAAGGCCTTCCGGGACGGGCATCGCCGATTCCGCTGGCCGAAACGGACCCCCAACCGGCCGCCGGAGAAAGTCAGCGAGATTTTCGCCACCCCCTACGACCAACTGCAGAAAATGTCCCGCGAACAGCTGACCAGACTCTACCGCAAGAAAGCCATGGACCTCCACCCCGACCGGGGCGGCGATCACGACCTGTTCATCGAGCTGACCGAGGTCTACGAATCTCTGCAGCGCATGAAGAAATAGTCATAAAAAGCCTCTCTCCCGTTATCATCTTGCAGATTTCCAGGTATAATGGGAGAAAATGGTGCGGGGCACGACTTTCGCCCCCTTCACGGACCGACTTTTCCGGTAAGGAATGGAAAGCGGCCCGGTTCTTTCTTTACAGGTAGACGAAATGAATACGGAACAAGAGAAAATTGTTGAAGATCGGCCTGCCGATCATGAGGATGGCGAGACCATCGACCAGGCCTTCGTGCAGATGGAGGTTCTCTACAGAAGCAGGTGTGTGCAGGCTCCGAACGGGAACAACATCACCGTCCGGGAGATCAAAAAAGAAGAGTGAGCGGGTACGGCAGGATTCTTTCAGAGCAAAGAGGTTGTCCTGACCGCATGGACCAGATCCCAGGAGGAGCAACCGCAGCAAGAGGGATACGCATGGGTGCAAAAAAGACAGGTGTCCTCATCGGCGGTTCCGGCCTGATCGGCGGAACGATCGTCAATTTTTACAAGACTCGATATCCGGACACCTTCGATATCCGTGCTCCCAGCAGCAAAAAAATGTCCATTCGCGAGGAGGAGGATATCCGCCGGTATCTGGCCGATGTCAATCCGGACTTCGTCATCAATGCCGCCATGGCCAGCCTCGGCTCAAGCGGCCAGCTGGCCTACGAGGTCAACTATCTCGGCCCCGTCAATCTCGCCCGGGCAGCCAATGCTTTAAAGATCCCCTTTATCCATATCAGTTCGTCCGCGACCCTGCCGGCCGGCGTCAACCTGCGGGAAGAAGACACCCTCCCCCTCACCGCCGATCTGAATAATTACGCCAAATCAAAACTCATGGCCGAGTTGACCCTGAACAGGATGGCCGAACGGGAAGGTCTCGACTACACCTGCATCCGGCTGGCCATCGTTTACGGCGCCCATGACCATAAGATCCAAGGCTTTCACCGGCTGTTCTTCTCGATTGCCGACGAGTCGATGCCGGTTCTGTTCACCAGGAAGAACATACTCCATTCCTACAGCAACGCCCGAAAGCTACCCTTCTTCATCCACCACATCCTGGCCAACCGGGCGGATTTCAGCGGCAGGACCTACAACTTTGTCGATAGGAATCCGGTGGATCTGGCCACCCTCATTCTCACCATCAAGTCCTATCTGCAGCTGAGCCAGCCGAAAGAGATCTACGTCCCCTACTGGCTGGCCAACGGCGGCAAAAAGTGCCTCGACATCCTCCTGCGGGCTCTCAGGCGTATCGGCATGAAGGCCACCATGCCGCCGGAACTGATGTTCCTCGACAACTTTTACAAGCCGCAGACCCTGTCGACCAAAAGACTTGAGGAATCGTCCTTCGTCGATCCCATGCCGGAAGAGACTATTTTCACCCGCCTGCCGGAACTGGTGGTCTACTACCTGACCCGCTGGAGTCACGAAAATCTCATCACTACCTTCCGTGACGACTTCGACCGGGAGAAATCCTTAAACCATATCTTCTCCCACAACCCCGAATTCCTGCTCGACTCCGTCCATACCAAGGGAATCGGGCCGTTCGCCAACCTGCCTAAGAAGGTTAATTGATTACCGGCTGGTTTTTCTTCCCCTTTTCTGGTATAGACCAACCACTTTTGCCGTGAAACGATGGCTCGATGACTACCGGAGAAGCTCCCGGAACGGGTCAGAGGTGGCCACGGTTCCAGCAGTTCCTTCTTCAAGGTCCGACAGCATGATTTTCGACAACCCCGCACTCGTCCAGTTCATCAAATACGCCGTGGCCGGCGGTGTAGCCACCGTCACCCACATCGTCATCTTCCATTTCATTGCCTGGAAAATGTTCCCCTGCCTGCAGGAAAAGGATCATGCGGTCAGGATCTTGAAACTGACCATCAGGAAGGTTAACGACGCCACCCGGGCACGCAATTCGATGATCGGCAACCTGATCGCCTTCATGATTGCCAACATGGTCGCCTATATCGCCAACATTCTCTTTGTCTTCCAGGGCGGCAAGTACCATATCGTCATAGAGATCCTGCTCTTTTATGCGGTCTCGGGCCTCAGCACCTTTCTCGGCACGATGCTCATGGGTTTGCTCATCAGGCGGTTTCACCTGCTCACCACCTACGCCTTCGGCGCCAATATCTTTACGGCGGTGATGTTCAATTACGCCTTGCGCAAGTTCTTTATTTTTTACGGCTGAGATAAGGAAGGCTACGGTTCGACCAGGGTTTCGGACTCGCCGAACTTCCAGATCACCAGGGCGCCGACGATGACGTTGTTGGTGGTCTCGACCAGCGGACTGTCCTCAAAGACCGCCCCGTCGATGTTCATCCACCGGGCATAACCGCTGACCGACAGTTTGGCCGTCAGGTCTTTCACCACACTGCCCGCCAGATAGAAGCCGCTGTATCCCCCTTCTGCCTCATACTGTCTGCGGCCGGGCGTGGCGTAACGGGGAGCCACCTCATAGAAATAGCTGTGCAGGCGGTCATCGGCGAATTGCAATCCGCCACTGACATGAAAGCGGGCGCGGTAATCCTTTAACAGATCGGAGTCGTTAAAGATCAACGCCAGGGTCGAATTCACGCCCTCGTAGGACATATCGAGACCGCTGTCAAAATCGATGGCGAAGGCCCCGCGCAGATTGGCCTGGAAATAGAGATTATTCCTCTCGCCATACCGGTAAAAATAATAGTTGAGGGCCGGGCCGAGCTCGCCCATGGCATCGAGATCGGGCATCCCCTCCCTCGCCTCGTCGTTTTCCGACGGCGGGTTGCCGGAGAGCGAAATATCCGTCTCAAAGTTTTTATACTTCCAGAAAATCCCCCGGACCCCGTCCCGATCGGCTTTTACCACCTCGCCGCGATAGACAAAATACGGCAGGGGAAAGGCGTAGGTCTCATACTCATCCGAGCCGCGGTAATGGGGGATGGTGGCTACCAGGCCGATGATGCCGTATTCGTAGAGGGGAAGTTTTTCCACGGCGGGGGCAGGAGCCGCCGTCTCGCAGATCCCTTCTCCCGTCGCGAGCAGGCAGGCGATGAGAGCCATTCCCGTCCGTTTCATATTGCCCATTCGGTCCTCACATTGTATCAGCGATAGCTATTCGCCACATTCAAGCCGCTGTTCATGCTGACTTGGTTCGACAATCGCCTGGCCTGCCAGTATTTCTTCTGCCAGTAGCCGTCGTCGAGGCTTGAGATCGTCACGCCTCGCGACAGCGACGCATGGATGAACTGATCGTCTTTCAGGTAGATGCCCACATGCCGCTTTGATACCCCGGTCTGAAAAAACACCAGATCGCCCGGCTCAAGGTCGTCTCTTGCCACTTCCCGGCCGAACTCCGCCTGTTCGCCCGCGGTCCTCGGCAGGTTCAGGCCGAAGAGATCGCGATAGGCAAGCACGGTAAAGCCGGAGCAGTCCAGACCCGACGCCGACATCCCGCCGTCCACATAGGGAGTGCCCCGCCATTTTTCGTAATGACGCTTGAGCAGGAGAATAGTTGCCTTGTTCTCCCCGCTTTTCGCCACCCGCGGACTCCGCTTATCGGTGGGAACATAGGCGACCTTCACCTTCTGGGCACAGCCGGACAGAAGGAAAAGGATGATGAAAATTGCCGGCACCACCATTCGTGCGCCGCGCTGCAGTGCGAACCGCTGCCGCAGTTCCCCTTCCTCCCGCCTTATTGCCACTCCCATGCCGGTACACCATCCTCTTCAAAGCCTGCCGTTTACTGACACTACCCTTGACTGAGATGCACATCAGGATTGATAATAGAGGAAAGTTAGTATTAATTCAATGCTACGACTGTTGCACTACAGGAAAAACTGTAGATTTCATGAGTACATCCCCGGTTAAATCCGTGGGAGCCTCGAAAAGGTGTCCCGTGAGCATACGCAAACTCTTTGACGACAGTGCCGCTAGGTACGACCTGGACCGGCAACGATTGATCCCCTGTTACCACGATTTCTACAACCTTCCTCTGGAAATCATCCCCTTTCATCAGGATCGGGAGCTGCGGGTACTCGACCTGGGGGCGGGCACCGGCCTGTTCAGCGCCGGCGTTGCGGCTCGATACCCGAGGGCCCGCCTGGTGCTGGTCGATATTGCCCCGGCTATGCTGCAGGTCGCCGAAGAGAGATTCGCCGGGTACGACGCCGGGCGGGTTGTGTTCCAACTATTGGATTACGCCAGGCAGCCGCTCAAAGGCGTTTACGATTTGATTATTTCGGCCCTCTCCATCCATCACCTGACCGACGGCGACAAGAAAGCGTTGTTTGCCAAGATCTACCGAAGTCTCGAACCCGGCGGCATGTTCATCAATGCCGATCAGGTTCTGGGGGAAAATGCGGTGGCGGAGAAAATCTACAAATGCCGATGGCTGCAGAAGGTGCGGGCCAGCGGCATTTCCGAGGAGGCCCTCGATGCCGCCCGGAAACGGATGCAGGAGGACAAGATGTCGCCGCTGTCCAGCCAGCTCGACTGGCTGGGCAAGGCGGGATTCGACGATATCACCGCCTGGTACCAATACTATAGTTTCGTGATCTATTCCGGCACCAAGCCCCTCGCCACAAATTCGTGAAAACCAGGGAAGGAGATACGATGAAGGCAGTTTTTCTCGACAGCGATGGGCTTGACGATCTCGTTCTCGACGGTCTGAAAAAGGAATGCAGTACGCTTGCAATCTTTCCCACCACCTCCCCCAATGAGGTGGCGGGCCGGCTCGAAGGCGTTGAACTCATCATCCTGAACAAGGTGAAAATCTCCCGGGACCACCTGCTTGCCGCGCCCTCCGTCCGCCTCATTGCGGTGGTGGCGACCGGCACCGACGTGGTCGACCTGCAGGCGGCGGCCGAACTGGGTGTGACCGTGTGTAATTGTCAGGCCTACGGCACCGACTCGGTGGTGCAGCATGTCTTTTCGCTCATCCTTGCGCTCCACACCAACCTGCTCTCCTACCACCGGGCAGTACAGGAAGGCCGGTGGCAGCAGGCCAGCCAGTTCTGTTTCATGGGTTTCCCGATCATCGAGCTGAAAGGCAAGAGCTTAGGCATCGTCGGCTACGGCACCCTGGGCCGGGGGGTCGCCCGGGTGGCAGAAGCCTTCGGCATGAAGATTGTCGTTGCCCGCCGGCCCGGCGGTCCGCCCGACGACCGGCCGACTCTTACTGAGATGCTGCCCGAGGTAGATGTCCTGACCCTGCACTGCCCGCTGACCGGCGAGACCCGCAACCTGATAGACGCCGCGGCCATTTCCCTGATGAAACCCACCGCCTTTCTCATTAACGCCGCCCGCGGCGGCATCGTCGACGAGACGGCGCTGGCCGACGCCTTACGCGCGGGGAAAATTGCCGGGGCGGCCGTCGATGTGCTGAGCGTCGAGCCGCCCCGGCAGGGCAACCCCCTTCTGGCCGCGGACCTGCCGAACCTCATCGTCACCCCCCACATCGCCTGGGCCAGCCGGGAGGCACGCCAGCGGATCATCGACCAAACCACGGAAAACATCCGGGCTTTTAAGGCCGGCGCGCCGGTCCGGGTGGTAAACGCAGCGCGCTGAATGAGGATCCGTCACACAGCTATCTTCGTATTGAACCAATCGACCTTCCTGGTCAGGAACATAATCGCCGCCAGCAGCAAAAAGAGCCCGAGCGAGCCGGCCAGGAGGGCATAGTCCTGATTGACGAGCAGGGTATACAGATAGCCGTAGAGCAGCGCGATGAAGGTGCCGACGACGGCGGAGCGGGCCGGCGACTTGAGGATCGCCAGGCAATAGCAGCTTTCAAGCAGAATGATGGCCGATGCCGCCATGAAATAGGCGATGACGAAGCCCAGATGTTCGGCAAGGGACAGTTCCAGCAGGAAGAAAAGGCACATGCCGCCACCGACCAAAAGATAGTGGAGCGCGTGTAGCCGGATTTTGCCAAGCACCTCGAAGAGCCACAAGGTGACGAATGTGAGCGCGAGAAAGAGGAACTGATATTTGACACTCCGTTCGACCATGCGGTAGGTATCCACCGGCCGAATGAAGTTTACCCCGAACACCTCCTGGGTTGCCTGCTGGCTGAATTGCGGGTTTTCGATCCAGTGTTGCGAAAAATTCCTGCCGAGCGACGCAATGTGCCATTTCGCCTGAAAACCGTGGTCGTCGACGGACTGTTCGTTGGGCAGCCAATTCCCCTGAAAACTCGGATCGGGCCAGTTCGATTCGATGCTTGCCGCGGTATTCTTGCCCATCGGCGCAAAAAAGAGCCCGCTGCTGCCCTGCAGGGACAGTGAACAGGAGAATTGCCCGGTATCGGTGTCGAGTTTGTCCTGCAACATCACCTGAATGCCTTTGCTGTTCCCCATGAATTCATGATTTTTGGGCTGGAATTCAAGTTCTTCGTCGTTCCAGACGAGCGTGGCCCGGCTGGTGATGGCCCGCGGGTCCGAGATCAGCAGGGTGAGGCTTGCCCTGTCCCACAGGATTTTCGTGGGCGTGACGCCCAGACCGGCAAAATCCGGACGGGCAAATCGCCCTGACAGGTTTAGCGCCAGCCGGTACACCGGGATCTCGAAGATACCGCGGTGCCTGAAGAGATTTTCGGTCTTGGCCTCAATCTTGAGATCCTCGGCCAGGAAATGGGCATATTCGACAATCACCGCGGGTGGTTGGTTCTCGATCAGAACATTGCTTTGCAGCCCCCGCACCACTTCGTAGGGAACGGTGAGGATCGGCCCGACCAGGCGCTGTTCCCGGCCCCACTTGGCGGCAATCTCCTCCACCGCCTCGTTGTTGCGCTGTTGCCGCTCCCCGACCGTGCTGCTGATCATAGCTATCGGTATCTGCAGCAGCAGGGCGAGAAAGGTGATCATGACGACTTTCAGGATCTGAGAATTTCGGATCATTTCCACCAGGCGAAATTGCGCCGAGTTGGCTTTGGCCAGTACCGATTCATCCTGCGTGTTCCGGCTTTCCTGCGTTGGGGTTTCCATGGCATCTCCTTGTGTTGTAGTAAAATATCAGTTGCTCGGCCGTATGAGGGAAATGTTAGCGGGAACCGGTGAACAACACGTGAAGGGGATGCGAACGTTCCGTGAAAAAACGTGAGGTGTGGATAATGCAAAAATGGAAAAGTCAGTCGACAGGGAAAACGAGTGTCGCCACGGCACCACCGCCGGGAAGATTGGCGATGGACGCGCTGCCGCCGTGGAGCAGCATGGCCTCCCGAACCACGCTGAGCCCCAGTCCCGAACTCTTTTTGCCGGTATCGGGGCGATTGAGGGAGTAGAACCGTTCAAAAACCCTGGGCAGGGCGTAATCGGGAATGCCGGGGCCCTGGTCTCCGACCTTCAGCTGGACGGCTTTGCCTTCTCTCACGATCCGGACGGAGACAGTGGCGCCCCTCGGCGAAAAATCCAGGGCATTCTGGATGACATTGGCAACCGCCTGGTAGATGAGAAAGGCCTCGCCATGGAGGATGACAGGTTCAGTGCCGGAGAGCGAGATATCGATATCGACCTTCTTGGTCAGGCAAACGGCGGAAAAAGACTGCACCGTTTCCTTGACCACGTCAACGAGATCGACCGCTTCGATTTCCTGTAAAGCTTTTTTATTCTCGATGGACGAGAGCAGCAGCAACCGGTCGATAACTTGCTGCATTCGTTTGACTTCATCTTCGATATTGGCATGAAAGCGCATTCGCCGCTCGCCCGGCATCTCCTCGCGGAGAAGTTCGACCGCTCCCTGAATCGCGGCAAGCGGGCTTTTCATCTCGTGGGTGAGGGTCTGGACATAGTTTTCCACATACTGCTTGCCTTCGAGCGCCGAGCGCATCTCCTCGAAGGCCTTGCCCAGCTGGCCGACTTCCCCGCCGCCCAGCCCGGGAAAGGGTTCCCGTCGGCCCCGGCCCACCGATTGCACATAGGTGGTGAGGCGTTCGATGGGCCGAACGACCATTGCCGACACCACCAAGGTGACAAGAACCACAGCAGCGAAGGTGAGGAGGCCGCCGACAACCACCTTCCTCTTGGACTGCTCGAAGATGGCATTTACATTCCATGTGGGCTTGCCGATGCTGACGACCCCGATAATCTTTTCGCCGGCCCGAACGGGGGCGGCAACATACATGGTGCTGAAGGGGTCCATCTCGGACTCGGTAGATGTCCTGGTGCCGTACTTGCCCTGCAACGTCAGCATGACATCGTTCCAGCGGGAATAATCGGCTCCCTCGTCGCGGCCCGTCGAATCGAAAACCACCCGCCCGGCCGCATCGGTCATATAGATGCGCAGGTCCATGGTCGTTTTGACGAAATCGTAGATGGGGGCGGGAGTGATCTGCCGGGGCATGTTTGCCAGCGCCTGGCGAAACAAGGCAGCATCGACCGCACCCTCCGTTGCCTGCGCCCCTGCCATGGAGGCCAGCACCCAGGCCAGATCCGCCAGAGGTTCCTCGGTGGCTCCCCGTAACTGCGGCCGCAGATCCGTCGTTACCCAACGAACAAGGAGGGTAAAACCGATTCCCGCGACAATGAGGATGGCCAGGAAGATCCGGATCTTTATCTTCACGGACGTTCCTTCAGCGAATAGCCGATGCCGCGGTGGGTGACTATCCACTCCTCACCCGCGGTAATGGCCTGGAGTTTTCGGCGGATTGTTTTGATATGGGTATCCACGGTCCGCTCAAGACTCATATCCGGCTCGTCCCAGGCTTTCTCCATGAGCTGGGTGCGGGTAAAGACCCGGCCGGGGTTTTGAACCAGGACCCGCAGGAGCCGAAATTCATAGCGGGACAGCTCCAGCGGGAGGTTCATGAACGAAACGATATACCGGACCTCGTCAACCAGAAACGGACTCGAAACGGGCCGAACATCGTGGGCTTCGGGGAGTTTTCCCGACGTCCGACGGAGCACCGCCCGGACCCGAGCCGTGAGTTCTCTCGGGCTGAAGGGTTTGACGACATAATCGTCGCCGCCGATTTCCAGCCCGACAACCCGGTCGATCTCGCTGCTGCGGGCGGTGACGAAGATGATGGGCACCATGGAAATCTTGCGGATTGCCCTGGCAAGTTCGAAGCCGTTGATGTCCGGCAGTCCGACATCGAGAATGACCAGGGAAATTCCGTCGGCTGCCAAAACGGCCATCCCCTCGGTGCCGCTGGCACACCAGCGAGCCTCGAAACCCTCGGTCGAGAGCGCGTAGAGGATATTGTCGGCAATGGACGGTTCGTCCTCTATTATCAGGATTTTTTCAAGCATAGGAACCATTGGCTTTTTTCGGGTGAAGAACTGCCGAAACGGTTCCAATGTATCACAGATATTGCAGTTCTCCACCTCCATAACGCAAAGCGATATTTTTCGGAACACTCACGCGCCCGACATCTTAAATGTTCTTTTCGGTTTTATTTCCGGCGCAGATATGTTGCCTCCATAAATTTTCGCCACTCTCCGTCGTCGCCCAACGTGTGCGAGGTGAGCGTCCGGCGGTCGGCACTCTGCAGTTCTATTACATCTCGGAATTTCACCATTTTTCCTGTATGGTCGGGACCTTCCGTATCGAGGGTAAGGATATTGCCGTCCAATTGGCCGTTATAGATCCAGAGATGTGCCATCATCGAAGCGATGAAGGTACCGACGAACCGCCGACTCTGCGAGTTAAAACCAAGCGTCATCACCGTCCTTGCCGAACCGCCGCACATCTCTCCCTGCCCTTCGGCTATGATCCACAGCTGTCCGACCGCGCGGACCGATTCTGCGCCTTCAAATGTATCCGCAGGCTTGCCGGGATCCATCTTTGCTTCACCCTGAAACGACCAGTCCCCTACGAGTTGCTGCAACCACCGGTGTTCGTGCTGGGCTTCGGTACCTTTCATCGACTCCGAGCATGTTTCGTTCGTTTCCATATCTTTACCTCCAAAGGATGTAATCGCAGTTTAGCTGATACAAGCCGCGTCCGACTCATCCGAAAACTGACTTTCATCTAGTTTGTCCGAAGCTGCCGCGTCGAGCGCGTTGTTAAAAAATAATATCACAGGCGGGGATTAACAACTGCCGTCACTGCCTCCAAACAGTCGATGGGCTGCCTGCTGCCTTGGGGCATAAAAATTTTCTTCAATCGAATTTGAAGATCAAGAAGCCGGGGAACGCATTCATATTGCCTTCACCGGCCGCGATATGTTACGAAATGAGCAAAAGTTGCCGAACCTCTCCCTCAACCTCATGAAAACATGAATCCAACATCCCTGGCGTTGCGTCCATACCTTGAAATTTTAGAAGGACTCTGCCGGTCGCTTGACCGGAATGGACTGCAGCAATGCATTCTGGCCCTGGCAAAACAGGTCCAACCGGCAGACCGGCAGGTTTTCCTGCAGAATTTCCGCACACTTTTACCGGAAACCGAGCAGCAGGCAATCGCCGTTTCGCACGTGGAGGAATTTTTTCTGATGAGCGAAGTGGAGAGTCTCCGGAAGGAAATAGAGAATCGTCTCAAATCCCTTGAAGAAATCTCCTGGGACGATTCCAGCGATGACGACCGGCACCAATCGAGCCCGAATCATGACCGTAAAATGCTGCATTAACAGGAACCGGGGGAGAAATGAGCGATACGATCAAGCCGGTGGTAGCCAAGGAAGAAACTTTCGACCGGCTGGAAATTCGCCTGGGCCAGGTCGTCGATATTCAACCGGAACCATCGGCGCCGAAGCCCGCCTACCGCTTGACCGTCGATTTCGGCAAGTTCGGCAGACGAGTCAGTGTCGGGCGGTTCACCAAGCATGCAGTCGACGAACTCAAGGGACAAAAGGTCCTGGGTGTATTGAATTTTGAACCAAGACAGATCGGCGATGTGGTTTCGGAAGTTTTGATCCTGGGCGTACAGTACCCCAAAGCAGACAGCGGCGAAGCGACTCCCATCGTGCCGATGGCCGATGCCAGGATTGGCGGCAAGCTTTTTTAGATCCTGCGCCGCTCCCGGCCTTCCAGCGCCCCAGTATGAGCCATCCATTCGACAGGACCGCCATCCCTGTCACGCATTCCTCGCTCTGTTTTTTTCTGCTCTATACCTCCCGAAAATGGGGTGAGCACCCTTTTCGGCTTTCCGTCCTGTGACTACAGTCAATTATGTACCAATGAGTGCCTGACTCATACGGTAGTAACCTCCCTGCAATGAAATGCGAAACGACATCAGTTATAGGAGGATCCTATTATGAGTACAACCGGTATAGATGCATTTGATAAAACAGTGTATGTGACGAATGAATGGCTGCAGGAGCTTATGGCCGAATTCAATTTCAGCCACCGCAGGCAGGCTTACCAGGCCCTTCGGGCCACCCTGCACAACTTGCGGGACCGGCTGCTCGCCAATGAGGCGGTTCATCTGGGGGCACAGCTCCCCATGCTGATACGAGGTTTTTATTATGAAGGCTGGGACCCTTCCCGCACCCCGGACAAGTCCATCGACAAACCCGCCTTTATCGACAATGTCAGCGACGCAATGGCCGGCGCACCTGAAGGTGACTACCCGGAAGATATCGTCCGTGCCGTTTTCAAGCTCCTTGCTAATCGCATCGGTGAAGGTGAAATCAAACAGATCAAGCAGGTCTTGCCGCCCGACTTGAAAGCGCTTTGGCCCCCAGCCCAATGAGGCCAAAGGAGTGACACTTGCCGGTTTTCGACAATCTCTTCGCCAGCTCAAAAATCGGGAAGTGTTCCTCTTTTCTGCTCCCTATTTCCCAATTGATAATCTTTATTCCGTGGTTATAATTCAGCAAACGGTTTAATCATAAACGAATTGCTGCGCGGGGAGGGGAAGATGGGTAGAAAACGCATTGAGCCGTCCAATTGTACCATTGACTATCTTTCCATCCTCGATGAATACGGCAATCTCGATACCGGCCTCGAACCCGAGATCCCTCCCGAGATGCACCTTAAGATGCTGCGGGCGATGCTGCTCGGCCGCAGGTTCGACGAGCGGTTGCTCGATCTGCAGCGGCAGGGCCGGATCGGCACCTATCCGCCCACCAAGGGCCAGGAAGCGGCCCATATCGGCAGTGCAATCCTCCTGAAAGACAGCGACTGGTTCGTCCCCTCCTTCCGCGAGATGGCGGCGGAGATCATGCGCGGCCGGACGATGGAGTCCGCTCTGCTCTATTTCAACGGTTACAACGAAGGCACCATTGTCCCTGAAGGCAGCAAGGATCTGCCGATGGCGGTGCCGGTGGCATCCCAGATCCTGCACGCCGTTGGACTCGCCTGGGCGGCCAAATACCGGCAGACGGGCGAGGTGGTGATGGCGTTTTTTGGCGACGGCGCCACCTCCGAGGGCGACTTCCACGAGGGCCTCAACTGCGCCGCGGTCTACCAGGCGCCGGTGGTCTTCGTCTGCCAGAACAACCAGTGGGCGATCTCCGTGCCGCTCGCGAGACAAACCCACTCCGAGACGCTCGCCCAGAAGGCCATCGCCTACGGCATGCCGGGCATCCAGGTGGACGGCAACGACATCCTCGCCGTCTACGCCGCCGCCAAGGAAGCGGTGGACCGGGCCCGGGACGGCGGCGGTCCGACCCTGATCGAGTGCGTCACCTACCGGATCATGATGCACACCACCTCCGACGATCCGAAGAAATACCGGAGCGAGGAGGAGGTCGAATGCTGGCGGCAGCGGGATCCCCTGATCCGCTACCGCAAGTATCTGCTGCAGAAAAACCTCATCACCGAACAGCAATTGATTGCCCTGGAAGAGGAGATCAAGCAAGACATCCAGGCTGCCGTCGAGCGGGCAGAAAAACGAATGCAGGAACTGGGCAACCCCCTCGATCAATTCGATCATCTCTTTGCCGAAATGCCGCCCCGACTTCGCAAGCATAAGGAGGCGCTGGCCAAGGAACTGGCCGAGGCTGGCCGGGAGGCGCATCATGGCTAAGATGACGATGGTCGAAGCGCTCAACATGGCCCTGCGCCAGGAGATGAAGAGAGACGATTCCGTCATCCTGCTCGGCCAGGATATCGGCCCGGACGGCGGGGTCTTCCGGGTGACCGACCGCCTCTTTGCCGAGTTCGGCGAAAACCGGGTGGTCGACACGCCTCTCGCCGAGGCATCCATCGTCGGCATGTCCGTCGGCATGGCGGTGTACGGCCTGAAACCGGTGTGCGAAATCCAGTTTTCCGGCTTCATCTACCAGGCCTTCCATCAAATTGAGAACCATGCCGCCCGGATGCGCTGGCGGACCCGGGGCCGGCTCCATGTGCCGATGGTTATGCGCGCACCCTACGGTGCCGGCGTGCGGGCACTGGAACACCATTCGGAGAGCCGCGAGGCCTACTGGGCTCACACTCCGGGGCTGAAGGTGGTCATCCCCTCCGGGCCGCGCAACGCCCGGGCGCTTCTGGTCAGCGCCATCCGCGATCCGGATCCGGTCATTTTCTACGAAGCCAAAGCCCTCTACCGCTCCCTCCGCGAGGACGTGCCAGAGGAGGAAGAGACTCTTCCCATCGGCCGCGCTAATATCGCCCGCGCAGGCGATGCGGTAACCATCATCGCCTACGGCGCCATGGTGCGCCCCGCGCTCGAAGCCGCCGACCTGCTGGCGGAGAAAGAGAAGATGGCTGCCGAGGTGATCGACCTGCTCACCCTCTCGCCGCTTGACGAAGAGCTGCTGGTCGCCTCGGTCAAAAAGACCGGCCGGGCGGTCGTGGTCCACGAGGCGCCGCAGAGTTTCGGACCAGGCGCGGAGATAGTCGCCCGACTCATGGAAGGCGCCTTCTATTATCTTGAAGCACCAATCGAGCGGGTCACCGGCTTTGACACCATCGTCCCCTATTTCAGCCGGGAAAAGAGCTATCTCCCCGGGGCCGAACGCATCGCCGCCGCGGCCCGCCGAACTTTCATAAAATAGGCTTTAAGGAAAAAATCCTGCGTAAGTGCAGGAGAGTTCCCTGAAGCAAAAACATAACCAGTCAACGACGGAGAATGTATGACGACATCCTTTCGGCTGCCGGATCTCGGTGAAGGCGTGCATGAGGCGGAGATTCTCGCCATCCCGGCAACTCCCGGCCAGGAGGTGAAAGAAGGCGATATCATTTTGGAGATCGAGACCGACAAGGCGGCGGTGGAAATCCCCTCGCCTGTTACCGGCAAGGTGACCGAGATCCTGGTCAAGGTCGGGGAGAGAGTTATCGTCGGCAGCGTCCTCATGACCTTCCGGACCGAAAAAGATGAAACCCCGGCCGAGCGGCCCGGCCCGCCGCCAGCGCCCCAGCCTCAGCCGCCACCCGCAGCGGGAAAGCAACAGGGACCAGTTCCGGCCTCCCCATCCACCAGAAGGCTGGCCCGGGAACTGGGCATCGATCTGCACAAGGTTACCCCTTCCGGTTCGGGCGGCGTGGTGACCAAAGACGATGTCCTGGCCCATGCCCGGGCCAAGGAGCAACCGGCTGCAAAACCCGCGGCTCCAGAGCCCGAGGCAGCGCAGCCGGCCGAGCCCTCACCAATGCCTGCACCCCTTCCCGCACCAGCGGTTCCGCCCGGCCAACTGCCCGACTTTGCCAGATGGGGGCCCATCGAGCGATTGCCGTTCCGGTCGATCCGGCGGGCCACGGCCACCCAGATGGCCACCTCCTGGAGCCAAATTCCGCATGTTTATTGCCAGGACGATGTCGATATCACGAGGCTTGAAGCCTTTCGGCAAAGACACAAGGCGGAGCTCGCTGCCGCCGGCGGCCGATTGACCATGACCGTCTTTGCCATGAAGGCGGTGGCCACCGCCCTGAAGCTCTATCCGAATTTCAACGCCAGCCTCGATCTGTCCGCGCAGGAAATTATCATCAAACGCTATTTTCATATGGGCATCGCCGTCGACAGCGACCACGGACTGACGGTGCCGGTGATCCGCGATGTCGACCGCAAGAGCATCAAGGAACTGGCCATCGAGGTGGAGAGCACGGTGGGCAAGGTCCGCGAAGGTAAACTCAGCCGCGAGGAGATGCAGGGCGGTACCTTTACCATTACCAACGCCGGCGCCTTGGGCGGTCATCACTTCTCGGCCATCATCAACTACCCGGAAGTAGCCATCCTCGGCCTCGGCCAGGGGCGGATGCAGCCAGCGGTCGTCACCGATGAGCGGGGCCGCCACGAAATCGTCCCGCGCCTGATCATGCCGATCGTCCTCTGTTTCGACCACCGAGTGGTGGACGGCGCCGATGCCGTACGTTTCCTGAAAGTGGTGATCAAGGCCCTGGAAGACCCGGACGAGCTGCTGATCACCATGATCTAGGACAAGACAAATTACCAAGGAGACGGATATGGTCGTGGGCGATATGGAAATGCACACAGATCTGCTGGTGATCGGCGGTGGCCCCGGCGGATACGGTGCCGCCTTCCGAGCAGCCGACCTGGGGCTCGACGTGATCCTGGTCGATTCGCAGTGGGGCCTCGGCGGATTCTGCCTCCACGCCGGTTGTATTCCCGCCAAGGCCCTGCTCCATGCAGCCGAACTCATTCACGATGCCGAACGGGCAAAAATAATGGGCATAGGTTTCGGCCCGCCCCGGATCGATCTTGCTGCCCTGCGGGCCTGGCAGCAGCAGAGAATCGACACCATGGCCGAAGCTCTCATGACGCTTGGACAAAAACGCGGAATTCTCGTCCTTCGGAGCAAGGCCCGCTTTACCGGTTCATCGGCGGTGCGGCTGACGGGAGCGGAGATCAGCGCCGTCCGTTTCAAGCATGCCGTCATCGCTACCGGCTCCCGGGCCCGCGGCTTGCCCGGCGTCGATTTTACCTCGGGCGGCCGGATCATGGATGCCGGGGCGGCTTTAGCCCTCACCGACATCCCGCAGACGATCCTGGTGGCAAACACCGGCTACATAGGTCTTGAACTCGCCTCGATCTATGCCGCCCTGGGCAGCGAGGTGACGCTCCTGGAACAGGCGGACCGGTTGCTGCCGACTGTCGATGCCGATCTGGTCGTGCCGCTGCAGGAAAGCCTGACCGCCCGCTTTGCCGAGATTGTCCTGGGCGCAAAGATTGAAGAGGTGGTGGAAGATGCCGGCGGCGTCGATGTCCGCTTCACTCGCAGCGGCACAACCGAACAGCGCCGGGCGGACCGAGTCCTCCTGGCCAACGGCCGGATCGCCAACAGCGACGACTTAGGGCTCGATCATACCGGCGTGAACCTGAATAGCCGCGGCTTTATCGAAACGGACGAGACCAGACGAACCCGCGACCCGAAAATCTTTGCCGTAGGCGACGTGGCGGGCGGACCGCTGCTGGCCCACAAGGCGATCCGCGAGGGACGCATCGCCGCCGAGACGATCGCCGGCAAAATCAGCAGCTTCGATGTGCGCGCCCTGCCGGTGGTGGTCTATACCAATCCGCAGCTAGCCTGGTGCGGCCTCACCGAGCGTGAGGCCCGGCAGGCAAACATCCCCCATGCGGTAAAAAAATTTCCCTGGCAGCTCTCCGACCGCGCCCAGACCCTGGACGAGACCGGCGGCCTCACCAAGCTGGTGATCGATCCCGATTCCGGCCGGATTCTGGGGGCGGGCATCGTCGGCCGGCATGCCGAGGGTCTGATTGCCGAAACGGCCCTGGCCATCGAAATGGGCGCCCTGGCCGAGGATCTGGCGCTGACGTTGCACCCGTATCCGACCCTTTCCGAGACCGAAAGCGAGGCGGCGGAAATTTTTCTCGGCAATCCTATGCACGCCTTGCCCGAATCGCAGTAACGGAAATACGAGCAAAGACCACTCAGCCATTTGCTTTCCGGACGAGCGGATACTACAATAAGAAAAGACCGGAACGAAAGGATTCATAACAGGGAAGGCCGGGATATCATTTCCCTTTTCCCAAACAGAATAGAGCTCAGACATTGGGGAGGCCGTTCATGAGAATAGTGATCGTCGGCGGCGGCGCGATTGGCAGGCTTTTTGGCTCCTCTCTGGTTCGGGGGGGCAATGAAATCATCCTGATCGATATCGATTTGAGGACCCTGGGAGCCCTGCGGGAAAAGGGCATCGGGCTGGTCGAAAACGGCGACGAACACTTCGAAGAAGCTCTCTCCTACCCGGTCCAGGCGCTCGCCTCCGCCGAGTCGCTGACCTCGGCCGATCTGGTCCTCTTGCTGGTGAAATCCCATGACACCATGGCCGCAGTCAAGAATGTCGCCCACCTGATCTCCTCCGCTTGTCCTTTGCTGTGCCTCCAGACCGGACTCGGCAACTTTGAAGTCGCCAGCAAAATCGTGCCGGCCGAGAATATCCTTCTGGGCATCACCTTCATGTCCGGCACAGCCCTCAGCGAGGCCAGGGTCCGGCGGGGCGGCACGGGCAAAACCTATATCGGCGAACTGGACGGCACCTTCTCCGCTCGGCTGGAAAACATCCATGCCGTCTTCAACCGCTGCGGTCTCGAAACCCAGATGGTCAAGGATATCATCGGCAGGCTGTGGTGCAAGGTGATCACCTATTCGGCCATCAATCCGGTGTCGGCCATCCTGCAGGTGCCGAACGGCTCGCTGACCTCGAAAATGGAGTCGATCACCCTGATGAAGCGGCTGCTCGACGAAGGCCGCGAGGTGGCGAATGCCCACTCAATCGAGTTGGTCTATCCAGATCTGTACGAGCTGTTGTTCGACGCCTGCACCAAAAGCAGCAATAATCTCTCCTCAATGCTGCAGGATATTCTCAACGAGGTGCCCACCGAGATCGAAGCCCAGAACGGCGCCATCTGCCGGTATGCCGATCAGTACGGGATCAGCGTCCCCACCCATCGCACCATGGTGGAACTGATCAAACTGCTCGAGTGCTGGAAACCCGGGGTGGAGCAATCGTAGATAGTGTCCATCCAGAAACGAGATATTTTGTTCTAAATCGAGGCGCACTGGCAAATTTAACCGGAGGCATATATTGAATATTTCGAGGATTAAATTTGACAGCGCAACGAAGAGTTAGGGCAAAATAGCCGTTTCTGGCAACGGCACCATAACCTTCAAGGGAGGTGGCGATGGGTGAATGGCATAATATTTTAGTCGCGGTGGATGCAATGGCCTCTTCCCTGCGGGCGGTCAGCTATGTCGGCAGGATTGCCGGCGATCTGGAGGCCGTGTCGATCTGCCTGCTCAATGTCTATCCCGAACCGCCGCCCGATTTCTATCTTAAGGGCGGGGTGAAGGACGAGTATCAGGCCCAGCGGATCGCCAGGGCCGAAGAGCTCTTCAAGCGCTGCATCGAGATCCTGGTTGAGGCCGGCATCAAAAGAGAGGCCATCTATTGCACCACCCATATGGCCGAGGGGAAAACCATCAGCGATACGGTCCTCGAAGTGCGGCGTCAGGGAGATTTCGGCACCGTTGTCACCGGCAAGCGCGGAGTTTCGAAGGCCGAAGAATTTCTCTTCGGCTCCATCTCCAATGCGCTTGCCCGCCACTGCCACGACTTCACTACCTGGATTGTGGGGTGAAAAATGATCGACTGGAGCGGTTTTCCCGATCATATCCTCACGACCCTGCAGAACCACACTGCCGTGAAAAGCTTGCGCCGGCAGCCGCTCCTCTACCGGGATACCAGCGATTTCACCCAAATCGATTACGGCGATGTCATTCACGTGGACAACAGGTATTTCCTGGTGGTCGGTCACACCAAGGAGGGACGGTTTGGCATCGACGAGCAGCCCAAGCAGTGGGTCCCCAAGGTATACGACCTGGAGTCGGGCGAGAGAAAGATCCTGAAACTGGTCTTCCACGAGACCTTTAACATGAAGCTCGGCCAGTTCAATGTCACCTGCTACCGCAGTCCGGAAAAGGAAGGGCGGGTTCTCGAACTGGTTCATGGCAACCCAATGTTCATGCAGGGCTACTCGACCCTCGATGAAGTGGGCAACCTGGTGCGGATTCTCGATGTCATCCAGGGCAACCGCCTCGACACCACAATCGGCCGGATTGCCTGCGACTACGAGAGATATCTGGCAAACCATGTGGAGGGCATTCTCCGCCGCTTCCAAAAGTCGGTGGAAGCCATCATCCATCTCCACAATCACGGCTTAAAACATGGGGATATCCGCCGGGACCACATCATTGTCGACGGCGCGGACGGAGAGTATCGCTGGATCGATTTCGACTACGACTTCTACCTGCCGGAGCGTCCGTTCGCCCTCGACCTGATCGGTCTCGGCAATATCCTGCTCTTCATCCTCGGGCGCAGAAATTTTCGTCCCGTCGATGTCCTGGAAGATCCGGAGCTGGGGGAAAAGGTCCTGGCCACCCTGCATGTCGACGACCTCGCCCTGCTGTCCCGCGACCGCATCTTCAACCTGGGCAAGCTCTATCCGAGCCTGCCCAAATGCTTTAACGACATCCTCCTCCATTTCAGTGTCGGCACCCCGGTGATCTACGACTCGGTGGCGGAATTCGCCGACGATCTGGCAAACTGCATCGACCGGGTGTATGGCTGAATGTAGGGAGGTGCCGACCATCAACCAAGAAAAGGGAGAGACCCCAATGGATTCACTGCAGAAATTCAATACCGCCCTGCAATACGAAGAAAAGATCCGGGACCTGTATCGCACGGCTGAGCAAACGGTCGACGACGAACGCGGCAAAGCGATTTTCCGGGCGCTGGCCAGGGACGAACAGTCCCACGTCGAATTTCTCCTGTACAGCCTGGACCAGTTGCGGCAGAAGATGACCATCGATCTTGACCGGCTGGTGACAGCCATTCCCGCCCGCACCGAAATCGAAGCGAACCTCGCGAAGATGCGGGCAAGGATCCCGGAGAGGATGCTGGGCGACATCAAAACGGTCCTCGGCAGCGCCTTGAAGCTCGAAAAAGAGACCTCCGCCTTCTACCGGGACGCCCGCGACAAGAGCGAAGGCGAGATCCGGGCCATCTTCGACAAATTCGTCGTGATTGAAGACCGCCATGTCGACGTCGTCCAGATCGAGCTCGACCACGCCCTGCACAACGGCATGTGGTTCAATTTCATGGAAGTCGATCTGGAAGCGTATTAAAAAGAACATTGCCTATATTTAATCGATAATTCTCCAGTGGTACCGGTTTGCTTTCCCCTCGCCCCCTGTGCTAGAATGTGGAGATATCGTAGATATCGTTTATATTCAATCATTAACAAGTTGTCGCAACCATTCCCGGGGCCACGACTGCAAAGGTCCGGAGGAGCAGTAAAAAATCAGCCAAATCCGAGAGGAGGAATGTATGATCGGTCCGTGGAAGAAAAAAATTCTGTCAGTCCTGTTGCTTTTCGGTCTTCTCAGCCTGGTCGGCTGTGCGGATCATGTGCCCGTCCAGCCGGCGCCGAATACCGGCAGCGTTTTTCAGTTTCCGCTGAGCGAGGTGCAGACCGCCACCCGCAATGCTCTCACCCATCTCGGTTTTGCCATAACCAAGGAAAGTCCCGAATATTTTGAGGCGGTCCATTTGAAGCCCGGCGAAACGGTCGAGAAAAATGAAAGCGAACTGGTCGGCGTCTGGTTCCAGGCAAGAGACAAAAACAGCACCCTGGTCCTCACCAGAACCGCCCTGCGGCCTACCGGCATTGCCAAACAGAAGGAATGGGATCAGGCGATCATCAGCCGGATCAGACAGGAACTGCCGTAGACTTAAAGGCTTACAAAGCAAATCCCGGCGGGTGCATCCCCGCCGGGAGATCCTCATGAACTCGCCATTGTGGCCGACATTGTTATTATTCTGTATTGTTTCCTCGGTATCGCTTGCGGCGGCAGGTGAACCGCCGCCGTCCTCCCCCGACCATACCCCGATATACTCGGTCACCGCCGGCCGGAGCGTGCCGGTGAGCGTCACCTTCGAAGAACCGGCGGAGCTTGCCGAATTACGTCTTTATTTCAAAATGATGACCGCGAAAGAATATCTCTTTCTGCCGATGACCGAAGTAGGCAGGGGCACCTATACGGCGAATCTGCCGCCGGCCAGGAACTGGACCAAAGGGATCGACTACCTGCTCCTGC